>DASRJS010000031.1:0-4651 GCA_035649355.1 Candidatus Polarisedimenticolia bacterium
GGACCGGCAATCCCCGTTGCCGACACGGCAAGGTCTGCGCCGAATCGCTCGCGGGCGCCACTCGCCATCGCCCGGGCGACCTGGGCGCTGACGGCGCCATGCGTCTCGAGCATGGTCTCCGGCACGCCAAGGAGCGCCGCCTTCGCCGAGTTCGCATAGGACACGACCGAGCCGAGGAAGTACCCGGACGAGCCGGGAACGCTGGTGATCGCCTCCGCGATCAGTCCGCCGGTGCACGACTCCGCCGCGGCGACCGAGAGGCCCCGCCCGAGGCAGACGCCCTGGAGTCGCTCCCCGAGCGCGACGAGCGCCGCCCCGGTCACGCTCAGCGCCGCGTCGTCTTGAGCGGCGCCGCAGGCGGAGCGAACAGCCAGGTCTCGGGAACGCCCTTCGCGCCGAGCGCACCGAGGCTCACGCCGTTCAGCGTGAAGTGCGTCACTCCCGACGAGCCGGTCCGAACCTCGATCGAGCTCGCGCCCGTGAACGTCAGCGTCTTGCCGGTGTGGTAGACGCGGCCGCTTGCGCCGATCGCCTCGTCAAGCACGCCGTCGATCCAGACCTTGATCCAGGCATTGCCGCCAACGATGTCGACGACGAGGTTCACGCCGCGGTAGGCGACCGTCACCATCCGCGTCTGGGCCGAGGTCTTGCCCTGCGGCGACGTCGCCGTGATCGTGATCGACCAGCGACCGGCCGTCAGCTCCAGGGGCGTCGTGAACTTGCCGTCGGCATCCGGCGTCAGCGTGATCGCGGGCGGTCCCGGCCCAACCACCGGCGAAGCGCCCGGCGACGGCGACGGGGCCGGCGTGACCGTGACGGTGCCATCGGCCGTGCCGAGGTACGTCGCTTCGACCTTGACGTCACGGGCGTTCGTCGCGGTGCCCTCGACGGGAATCGCGCCGTTCTCGAACGTCGTGCCGTCGACGGGCTGGTCGATCTTGAGGGTCGGCGCCTGGATGACGAGGAACGGCACCGTGATGACGACCTGCTTCGGATCCTCCGCCTGCTTGCCGGTCTCGGGGTCCGTGGCCGTGATGTCGAACATGTTCTCGCCACGGCGCAGCTCTACCGAGATCGACCACGTCCCGTCAGTGAGCGTCGTCGTCCGGTACGGCTGGTCGCGGCCGGGCGTTGAGATCGAGATCGTGGCGCCGGGGCTCGACTCTCCCTGCAGGAGGTACTCGGTCGCGGACTCGCTCGCCGTGATCGTCGCCGTCGCCGGGTCCGTGACGCTGAGGACCGGCGGCCGCGCAAAGCGCAGGAGCTGCAGCGCCAGGTACACGCCGAACACGACGACGCCAAGTGTCATGAGCGCTGCGACGACAACGGACGGCGAGAACGTCAGTGCGCGGGGCTGTTGAAGCAGCGGCCGCGGCGGCGCGACGACGACCTTCGTCGCCACGAAGTCGCCATGCTCCTTGCGCCATTGACGCAGGATCTCGTCCGGGTCCAGGCCGAGGTAGGTCGCGTAGTTGCGGAGGAAGCCCTTCGTGTAGACCGTGCCCGGTAGGTCCCGATCGTCACCCCGTTCGAGCGCGGTCAGGAAGCGCATCCGGATCTTCGTGTCGCGCTCGGCGCGATAGAGGTCCACGCCCTTCCGCTCGCGCGCTGCAACAAGACGCTCCCCCAGCGTCAGCGTCGACTCCATCTACTCCTCGTCGTCGGCCACGCTCCGGCCACCGGATGCCTCCTCGCGACGGAGGACGACCCGGGCGTTCGAGCCGTCGAACGCGCCGATGTAGCCGCGCGCCTCGAGCTGGTCGATGATCCGGGCGGCCCGTGCGTAGCCGATCCGGAGGCGCCGCTGCAGCAGCGACGCCGAGGCCCGATCGTACTCCCGGATCACGTCGACGGCGTCCGGCAGGAGCCGATCCGCGTCCTCGTCGGCGAGGTCGTCGACGGAGCCCGCGCCGTCCTCGTCGGTCTCGATGATGACCATGTCGTAGTGCGGATCCTCGATCTGGGCCTTCCAGTGCTCGGTGACGTTCCCGATCTCGCGGTCTGAGACGAAGACGCCCTGGAGGCGCAGCGGCTTCGGCAGGTCGGCCGGCTGGTAGAGCATGTCGCCGCGGCCGATCAGGTCCTCCGCCCCCGGGCTGTCCAGGATCGTTCGCGAGTCGATCTGCGAGGCCATCGCGAAGGCGATCCGGCTCGGGAAGTTAGCCTTGATCAGTCCCGTGACGACGTTGACCGACGGCCGCTGCGTCGCGAGGACCATGTGGATGCCGGTCGCGCGGGCCTTCTGGGCGAGCCGGACGATCGGATCCTCGACGTTCTTGCCCTCACGCATCATCAGGTCCGCGAGCTCGTCGATGACGAGGACGATGTACGGCATCCGGTCGTCCGGATCGGCCCGCGAGTCGTTGTAGCCCTTGATGTTGCGGGCCGACGCGCCGGCGAAGCGGCGGTAGCGGCCCTCCATCTCGTTGACGGCCCATTTGAGCGCGGCCTTGGCGTGGTTCGGCTCGGTGATCACCGGGACGAGGAGGTGCGGCAGGCCGTTGTATGAGGCGAGCTCGACGCGCTTGAGGTCGACGAGGATGAGCCGAACCTCGTCCGGCCGGGCGTGGCAGAGGAGGCTCATGATCAGGGCGTTGACCATGACGCTCTTGCCCGAGCCCGTGGCGCCGGCAATCAGCAGATGCGGCATCTTGCCGAGGTCGACAGCCTTTGCGGCGCCAGCGACGTCACGTCCGAGCGCGAACGTGAGCGTCGAACCGGAGGCGACGAAGTCGACCGTCTCGAGGATCCCGCGGAGGGTCACGAGGTTGAAGTCCTTGTTCGGGATCTCGATGCCGACGGCGCTCTTGCCCGGGATCGGCGCCTCGATCCGCAGGGAGCGCGCGGCAAGCGCCATCGCGAGATCGTCCGACAGCGCCTCGATTCGGCTGACCTTCACATGCGCCGCCGGCTGGACCTCGTACTGGGTGACAACGGGTCCGGCGTTGCGGCCCACGATCTGCGCCTGGATGTCGAAGCTCTGGAGCTTGCGGACGATGATCTCCTCGTTGCGCAGGTGGTGGGCGGCGTCACCGCCCGGGGCGACGACCACGGCCGTTTCGTCGAGGAGCTCGATCGGCGGAAGGACGTATTCCTTCCGCTCGCGGGTCGGTGGCGCGTCCGAGGCGTCGGTGATGTCGTCCGGGTCGCGCAGGCGCGTCGCCGCGGGCGCCGTCGCGACGAGCGTCCCTGAGCCGGCGCCAGCGCTCCGCGGCGGCGCGAACGTCGCGGAGGTTGGGCTCGTTGACGGCACGGCCGACGGGATCGCCGAGCCCTCGTCGCCCCAGATGCCGGTCTGGCCTGCCGAGGTACCCGCGCCCACGCCGCCTCGTGCGCCGCGGCCGCCGCGAACGGCGGAGCCATCGCCTGCATCACGGCGCCGCGTGCCATTGCCGCCATTGCCGTCCGCCGCGCCCGGTTGTGGTTCGCGGCGCATCGACGCGGCGGCCGTCTCCCCGAGCCACCGGGCGAGGTTCGTGCCGGGTTCCGTGAGGTCGCGCAGTCGCAGGCTGAACGCCAGCACGAGGCCGACGACGGCGAACCCGACCAGCACGACGAACGCCCCGGGGCTCGTCAGCAGCGGCGCGAGGGCGGACTCGAGGAAGCGGCCGATGCGACCGCCGCCGCGTTCGAGCCCGAAGAGGTTGATGTTCAGGATCTCGAATGCGCCAAGCGCACCGACGTAGGCCATTGACACGCCGAGCAGCGTCAGGCCCCAGCCGGAGTTCGGACGCTTGCCGGGCCCCCACTCGAGGTACCAGCCCGCGCCAAGGAGCAGGAACGGCAGGATCCAACGGCCGGTCTCGAACCACGGCGCGATCGAGTCGCGCCACCAGTCCGTGAGGCGGCCCTGTCCGGGCAGGATGAGCGCGATCAGCGTGACCGCACCCAGCACGAGCAGGGCGATTCCGATGATCGACCGCGTGACCTCCGGGTCCAGCTTCGGGAAGCGCAGCTTGCCCAGGCCGAAGCCACGGCGCCGCCGGGCCTGCGAACGTCGACGTCCCGCCATCGCCTAGACCTCGACGACCACCGGAAAGACCATCGGCCGGCGCTTCGTCTGCTCGTACAGGTAGCGCGAGACGCCGTCCTTGATCTGGCTCTTGAGGAGGGCGACCTCGCTGATGTGGTCGCCCGGGTTCTGCACCGAAGCCAGGACACGTTCGACGGCCTCGGCCATGATCGGGTCCTGTTCGTTGAGGTGGACGAAGCCGCGGGTGATGATCTCGGGCCGGCCGATGACGTTGCCCGTCTGCTTGTCCACGGTGACCACGATCATGAACACGCCGTCGTTCGCGAGCGCTCGCCGGTCGCGCAGCACGAACTCGCCGACGTCGCCCACGGACAGCCCGTCGACGAACACGTAGCCGGCCGTGACCGGCTGGCCGCGGCGGGCCGTGCCATCCGCGAAGAGCTCGATCGGCATGCCGTTCTCGATGATGTAGACGTTGCTCGGATCGACGCCCGTTTCGACCGCGAGGCGGCCGTGCTGAACCTGCATCCGGAACTCGCCGTGGATCGGGATGAAGTGCTTCGGCTTCGTGAGCCCGAGCATGAGCTTGAGCTCTTCCTGGCTGGCGTGGCCCGAGACGTGGGCCCGTTTGATCGTGTGGTAGAAGACGTTCGCGCCGGCCTTGAAGAGGTTGTCGAT
>DASRJS010000032.1:0-30010 GCA_035649355.1 Candidatus Polarisedimenticolia bacterium
GCCTGGAACGTCGCGTCATCGAGCGAGTCGAGGGACACCGTCACCCGCTGCAGGCCGGCGTCCGCGAGCGGCTGGGCCAGCGCCCGCAGCGCGGAGCCATTCGTGGTCAGCGTCAGGTCAACGGGCCCGCCGTCATCGGCGCCGCGGAGCGCGCTGAGGAAGCCGATGAGCGTCGGCAGGTCGCGCCGGACCAGGGGCTCGCCGCCGGTGATCCGGAGCTTCGTGACGCCCAGCTCGACGAAGATCGCCGCAACGCGCGCGATCTCCTCGAACGTCAGGACCTCGGATTGCGGCAGGAACGCGTAGTCGCGACCGAACACCTCGGCCGGCATGCAGTAGACGCATCGGAAGTTGCAGCGGTCCGTGACGGAGATCCGCAAGTCGCGCAGCGCTCGGCCGAGGCTGTCGACGACGCCCGGCCGCCCGTCGAACGCGGTACCGGGCGCCGCGCCGGCAAGCGTGTGATCGAGCGTTCGAACGTCGGGCCGATGACCGTTCCCGTCCATGGACCGCTGATCCTACGCCCGATCGCCGGATCAGCCGGGACTGGGGCAGTCCGGGCGGGTGGGGTACGACCGGCTGACGAGGCGGTACCTCTGGACGGGTGCTCGCGCGCTCCACGAGTCGCAGGATGCCGTTCAGATCGGGTGATCGCGAACCAGCCCCGGGTTGCGACGTCCGATGGAATGACAAGGACCAGGAGCAGCGATGTCGACGACCGATCAGCGCACAGGCTTCCGGTTGCCGTGGAGCGCCGAGAGTCGAACGCGCGACGCGGACTCCGAGGCCGAGACCCCCGACGGCACGGACCCGAGTGACGCGGCAGCGGACGCCTCCGACATGAGTGCGATGGCAGACCCGACGACGGACGCGGACGCGAGCGCGGCTGCGAACTTGGACCCGCTCCTCGATTCGGGCGAGCCCATTGACAACATGACCTGGCCGGAGGTCGATCGCCGCGTGCGCCAGATGGGCCGCCGCGCCGTTGACCGGGCCGATGCCAGCCTCGCCGAGATCACGGCCAGCGTGGCGACGGGCGCGCCGACCGGCGCGGCCCGTCGAACGAATGCCCTGATGGCGGGCCTGTCAAAGGCCATGCATGCCGCAGCCGAGAGCGCGCGCGTCGAGACCCTGGAACGGCTCGCCGCCGACGCCGCTGAGCGGACCGAGGCCATCAAGACCGCCGGAGCCGCAGAGTCTGCCGCAATCAAACAGGCTGCTGACGACGATGTCGCCGGCGTTCGCGAATGGTCGAAGGCGGAGCTGGCGCGCGTTCGCGACGAGACCGAGACCCGGATCGCCGCCCGGCGCGACGCCCTCGAGCTGGAGACGACGGCGCACGCGGCGAAGGTCGAGGCGCGCATCGAGCGCGTCAAGCGGGTTGTCGCGACCTTCGAAGCCACGATGGCCGACTTCTTCACGACCCTCCTCGAAGAGAGCGACCCGGCCCGCGTCGCACTGCTCGCCGAGCAGCTGCCCGAGGCACCGTCGCTCGAGCTTGACGATGAGCTCGAGGCGGAGTTCGAAGCCTTCGAAGCCGCCGCCGACCTGGCCGAGGCAGCCGATACGGGCGAGGTCACCGCGGAGTTTGCCCTGGGCGCTGCGGCCGAAGACGTGCTCATCGGCGAGACCACCGAAGCCGAGACCGACGTCGAAGACGGGCTGGATCCCGAGGCCGCGGCGGAGGCCGAGGCCGCGGCGTTTGCCGCTGCCGAGGACGCCCCCGAGTCCGAAGACGCCGAGGCCGATGCCGCGACGACGGCTCTCTCCGAAGAGGCCCTCGCAGCGCGTCTCGCAAAGATGGAAGACGTCGAAGCCGAGAACGCGAGCGCCGCGACGACCGAGCTCGTGGTCACCGGCCTCGTCAGCGTTGCCGGGATCGCCGGCTTCAAGCGCGCGATCACGCGTATCCCCGGCGTGACCGGCGTCGGTGTGACGTCAGGACCCGGCGGCGAGTTCGTCTACTCCGTCAATCACGGCTCCGACACCGATTTCAAGGCCGCCGTCGCCGCGCTGCCCGGCTTCGAGGCACGGGTCACCGGCGAGTCCGACGGCTCGCTCCAGATCACCGCCAGCGACCACAACCCCGACAACTGATCGACCGCCCACCCCGAGGGAGTTGAACCGATGCGCCGTCCCACAATCCTTGTTGGCGTTGCCTCCGACCAGCGGAACGAGCTCTGTGCCGAGCTCGAGGCAGCCGGCTTTCCCGTGGCCATCGTCACGAGCGCGGCTGACCTCGAGGCGACGCTTCGCGGCGTGCCCGGCATCGGCGCGGCCATCATCGATGCGGAGTCGAACATCGAGGCTGCCCTCGCCGAGGCCGACGTCCTGGCGACCCTCGAGACACCGATCCCGACCCTGATGATCGCCACCGGCGATCAGCTCGATCGGATCGCCGACCGGCCTGACGCGGGCGCCTTCGAGTACGTCCTGCCGCCGTACTCGGCCGACTCGCTGCGCTGGCGGGTCGAAGCGATGTGCATCCACACGCAGACGACCCACGAGGCCGCATCGGCGGTCGAAGCCGTGTTCAGCGGCGGCGACTTCCAGATGAGCTTCGGCCAGCGTGCGCCGGTCGTCGCCGTCTTCAGCCCGAAGGGCGGCGTCGGCAAGACGACCGTCGCGACGAACCTCGCCGCGGCCGTCCAGGTCCGGCTCAAGAAGCAGGTCCTCCTCGTCGACGCGGACACCGTCACCGGCCATGTCATCACCTCGCTCGCCCTCGAGGGCGTGCGTACCCTCAACGACGCGTGGCGCGATGTCGCCGAGAACGGCGTGCCGGACTCGTTCCTCGAGGTCGCGACGAACCATGCCTCGGGCATGAAGGTCGTCGCCTTGACGCTGAGCCCGCTCCACACGGAGATGCTCGAGACCGACAAGGTCATGGCCGGCCTCGAGGCCGCCCGCCGCGGCGTTGACCTCGTCGTCGTCGACCTCCATCCGTCGTACCACCCGCTGAACCTCGCGATCTTCGCCGCGGCGGACGAGATCCTCGTCCCGGTGACGCCGGACCTGCCCGCGATCCGGGCCGCCGTCCAGTTCACCGACGTCGCGACCGAGCTTGACGTCCGCGATCGTCTGGCGATGGTCATCAACCGTGCGAACAGCGGCGTCCCGACCGTCGACATCGAGCGCACGGTGGGCATGGACTCGCTCGCGCTCGTTCGGTCGGGTGGGCTCCTGTTCGTGAAGGCGGCGAACGTCGGTCGGACGGTCATCGACATGTTCCCGAAGGAAAAGATCACCGAGGACTTCGTGACGCTCGCCGAACGTGTCCTCAAGGGCGCCAAGACGGCGGTGACCGCCGCCGACCCGGCCGCGAGCCCTGGCCTTCGTGGGGCACTCGGCAGCATCTTCGCCAAGCGGGCTGGCGAGGCGCCACTCGCCGGGACCGCCCGCCAGGGCTGATCCCGCCGGCGCGTCGGCGCCCGCAGCGGCGCCGTCGAACCTACCGAGCGCGCTCCTGCCAGGTCGTGCCGCCCAACGGCCGGCCTGGCAACTTGACCGGCCGCTCCCCCGTCGCGAGGTCGATCTGCTCGATGCCGCGGATATAGAAGCGGTTCACGAGCACGGACTCGATCTCGCCCTCGGTCGGGACGATGTCGTCGCCGGCGTACACGACCCCGCCGACGACCGGGACGAACATCTCGGTCGAGCGATCCATCAGCTGGTGCGGATCCGTACCCGGCCGCAGGAAGACGGTCCCGACGACGCGATACGGCGGCGCCTCGATGGCGACGTCGAATGGCAGCTTGTGGACCTTGTGAGCCGCCTTCTCGTCCTCGGTCATCGCCGCCGCGTCCGCGCTCGCCAGGACGAGGATGAGGTCGTACGGATCGACGGACTTCAGGCCGGGCACGGGCTGGAACGGCTGTGAGCCATCGATCGGCGCCCACGAGACGTCCGTGATCGGCGTCTCGGCGCGCCGGTTCAGGGCATCCGAGAGTCGCCCCTGGGACGCCATCCGGCCGCGCAGCCGCCACTCCTCGGTGAGGCCGTCGAACGGCACAACTGCGCCGGCGGCGCGTTCGTCCGCGGCCGCCACGTGGCGTTCGGCTGCGTCTGGCTTGCGGCGAAGGAAGTCGAACGGCATCCCTGCTCCCTGCCCGGTGCTCAGTCTTCGGCGCGACCCGTATTGTCGCGGATCGTCTCGACGACGCCCGTGTCGGCGAGGGTGGTCGTGTCCCCGAGGTTGCGCCCTTCGGCGATATCGCGCAACAGCCGGCGCATAATCTTGCCCGAGCGCGTCTTCGGCAGGTCGGGCACGAAGAGCAGGAACTTCGGGCGGGCAATCGGACTGATCATCTTCGACACGTGCTCGCGGAGCGTCTTCGCCAGCTCGTCGCTCGGCTCCTGGCCGGCCTTGAGGATGACGAACGCGAAGACGGCCTGACCGGTCAGCTCGTCGTTCTTGCCGACGACCGCCGATTCGGCCACGGACGGATGCGAGACGAGCGCCGACTCGATCTCGGTCGTGCTCATCCGGTGGCCGGCGACGTTCATGACGTCGTCGACGCGACCGAGGAGCCAGAAGTAGCCCTCTTCGTCGCGCTTGGCGCCGTCACCGGCGAAGTACATGCCCGGGAAGCGGCTCCAGTACGTCTGCTTGAAGCGCTCCGGGTCGCCGTAGATGCCGCGCAGCATCGCCGGCCAGGGCCGCTTCAGGACCAGGTACCCGCCGCCGCCGAACGGCACGCTGTTGCCGTCCGTGTCGACGACGTCCGCTGAGATGCCCGGGAACGGAAAGGTCGCGCTGCCGGGCTTCGTCGTCGTGACGCCGGGCAGCGGCGTGATGAGGATCATCCCGGTCTCGGTCTGCCACCACGTGTCGACGACCGGCGTCCGGCCCGCGCCGATGACCTGCTGGTACCACAGCCAGGCTTCGGGGTTGATCGGCTCGCCGACGGAGCCGAGGAGTCGCAGCGAGCTGAGGTCATGCTTCGCCGGGAACTCGGGGCCCTGCTTCATGAACGCCCGGATCGCCGTTGGCGCCGTGTACAGGATCGTGACCTTGTAGTCCTCGACAATCTGCCAGAAGCGGTCCCAGCCGGGCGTATCCGGGGCGCCCTCGTAGATGACGCCGGTCGTCGCGTTCGCGAGCGGCCCGTAGACGATGTAGCTGTGGCCGGTGACCCAGCCGATGTCGGCGGCGCACCAGTACACGTCGTCGGGCTTGATGTCGAAGATCATCTCGTGGGTGAACGACGTGCCGACGAGGTAGCCGGCGGTCGTGTGGAGGATGCCCTTCGGCTTCGCCGTGGTCCCGGAGGTGTAGAGCAGGTAGAGCATGTGCTCGCTGTCGACGGGCACCGGTGGGCAGGTCTCGGACTGGCCGTCGACGAGCTCGTGCCACCAGTGGTCGCGACCCGCGGTCATCGCCGTGCCGGCGTGCGGCTCGCCGGCGCCGAGGCGCGACACGACGAGGATGTTCTCGATCGACGGCGCGGCCGCGGCTGCCGCGTCGGCGGCGGGCTTGAGGAGGACCTCCTTGCCGCGCCGCCAGCCGCCGTCGGCGGTGATGATCAGCTTCGCGCCGCAGTCGTTGATCCGATCTGACAGGGCCTCCGCCGAAAAGCCACCGAAGACGACCGTGTGCGGCGCTCCGATCCGAGCGCACGCGAGCATCGCGATCGGCAGCTCGGGGATCATCGGCAGGTAGATCGCGACGCGATCGCCGGTCCGGACGCCCAGCGCCTTCAGCGCATTCGCTGCCTTCGACGACTCGCGCATCAGGTCGGCGTAGGTCAGCGTGCGGATGTCGCCCGGCTCACCGACCCAGTGGTAGGCAATCTTGTCGCCGAGGCCCCGCTCGACATGCCGGTCGACGCAGTTGTACGTGATGTTCAGCGTGCCGCCGCCGAACCACTTCGCGAACGGCAGGTCCCACTCGAGCCCGGTCGTGAAGGGTGTGTCCCACGAGATCCGCTCGCGTGCCTGACGCTCCCAGAACCCGACGAAGTCGCGTTCGGCCTCCTCGTAGAGGGACGCCCTGGCATTCGCCTGGGCCGCGAACTCGGCGCTCGGCGGGAATGTCCGGTTCTCGCTCAGCAGGTTCTCGATCGCGGGCGCGGACTGGGGCTCGACGCTCACGGGCGGCTCCTCCGTCTTGCCGTTCGAGCGGCGATTGTACGCGGCTGGCCCGTCGGGCCCCCGCTCCCGCGCCACTCCTGTCGGTATCACTCCTCCGGCGCGAGGTCCTCGTCGTTCGGGCCGTTGCCGACTGCGGCTGCCCTCGGCTGGAGATCGCGCGACAGGATGACGCGCTGCGGTCGAGGGATCTCGATGCCGTGTTCGCGGAACGCGGCGAGGAGGCGCTTCCGCAGCTCTCCGCTGGCGGCCCACTGCTCCGGCGCGCGCACGGTGCCGAGGATCTTGAGGGTGATGCCGTACTCCGCGAGCTCCTCGACCCGCTCCACTCGCGGGGCCTCCATGACCCGGCGCTTCCAGGCCGGGTCGCTCGCCATGCCCTTGCCGACCTCGTCGACCACGGCCGTCGCGGCGTCGACGTCGGTTCCGTAGGCGATCGTGACATTGAGGTTGATCCGGGACCAGACCCGGGTCAGGTTGCTGGCGACGCCGATCTCGCCGTTCGGAACCGTGTGGACGATGCCGTCGAGGTCGCGCAGCGTCGTCCGCCGAAGGCTGAAGTCCTCGACGGTTCCGGCGACGCCCGCGAGCCGGACGACGTCGCCCTTCGAGAACTGGTTCTCGACGAGGATGAGCGCGCCGTTGAGGTAGTCGCGGACGAGGTGCTGGGCGCCGAACCCGAGCGCAACGCCGACGATGCCGAGCCCGGCGACCGCCGGCCCGATATCGATCCCGAGGGCGCCCAGGATGGTCACCGCAGCGATGAGGACGATGAACGCGCGGAGGACGTTGGCGCCGAGGGTGTCGAGCGTCGCCATCCGCTTCTGGAGCTCGACCGCGGAGAGCTCCTGGGCCGTGCCCTCGCTCGCCTCGCGGTCCATCAGCGCTTTGACGATGCCGTGGACGGCGAGCGTCGAGAGGCGGATCGCGAGGAGCGCGACCACGACGATCAGGACGACCTTCAGCACGCCCTCGCCGGGGCCGGTCAGCCACGCGAGAATGTCGCTCCAGGGCGGCTTCGAGAGGTCGGGCATCAGGCCAGTCGCGGGCGCGGCGCCGCTTCGGTTCGCGTCAGGTTCGCGTCAGGCCGGCGGCCCGCCGGGTCCGCCGAGCCGCACCGAGACGGCGGCCGCCGCCTCGCGCACCGCCGCTGCGAGCTCCGGAATGCGGCGCGGGGTCAGGCGGAACGACGGGCCCCAGACGTCCACGGCGGCGATGACCTGGCCGCGCGCATCGTGGACCGGCGCAGCAACGGCGTTCAGGCCGATCTCGTACTCGCCGATCGCGGTTGCGTAGCCGCGGCGACGGATCCGGGCGAGCTCCTCGAGCAGCGGCTCGAGCTGGGTCATCGTCCGCTCGGTGTACTGGTGGAGGCCGCGGCGGACGATCCGCAGGACCTCGCGCTCGGCGAGCGCGGCCATGAGGACCTTGCCGGTCGCAACGGCATGGAGCGGGACACCGCGACCGGTCCAGTCGGCGACGGCGCTGAGGTTCGGGCCGTCGACCTGGGCAACGGTCAGCAGCTGGTCGCCGTCGAGGATGCCGAGGCCGGACGTCTCATGGGTCAGCCGCGCGAGCCGTTCCAGCTCCGGCCCGGCGATGCGCCGCAGATCGAGGGTTCGCTCGGCGCGCTCGGCAAGCCGGATGACGACGAGGCCGAGGCGGTACTTGCCGGTCTCATCGTCCTGCTCGACGAGGCCGCGCCGCTGCAGCGTCGCGAGAAGGCGCGAGGCCGTCGACTTGTGGAGGCCGAGCCGGCGGGCCAGCTCGGTGACGCCGGCCTCGCCCTGGCTGTCGCCAAGGGCGATGAGCAGCGCAGCGGCCCGGTCGACGGACCGAACCGCGTTCGAGTCGAGCGCGGCCGAGCGGCTGGCCGTGAGGACCATGTCTCAGCTGCCCGTCGGGTTGGACAGGGCGCCGCTCGGGGGCTTCGAGCCACCCATGACACCCATGCCCAAAGCCGCGGTCGTCAGGTTCTCTCCGTGAGCACGCGCCTCGAGCGCTTCGTCGAGCGCGCCCTCGAAGGCGGTCACGACGCGATCCACGAGGTCGCCGTTGGCGAGGGCCTCGCAGACGAACCACGGCTCGCGGCTGTCCGGCTCGGGCATCGCGCCACGGCTGTGCATCCCGACGGCAACGGCGTCGTAGAGGTCGTGGTCGCTCTTCGCCCAGTCGCGGTATTCGTTCGGCGGCGTCTCCGCGAAGTAGATCCCGAACATCGCCGGCACGCCGGTGAACGAAAACGGCAGCCCCTTCGGGTTGAGGACCTCGCGGAGGCCATCCTGGATGCGCTCGCCGGTGAACCGGATGGTGTCGAGCGCGTTCGTGTCGCGCAGGATCGAGAGCGTCTTGACGGCCGCGGCCGCGGCGACGCGGTTGCCGGCGTAGGTGCCGCCGTGGCTCACCTTGTCGGGCAGGACGCTCATGATGTCGGCGCGGCCACCGAACGCCGCGGCCGGGTAGCCGTTGCCAATGGCCTTCGCGAACGTCGCCAGGTCGGGCTGAACGCCGAAGTACTCCGCGGCTCCGCCGCGGGCGATCCGGAAGCCGGTCTTCACCTCGTCCCAGATGAGAAGGATCCCGAACTCCTTCGTGAGCTCGCGGACCGCCTGGTGGAAGCCCGGCTGCGGAAGGATCGCCTGGGCGTTGCCCATGATCGGCTCGACGATCACCGCCGCGATGTCCTTGCCCTCGCGCTCGAACAGGCTGCGCAGGAACTCGATGTTGTTGTAGCGCGCCGGGATGACGGTCTTCGTGATCGCTTCGGGGATACCGCGGCCGTACGCCAACGCGACCGGGTTATCGACGTCGCCGAGCTCGGCCATGTCGTTCGGCGTGACGCTGATCAGCGCGTAGTCGTGGACGCCGTGGTACTGGCCTTCGAATTTGACGATCTTGTCGCGGCCGGTGAAGCCACGAGCGACACGCATCGCGTGCATCGTCGCCTCGGTCCCCGACACGGTCATCCGGGCCATCTCGACCCATCCGGAGACCTCGCACAGGAGCTCGATCGCCCGGATCTCGTCCTCGGTCGTCAGCGAGAAGCTGACGCCCTTGCGCATCCGCTCGTTGACGTAGTCGTCGACGCGCTCGTCGCCGTGGCCGAGGATCACGGGGCCGTAGCCCATCCGCAGGTCGACGTAGCTGTTGCCGTCGAGATCCCAGACTTCAGCGCCCTTGCCGCGATCGAGGTAGATCGTGTCCTCGCCCCAGGCCCGGAAGTTCGAGTTCGCGCCGCCGGGCAGGCGTTTCGAGGCGCGCCGGAAGGTCTCGAGCTGGCGGGTGCGGTCGAGGCGTGCGGGCGTGGGATCGGAAGTCATGAGCGGGCTCCAGGTGCGGGCTTCGGGCACTCCCGCGACCGACAGCACCTACCCCGCGCTGACTCGGCCCATGGGACGGGCGTTCCGGTGGACGCAACGCCAAGCGGATGGTGCCATACGCCCGCGAGGCCCGTCAACGAAGCGCGCCGCGCCGCCCGAGCAGCGCGGCCGAGGAATCAGACCGGCGTCGTCACCCAGGTCGGCAGCTCGCGGGCGAGGGTTGCGAGCGGGATCGAGCCATGCCCGAGGACCTGGTCGTGGAACTCCTTGAGATCGAAGCGGCTGCCATCGCGCGCCTCGATCTCGCGCCGCAACCGCTGGATCTCGCGCTGGCCGATCTTGTACGTCAGGGCCTGCGCCGGCCAGGCGATGTAGCGGTCGGTCTCGATCTCGGCGTCCGTCGCATCGAGCCCGGCGCCGGTCAGGAAGTCGATCGACTGCTGGCGCGTCCAGCGGAGGGCATGGAGACCGGTGTCAACGACGAGTCGCGACGCCCGCCAGGCCTGGCCGTCGAGCATGCCGAGGCGCTCACCGGCCGATCGATAGAGGCCGAGCTCGTCGGCGAGCCGCTCGGCGTACAGGCCCCAGCCCTCGACGTAGGCGCCGCCGACCATTCGCGAGCCGAGCCGCCGGAAGACGTTCAGGCTGGGATGCTCGACCTCGAGCGTGATCTGGAAATGGTGGCCAGGCGTCGCCTCGTGGTAGGTCGTGGCGGCGAGCTTCGTGAACGGCCGCTTCTCGTACTCGTACGTGTTGACGTAGTACGTGCCCGGGCGGCTGCCGTCAGCAGCCGGCGGAAAGTAGTACGCGAGCGGCGAGTCCCGCTCCTTGTACTCCTCGACGGGCAGGACGCGGCAGCTCGTCCGCGGGAGGCGTCCGAAGACCCGCGGCGCTTCGGCGTTCGCCCGTTCGATGTCCTCCTCGGCGCGCTGGACGAGCTCCGAGCGGGATGCCGGCAGGTTCGTTGGCTGGGCACCGAGCGACTCGCGGTACGCGGCAACGTCGTCGCCGAAGCCCTCGGCTCGCGCGATCGCTCGGCGCTCGTCGTCGATCGAGGCGAGCTCGTCGACGCCGATCTGGTGGACGTCCTCGGGGTCGAGATCGAGCGTCGTCCAGTGCCGGATCTGGGTTCGGTACAGGGCCTCGCCGTTCGGTGCCGACCAGATCCCCGGCTCATTGCGGGTCGCCGCGAGGTAGCGGCCCTTGAGGGCCTCGAGGAAGGCCGCGTCGGCCGGGTAGATCTCGTCGCGGACAACGGCCCGGATCTTCTCGCGATCCTCGTCCGTCGCGCACTTCACGGTCTGGGCGATGATCGCCTCGTCGACCGGGATCGCGAGCATCCGCTCGAGCTGGGCGATCGTCCGCTCGGCCACGATCCGAGGCGCGGTCAAGCCGCTGGCCAGGGCTTCGTCGAGCAGCCCGCGGTTCGCGGCCATGTAGGTCGGGTACTCGTGGAGCCGGGACATGAAGCGGTCGAGTCGTTCGGCATCGTCTGCCGTCTGGAACTGGCAGAGCTGGGGCATCAGCGTCTGGGGCCCGCCCATCTGGTCGACGACGAGCAGCTCGTCGAGGCGCTGGTCGTCCTCCTCGATGAACATGTCGCCGACGACGACAAGCATGTCGCGGGTGATCCGGTCCTCGACGCTGAGGCCGTCCTCGGGAATGGCGAGCGCTGCGGCACGCGTCTCCTCGGCAAGACGTCGTGCCTGGGCCCGGCCGACTGGCCCGGGATCGGGCAGCCGGTGGTCGTAGCGGGTGTCGCCGTTGATCGTCGCCGCGATCGGGTTCAGCTCGAGGAAGGATTCCCAGAACCGCTCGGCGAGCGCGTCGATCGGCGAAGGGCTGGTCTCGGCCACGGACGAATGTCCTCCGAAGGTGCGGCGCAGACAGTGGCGGCTAGGGTAACCCGTTCGGCCGTTCGAACAGCCCGAGCTGCTCGGCCGAGCGTTCGACGAGCGGGTCGAGCCCAAGGTACGGCTCCATGCCGCTGAGTTCGAGCGGATCGTGGGCCAGCCAGGCTCGAAGGTGGTGCCACTTGACGATCTGCCAGCCTCCGGCGGCGACCGCGTCGCGCAGCAGCGGCGACGTCGCGAGACGGTGCCGCACGAGCTCCGTCCGCTCTGGCGCGACCACGAGGAGGCGGACCAGGTCGTCGTCGGGCGCGATCCGAGCGTGCCGCCTCAGCAGGACGTCGCCGAGCATGGCCGTCCACTCGACCTCGAACAGGAACGCACCCTTGTGGCGGACGTACCAGATGCAGTCGACCGCCTCAAGGTCCTCGAGCGGGGCCCGCGCGATGCCCGGCAGGAATGCCCGCTTCTCGCGCTCGTCGAGGAACTCGCCGAGGAGTCGATCGCCGAGCCGGCGGCTCTGCTCGCGGCGGCCGATCCAGACCGACATCCCGAGGCGGTGGCCGCCGTTCGCGATCCGGGCGATGAGCTCGGTGTGCTCGGCAGTCCGGCGGCGGACGTCCTCGCCGGTGACGAGCCGCTCCGCCGTCGACGCCGGGCTGCGATAGCTCGCCAGGATGGTTCGCACGAGCGCCTCGTCCGGCAGGTCGTGGCCGGCGAACATGGCGGCGATGCGCTCGAAGAAGGCGCCTTCGGAGAGTGGGCCGGCAGTCGACAGGAGGCCATACACAGCCCACTCGACGCGATCTGACAGCGGGACGGCAGCGGCATCGCGCTCGGCCTTGTCGGCCAGCCACCAGCGGCCGGCCTCGATCTCCGCGAGGCGGCGCTGGGTCGGCCGCGCGAGCTCGTCGCGGACGAGCGCGAGCACGCGCTCGACGGGATCCGGCGACGGGACACCGGACGTCGCCGCCCCGACGGCCGGCCGCGCGGGCGGCGCGTAGCCGCCGCTGGAGAACGTCCGGAAGCCACGCCCGGCTCGCGGACCGGCGCCGAAGCGCGGGCCTCGGTTAGAGGCTCGTGGCGGCCCGCTGGGCGGCTCAGCGTCCGCATCGTCGGCCGCGCCTCGACCCGGAGCCTCGGCCGGGCCGGTCCCGGGGCTCTCCTCCGAGGTTTCGGGCAGCAGCTCGTCGCCCCAGCGGACCTCGCCCGCGACGAGGCGCCGGAGCTGGCCGGTGCGATCCAGACCCACCAGGATCTCGCCGAGGAGCCGCTCGTAGCGCGCCGGCTCGCCGCGCGCCTTCAGGACGTCGACGGCGGTGTCGGTCACCGAGCGTGCGGCTTCGAGCGACGAGAACGGTCGTGCGTCGATTCGTTCAGGAGCTGAGAACAGGCCGCGCCCGGGGACGAGATCGCTGTCCCCTGCCCCGCCGGGCATCGAATCGAGCGTGACGTTGGCGCGGCTGCGCGGGCCGGGCGGCATCGCACCGCCGGGCGGCAGCAGCTCGACGACGCCGCCATGCTCGTCCTCGGGCTCTCCGAGCCGGGCGTCGAGCAGCCGATAACCGGCACCGACGCCGCCGAGCGCGGCGGCAACGAGCGCTTCTGGCGCACCGCTCTCGAGCAGCAGGATCACGCGAGCGTCGGCCGCGAGATGCGGCGCGACCGCCTCGAGCGAACGCCGCAGCGCGGCCGCCTGCCAGGCCCACGGCGCGCGGATCGCCGGCCCGGCGAGGGCCTCGAGCGGCAGGAGCGCGGCAGCGTCGCGACCGAGCGCCCACGCGGCGCCGTGGTAGGCGGACGCGAGGCGGTCCTGGCTGAAGCGGGCCGGCGGCTGGCCGAGGACGAGCCGAACCCGCGGCCGGGCCGCGTTCGAGCGGCTCGGCTCCCGGGCCGGGTCATCGGCTTCGTCGGCGATCGCGGCGAGGGCGCCCGGCGTCATCACCCGGACGACCGCGGTCGCGGCGCCCTCGGCGAGGCTCCGGAGATCGGTGCCGAGGCGCGCCTGCAGCGGACCGAGCGCCGCGCCCTCGAGGCGCTGGACGAACCCGCGCACCTGTCGGTAGCCATCCTCGAACGCGAGCCACGGGTTGCGCTCGCGCCACGCCTCGGGCAGCGTCGACTTCACCCGGCCGCCGCCGATCCGCAGCGTCCCGACACGGCCCTGGCCGGCATTGAGGCGGCTCGCGGGCAGGACGGCGTGCAGGATCGCAAGGCGCAGCCCGGATTCGACCGGTGACGCCCGGAGGTCGCCCTCGACGCGGTCGAGGATCGCCTCGAGCCCGGCGAGCTGGCGGTCGGTGTGGAGGGCAAGGACGGCGTCGCCGAGGTCGGGCGCGCCATCGGGCACCGGAAAGCGATCGCGCAGGCGGCGCCGGATCTCGGCGCCACCAATGTCGGCGGTCGCCCGCTGCAGGTCCTCGGTCTCGAGCGCGGCCTGGCGCGCCTCGCCGCCACCCTGCTGGTCGCGGCAGAGCGTGCAGCGGTAGAACCGTCGGACGGGTCGCGAGTCCTCGCCGTCACGCTCCCACTCGAGCTCATCGATGACGAGCGATCGGCCGCAGGTCGCGCAATGCGTGGCGAACATGTCGCCGATCCAGAGCCGCAGGCTCGTCTCGCCGTGGGGCGATGCCGAGAGGGCCTGGAACGCCGCGTCGAGATGGCGGACGTCGGGCGGCCGGAGGACGATCTCCGCGAGCAGCCGCGTCAGCGGGTTCGCCTCCAGCGTGAACGCGCGACGCTGGCGATCGACCGCGGAGCGGGCGACCCAGCCGCCCCGACCGTGGAGGTCGACGACGATCTCGCCCGGCGCCGTATGGGCGTCGATTCGGACCGCGACGAGGTCCGGCGGCGGCGGCGGTGCGATGCGCTCGAAGGCCGGCAACGTGAAGCCGGGTTCGGCGCGCGCGATGAAGGCGCGTCCGACCATGACGCGGATTGTCGCAGGCCCCTCAAGTCGCCGGGCGCGCTACGCTCGGGCCATGACCGACTACCTGACGCTGCACAGCCCCGGGAAGGCCGTCGAGGTCGCGCCGGCGGTGCTCGTCGCGCGCGCCGCGCTCGCCGAGGCGACAACGGACCTCAGCGCGGTCCCGGATGCGTCTCTCGTGGCGGCGTGGCTATGGCGAGGCGAGGACGCGGATGTCCGCTACGGCCTCTACCGCATCTGCGAGGCGCTCGAGGAAGCCGCCGCGAACGTCGCGCGAGCCCAGGCCGAAGGCGGCGTCGATCGATCGCCCGCCGCCCGCCGCATCGCGGCCGCGACGGCCGCGCGGTGGGAGCTCCACGGCCTTCTCGCCGGGCTGACCACCGACGATCTCGACGCCGATCCCGGTGGCGGTGAGTGGACGATCCGCCAGGCGCTCGGCCACATCGTGCTATCGCAACGCGCGTACGGCGACGGCACCGCGTGGTGGCTGACCTACCCGGCCGACGGCGAATTTCCGAAGCGGCTCCCAGAATCGATCGTCGAGGAGATGGCCTGGCCGACAGAGGAGGAGGACGGCACGGGCTCGCTGCCCGAGATCCGAGCCCGCCTCGACGGCTGGCTGGATCTTGACGCCGCGCTCCTCGGCGAGCTCCGTGACGACGAGCTTGCCCTCCGTGCGCGCTGGTCGGGCATCGCGGTCGACGTCGGGTTCCGGATCGGGCGCTGGGCCTCCCATCTCGCCGAGCACACGCTCCAGATCGACAAGACGCTCGTCATGCTCGGGCGTTCCCCAAGCGAGGTCGAGCGCCTCGTCCGCCTGATCCACGCCGCGTATGGCCGGCTCGAAGCGCTCGTCTTTCCGATGCCGGCGGCCGATGTCGAACGACCGGGTCATGACGGCCGCTCGGCCGCAACGATCGTCGTCGCGGCGGCGGCGGAGATGAAGGCGACCGCGGCGTCGGTTCGGTCGGCCGCCCTCGAGGCGCGCGCCCTGCCTGGCGTCGGAGCCTAGGGCTCCTCGATCTCGTCGGGCTCTTCCTCGAACGCCTCTTCGGTCGTGTCTTCCGGCGGCAGGACGCGCTCGAAGTTCTCGATCTCCTCGTCCTCGACATCGTCCTCGAGGTCCTCTTCGAGATCCTCGTCCTCGCGCAGGAGCGTGCCCTTCGTGTACGGCCGCAGGTCGGTCGACTTCGCCGCGGTCGGGAAGCTGACCTTGCCGTAGTTTCGGGGGTCCTGGTAGATCTCGCGGATGATGATCCGGACGTCCTGCGCGCCGATCGCGGTCACGCCGGCGAAGTACTTGTTGCCGTCCGCGATGAGCTTGAGCAAGCGGGCCGCGACGCGCGGCTCGACCGTGCCGATCCGGACGCCGTTCGAGATCGCGACGAGGACCTGGCCTTCGGGCGTGAGCTCGACCGCATCGCCCGGGTTGACCTGGGCGAGCTTTCGATGGTCGGCGAGGTCGATGATCTGGGCAAAACCGGTCTTGCCGGTCTCCTCGACGAAGATCCGGGTCGGCGCCTTGCTGCCCTCCATCGCCGGGACCGTCTTCTCGCCGGCGGCGACGAGCAGCACCTTGAGCCGATCGATGTTGCGCTCGGCGATGCGATTGCCCGGATCGAGGGCGAGCGCCGCCTGGTAGTGCTCGCGTGCGGCACCGAGCTCACCGAGCTCCCAGAGCGCCTTCGCGAGGCGGTTCTCGGCCTCGGCCTCGGGCCCGAGCTCGAGGAGCTTGCGGTTCACGTCGGCGGCGTCGGCCCAGTGGCCGGCCGCGGCCTGGGCGATGGCCTGCTCGGCGAACTGCCGCTTGAGGCGGGTCGTGGCGGCGGGGCCGGACAGGTTCGGATCAGTCTCGGGATAGGTCACGATCGGGCGGTCCTTTCGGGCGGACGTCGGTGCGCTGGTCAGGGCGGGGCGCCAGTCGAACCGACGCGGGAAGGTCCGTTAGGTTACCGCGGCGCGAAGATTGCGACCAGCGCGAACGCAACGAAGCCCAGCCCGAGCCCGGCTCGAAGCAACCAGTTGGGCCGGTCGGGAGCCGTGGCCCGGAAATTGTGCGTCTGCGGCTCGATCTCGAGCCGCCGTCGGAACCACCATGCCCCGATCACCATGCCCAGGAAGCCCAGGCCGAGCGTGATCAAGCTCGCCGGAGTGCCGCCGACATTGACTGTGTTCCTGAAGATCGGCTCGAACACGAGTCGAAGCCTGCGCCGCGCGGGGCGTCAGGTCAAGGCTTCCTGCACGCAGCTGGCAATCGGGAAATCTCCTACGGTGACGCCATGCGACTGATGGCCGATTGAATCTCCGGCGACTCGTCCCGCGTCCCGTCCGTGCGCTGCTTCGGCGGCTCTGGCCGACCGAGCCTCGCGCGTTCTGGGACCGCCTCCGGGCAGCTGGCCTGCCGACGCCGGTGCCCCCGACGGCGGCCTGGAAACACCGGGTCATCGCCTCGTATGCCAGTGGCCTCGAGACCTTCGTCGAAACCGGAACGTTCCGCGGGGACACCGTGGAAGCGATGCGCGGTCGGTTCCCGTCGGTCGTCTCGATCGAGCTCGCGCCGGCGCTCGCCGAGGCTGCCCGACAACGGTTCGCGAGCGCGCCGAACGTGCGGATCCTCGAAGGCGACAGCGGAACCGTCCTGCCGACGATCCTGCCATCCAACCGCACCCTGTTCTGGCTCGATGGCCACTGGTGCGGTGGCGATACGGCCCTTGGCGAAGCCGAAACGCCGCTGCTCGCCGAGCTGACGGCGGTCCTCGGGCGGCGGCAGCGGGATGTGATCCTCGTCGACGACGCCAGGCTCCTTGGAAGGCGCGGCTACCCCAGCCTCGAGACAATCCGGGGACTGGTCGAGCATGCCGTCCCCGAGCGGCGCCTCAGTCTCGCCGACGACATCCTCCGCATCGTCCCCGCGGAGTAGCTCGCCTGTCGCGTCAGCCGACTGCCCGGCCTACGAGCCGCGGAGCTGCAGGCCCCAGGCGATGACGACGATTCCGAGCAGCACGAGCAGCGCGATCTCCCACAATGAGCGGGCCGTGCGGCGCCGGCCTGCGGGGGCCTCGTGGATCGAGTTCCAAAGGAAGAGGACGAGCGCGAGCAGGGCCGGGCCCGCGAAGCGCGGCGCGGCCATCGCCCGGATCGCGATCGCCGCGATCGTGATCGCCGCGCCGGACGTGGTCGCGGCAAGCGCGACCTCGCGCAGCCGCGTCGTGCGCAGCGCCGAGGCGCGATAGCCGAGCAGGAACGCGATCGCGCCGTCGGCCAGGGCGAGGAGGGCGAGGTCGCCGCCGGCGAGGCCGGGCCCGCCGCCGCCGGGTTCGACGAGACCGCCGGGCACGAGCGCGGCGACGCCCGTGAAGCCGAGGAAGCCGACGATCAGCAGCTCGACGAGGATCGCGCTCCGGTCGGTCTGCGTCGCGCCACCGGGCGACGTCAGCACGCGACTTTCGGTCGCCACGATCCGGTTGAGGAGCCACGCCGTCGCCGCAAGGGCGACGAAGAACACGACGCCGACCGGCGCGAGGCGAACGACGCCGACGGCGGCAACCACCGTCGCGGCGGGCGCAATGACGTGCTCGATCGGCACGCCACCGGTGCTGCCCGACCGAGGATCCCCGGCCGCGAGCACCTCGATCGTTCCGAACCCGATCGCCAGGAGTGCCGCCAGCGCAACGAGCCAAGCGGCAGGCCCATCGACGAATCGAGAAAGGCCGACGATCAGGACCGCGGCCAGAACGAGGTCGCGCGCCGGCCGCGGCTCGGCGACGAAGCCGGCGGACGTGAGCGAACGCTGCGAAGCGGGGCCCGACACGGCCGCGATGGTAGGCGAGTCGCCCGCCGTCAGCGCTCGGCGGCCCAGCGCAGGAGCTCTGCTCGGCCGCGCGTGTTGACCACGTTCGCCGGCTCGATCCACGCTCGCCGGGCCTGGGTGATGCCCCAGCGCAGGTAGTCGAACTCGGACGTCCGATGGGCGTCCGAGTCGACCGCCACGATGCAGCCGAGGCTGACCGCGAGGCGGGCCCGTTCCACGGCCAGGTCCAGCCGATGCGGCGACCCGTTGATCTCGAGCGCGGTCCCGGTGCGAGCGGCTTCGCGGTAGACGACGTCCCAATCGAGATCGAGATCGTCGCGCGTGCCGATCATCCGCCCGGCCGGGTGGGCGATGACGTCGACATGCGGGTTGCGGATCGCCGTGAGGACTCTCGCGGTCAGCTCGGAGCGGGGCTGTCGTCGGCTCACGTGGAGCGACGCCACCACGACGTCGTACGACGCCAGCAGATCATCGTCGTAGTCGAGCCGGTTGTCGGCCCGGATCTCGAGCTCGCAACCGTGCAGGAGGCGGAAGCCCTCCGCGGGCGTCTCCGGCGGCGCCGTGCCCGCATCCTCCTCGGCGGCGTAGAGCTCATTGAGCTTCGCGACGATCTTGCGCTGCATCCGGACACGATCCGGCGCGAGCCCGCGGGTGATCGCGAGCGACTGCGTGTGGTCGGTCAGGACCTGGTAGGCATGGCCACGCCGCCGGGCAGCCTCGGCCATGACCTCGATCGGTTCGCTGCCATCCGTCCAGTCCGAGTGCGAGTGGAGATCCCCGCGCAGGTCGTCGAGCGTCACGAGGTTCGGAAGCGTCCCCGCCCGGGCCGCCTCGATCTCCCCGCGGTCCTCGCGGAGCTCGGGCTCGATGAACGGCAGCGCGAGAAACGCGTACGCCTCGGCCTCCGTCGCGAACGTCCGCAGCTCGGCCGCCTCGCCGGTCAGCGGTTCGCCGTCCTCGCCGATCCTGGCGAAGCCATACTCGGACAGGCTCCAGCCGCGATCGCGCGCGATCGCCCGAAGGCGGACGTTGTGCTCCTTCGAACCCGTGAAGTGGATCCTGTACGTCCCCGCCTGGCCGGGACCCATGATCATGAGGTCGATCTGGGGGCCGCCGCCGCCGAGCCGGACCGCGGCCTTGTGCGTCCCGCGACCGAGGATCGTGTCGGCTCGGGCCAGGGTCACGAATCGCTCGACGAGTCCGGCGGGATCGTCGGTCTCGGCGAGCAGGTCGATGTCGCCGATCGATTCGCGCTTGCGGCGGAACGATCCCGCCGGCTCGATCGTTCGAACACCCGGCACGATCGAGAGCACCGCCGTCACGTCCTCGATGATCGCCTCGGCCTGGTTCAGGAGCAGGCGCTGGTCGCGGTTCCCGAGGCCCTCGATCGCGGCGAGCACGCGCTTCTCGGTCGCCTCGGAGAGGCCGCGCAGGCTCCGCAAGCGGCCGCCTTCGGCCGCGGCCTGGAGATCTTCGAGCGTCGCGATGCCGAGGCTCGTCCAGATAAGCCGCACCGTCTTCGGGCCGAGACCGGGCAGCCGGAGGAGGTCGAGCAGGGTTGGTGGAAACTCGCTCAGCAGCCGCTCGTGGTACTCGAGCCGGCCGGTCCGCGACAGCTCGTCGAGCTTGTCGGCGATCGCGGCTCCCACGCCGGGGATCTGGGGTGGATCGCCGGCCCGGAATCGCCGCGCGACCTCGACCGCCGAGCGTTCGACCGCGTCCGCGGCGCGGTGGTAGGCAACCGTCTTGAAGACGAGCTCGCCCTTGACCTCGAGCATGTCGCCGATCTCGTGGAGGACCCGGGCGAGCTCGGCGTTCGACGGCGGATCGACCTCGTCGTCGATGGGCGGCAGCGGCACCTCGCGCTTTGGCACCGTTCGATGGTATCGGCGTGGACGCCGATCGAGGATCGGGCCGACGAACGTCCGCCTAGGCGGCGGTGATGACCCTGTCCCGGCCCGTGCGCTTCGCGCGATAGAGCGCTCGATCGGCGCGGTCGACGATCTGGCCGATCGCCTCGTCCGCGCCCTGCGCGACGGCGACGCCAACCGAAACGGACACGCGATCGACGCCATGGTTCCGCAGGTCGAGGGCGCCGACGGCCTGGCGCACGCGCTCCCCGACCTCGGCCGCCACGCCGTCCCCGGGGTTGCGCAGCAGCACGGCGAACTCCTCGCCGCCGACCCGTGCCGGGACGTCATCGTCGCGGACCGCTGCGGCGATCGCGCCGGCGACGGCCTTGAGGACCTCGTCGCCGACGGCGTGGCCGAAGTTGTCGTTGAGGGTCTTGAACCGATCGATGTCGATCATGAGCACGCCGACCGCATCACCGGCGCGGCGGCGCCGCGCGAGGAGCCCGCAGAACTCGTCGAAGTAGCGGCGGTTCGGGAGCCCGGTCAGCTGGTCGGTGGCGGCGCGAGCCTCCGCCTCACGGACCGTATACGCGCGCTCGAGCGCGACGGCGGCCTCGAGGGCCGCGGCATCGAGCAGCCGGTGGGCCGAGTCGGGCCACGCCTCGCGGCCGCGCCGCGACAGGATGATCGCGCCGACAGGGCGCTCCCCGGCGAGCAGTGGCGCGGCGATGAGGTTGGCGATGCCGTAGACCGTGCCGGCGCGTTCGGCGATCCGCTCGGCGATGGCGCGAGCCAGCGGATCGATGCCCCGCCGGCCGCCCTGTTCGCCGCCATTGCGACCCGGACCGCCGCTGCGCAGCCGCGCCAGCGCATCGCCCACGCCCAGCAGGCGCGCCGCGCTCCACGTGCCACCGACGAGCGCCCGTGGCCGGATGGATGCAAGCCAGCCGGGCGTTTCGCCGTTCGTCGTCGCGATCCGGCTCGTCGTGCGCTCCGCGAGGCGGATCGGCTCGCCACCGGACCCGCCGGGTGCCGAGTGCGCCTCGGTCTCACGTGCCTCCCCGGCCCCAACCGCGGCGGTGACGGCGACGGGCAGCGGGATTGGCTCGCCGTCCGGGACGATCGGCACGCCCACCGGCTCGCGAACGGCGTCACCGAGGGCGTCCCATTCCGCCGTTGCGTAGGCGGGCACGTGGATCGGATCCTCGAGATCGCCGATCGGCAGCAGCGTCGTCGCGTCGGGCACGCCCGGCCGGCGCGAAACGAGCCGCGCCTCGAGGATCCGAGCGTCCGGGCGTCGTCGGACGACGACGAGGTGGTCCGCGTCCGTCGACGCCGCGAGCTCCTCGACGATCGCGCCGAGGACCGCCTCGGGCGACAGCGAACGTGACAGGCCCTGGAGGAGGCGGGCGTACGACTCCACCTCGCCGCGTCGCCGCTCGCCGAGCCGGCCGGTCGCCTCGTGATAGGCGTACGCAGCGCCGGCCGCGATGGCCACCGCGCCGGCAAGCGCCCAGTCGAGCAGCGAGCCGCGGGTGACGAGGCCGAAGAGGACGATCAGGCCGGTCGCGCCGATGCCTACGGAGAGGAGCAGGGACGCCCGGCGGATCGAGGGATCATCCGGGGCCGGCTCGCGCGTCGGGGCGGGCGATTCAGCCAACTGTGGGGATCAGTCTGGGCCCACATGGGCAGACCGTCCAGCACGGGCCGCTGGTACCTCGGTCCTATCCCCGGCCAGTACTTCCGTACCAGTCGTGCGGGAACGGCGTCCCGAGAGCGTCAGGCGCTCGCGGGTGCGATCCGGGTCATCGGCCGGGCTGTGCCGTGGTGCACCGCTTTCGCTTCGTACATCCGGGCGTCCGCCTGCTCGATGAGCTCGGTGGCCGTCCGGCCGTCCACCGGGAACGTCGCGCGGCCGATTGAAACGGAGAGGGTCACCTCGCCACGGCCCTCCGGCTTGAACGCCTGGCTGCGGAGGGCCTCATGGATCCGGGCCGCCGCGGCATCGCCGGCGTCTTCGTCGGCGTCCGGCAGGATCACCGAGAACTCCTCGCCGCCATAGCGCGCCGGGATGTCCGAGCCGCGCAGCGTCGAACGGACGACCGAGGCCAGCCGGACCAGAAACTGGTCCCCCACCTGGTGGCCGAACGTGTCGTTGACGAGCTTGAAGTCGTCGATGTCGAGCATGAGGATGCTCACCGGCTGATGGGCCCGGGCGGACCGCAGGAGCTCCTCCCCGAGGCGCTCGTGGAGGAACCGGTGGTTGAACAGCCCGGTCAGCGGATCGCGATCAGCGAGCGAGCGCGCGGCGTCATACAGCCGGGCGTTCTCGAGCGCCACCGCGGCTTCGTTCGTCATCGTCCGGGCGAGGTTCAAGCGTCGGTCGTCCCAGGTCCACGGCCCGTTCGTCCAGAGCTCGACGAGCCCGACGGACTGGCCCTTCACGACCAGCGGGAACATCGCCAGCGTTCGCGCGCCGCCGTCGCGCAGGATCCGGACCTCCGCCGGGTCGGCGCCGGGATCGTCGGCGTCGACGACCACGGTCGCCTGCGTCTCGAGGACGCGGCGCGTCTCGGGAAACTCGGCCAGCGGGAAGACCTCGCCGATGGATTCCCTGTCCTCGGGCCACATGCCGGTCGTGACGACCTGGTCGTTCGAGCGGTCCCAGGTGCTGATCGAGCAAAGATCGACGCCGAGGGCCGTCAGGACGTGGCGCGAGATGACATGCGCCACGTCGGTGGGGTCGAGGCTCTGGGTGAGCTCGGACGAGAGCTCGAGGAGGCCGCTCGCTTCGGCCGCGAGCATCTCCGTCCGGCTCAGCAGGCGCGCGGATTCGATCGCGACCGCGGCCTGGTCGGCGAGGATCTCCAGCAGCTGCAAATCGTTCTCGGTGAACTGGTCGAGCCCGAGCTTCGAGAGCGTGATGACGCCGATGACGGCCTCGTCGTAGCGCAATGGCACGGTCAGCATCGACTCATCGACGCGAGGCGTCCCCGGAATGTGGAAGCCGCGCGAGTCCGCGTACGCGTCGGGAACGCGCAGCGCTTCGCCGTGCAGCGCCGTCCAGCCGGTGAAGCCCTCGCCGAGCTTCGTCCGAAGGAGGTCCATGTCGACGTTCTCGTACGCCGCGACGCGGCCGCTGAACGCGATCGGCACGACGTCGTCGGGCGGCTCGATGATGTAGACCCGGGCGTTGTGGTAGTCGATGATCTGCTGGAGCTCCTCGACGATCGCGCGCCCGACCGCCTGGACGGTCCGCGCGCGGTTCATCCGTGCGGAGGCGGCCTGGACGACCGCGAGCTGGGCCGCTCGGTTCTGCATCTGCTCGAGGAGGTCGGCGTTGTGGATCGCGACGGTGGCGTGGGCTGCGAGCGCGGTCACGACCTCGATGTCGGCAGGGCTCCAGTGACGCGGCTGCCAGGTGACCGAGGCCAGAGCGCCGATGACCACGCCATGGTGGAGGAGCGGGACCATGATGTCGCCGCGGACGCGCTTGTCCGTCGGGTACTGGCTGTACCAGTCGCCCAGGTCGAGCGTTGCGATGTCATCGGACCACCACGGCTTGCCGGCACGAATGATGTCGCCGTACCAGCTGTCGTCGAGCTTGCGCTCGGGCCAGCGATCGATCTGATCGGCCGACAGTCCCGCCGCTGCGGCCAACTCGAGGCGGCCTTCGCGGAGGATCCGGACCGTCGTGACGTCCGAACCGAGCATGCGCGACGTCTCCGCGACGACGGTCTGGAGGATGTGATCGCGATCTGGCGCGTCGGCAAGTCGCTGCGCGACCTCGAGGAGCGCGCGCAGTCGCGCGGCGTCGGCGGCGGCCTCGTCAGCGGACGGCGCGGGCGTGTTCGAACGAGTCAGGGTGGACGGCCGCTCCGCGGCCCTCGGGGTCGCACGCACGCGGCCATGGTCGCCCGCACTGCCGGTACTCCGACACGGACCATCGGTACCCGGAACGCCGCCGAAAGTACCACTCGGAGCGCGCGTTGACCCCTTCGTCGCCACACGGATACACTCGGCCCGATCCCCGCGCGCCGCGTTTCGTTCGGCGTGCGCGCCGGGTGGCCGGATCTCGCACCGCCCGCCCGCGAGGTGGACCATGCTCTATCTGAGCCAGGCCATCGGCCGGCCCGTCATGGACGGGGCCGGTGAATCGATCGGCCGCGTCGCCGACCTGATCGTCGCCCTCGGCGACCGCTACCCGCCTGTGACCGGCCTCGTCGTCGAGACCGCGAAGCGGCGGATCCACCTGGCCTGGGGCTCGGTCGGGTCGTTCGACGATGCCGGGGCGCGGCTGGCGAGCACGATCGTCGACATCGGCTCGTTCCGGCAGCGGCCCAACGAGATCCTCCTGCGCTCGGATCTCATGGACAAGCAGATCGTCGACATCGACGGCCGCAAGGTCGTCCGGGTGAATGATCTCCGTCTCGATGAGATCGAGGGCCAGCTCCATCTCGTCGCCGTGGACGTGGGTGCGGCGGGCCTCCTGCGACGCCTCGGGTTCGAGGGCGCGTATCGCGTCCTGGCCCGGAACCTGCGATTGCCGCTGCCAGAGCGGTACATCGACTGGGAGGACGTCGACCCGGTCGAAACGTCCGTCGCGTCGATCAAGCTGCGTGTCCCCCACGCCGGCCTGGCCGAGCTCCACCCGGCAGACCTCGCCCGGATCATTGACCAGCTGGCGCCGCGCGACCGCGTCGGCGTGGTCGCCGCCCTGGACGACGAAGCAGCCGCCGACGTGTTCGAGGAGATGGAGCCCGATACCCAGGTGGACGTGCTCGAGGACCTCGAGCCGGCCCGCGCCGCCGACATCCTCGAGGAGATGTCCCCGGACGACGCGGCGGACCTCGTCGCGGACCTCTCCGACGAGAGCCGGCAGGAGATCCTCGCGCTCATGGAGGGCGAGGAGAAGGCGGAGGTCGAGGAGCTCCTCACCTACCCCGAGGACACCGCCGGCGGCTTGATGACGACCGAGTTCGTCGCGCTGCCAGCGAACCTCTCGGCCGCCGCGGCGATCGACCGGCTGCGCGAGCTGGAGCCGGACGCCGAGACGATCTACTACGTCTACGTCACCGATGCCAGCGAGCGACTCGTCGGCGTGCTCTCGCTGCGCGACCTCATCGTCGCGCATCCCGAAACGCCGCTCAGCGAGTTCATGATCCCCGAGCCTGCGGCCGTCAACGTCCTGGCCCACCAGGATGAGGTCGCCGACGTGGTCGCGCATTACAACCTGCTGGCCGTGCCTGCCGTCGACGACCAGGGCCGGCTCGTCGGCATCGTCACCGTCGACGACGCCATCGACGCGCTCCTGCCCGACGAGCGGCGGCGGCGCCTGCCCAGGCTGGCCCCGAGGTCCTGACCGTTGCCCGCGGGCAGTCGCCGCCTCCGGGCCGTTCCGCGTCGCGCACGTCCGGTCCTGCGTGGCCTCCGCCGGATCCGCGACGGCATCCGCCTGCGCAGCCGCTTTCGCGGCCGGCGGGGCATCGTGGCGTTCCTCGCCGTGATGGGCCCCGGGCTCATCGCCGGGATCGCCGGGAACGACGCCGGCGGGATCACGACCTACTCCGTGGCGGGTGCGCGGACGGGCCTCAGCCTGCTGTGGGCCTTCCCGATCATGATCGTGATCCTGGCGATCGTCCAGGAGATGGTCGCGCGGCTCGGCGTCGTCACCGGGCAGGGGCTGTCAGACCTCATCCGCGAGCGCTTCGGGGTCCGTTGGACGGCCCTCGCGATGGTCACCCTGCTCGTGGCGAACCTCGCGAACACGGTCGCCGAATTCTCCGGTGCGGCCGCGGCGCTCGAGATCTTCGGCGTCCCGCGCTGGCTGACCGTGCCGGTCGTCGGGGTCGCGATCTGGGCGCTCGTCGTGTGGGCCAGCTACCGGACTGTCGAGCGGGTCTTCCTGTCGGTCATGGTCGTCTTCCTCGCCTACATCGCGTCGGCGATCCTGGCGAGGCCGGACTGGGCGGTCGTCGGGCGCGCGCTCGTCACGCCTCAGCTGAGCTTCGAGCCGGAGCTCCTCCTGCTGCTCGTCGCGCTCGTCGGCACGACGATCACGCCGTACATGCAGTTCTACCTGCAGAGCGCGGTGGCGGAGAAGGGCATCGGCGAGGAGGAGCTGGGTCTCGAGCGGGCCGATGCGATCGGCGGCGCGATCTGGACGAACGTCATCGCCGTGTTCATCGTCGTCGCGACCGCGGTGACGATCCACGCCACGGGCGCGACGATCGAGACGGCCGGCGATGCCGCGATGGCGCTCGCGCCGGTTGCGGGACAGCTCTCGACGGTGTTGTTCGCGGTCGGCCTGTTCGGAGCATCCGTGCTCGCGGCGACGATCATGCCGATCTCAACGGCTTTCGTGATCTGCGAGGCGTTCGGCTGGGAATCCGGCGTCGGGAAGCGCCTCGCCGACGCCCCGGCGTTCTTCTCGATCTACACGTTCGTCCTTGTTGGTGGGGCGCTCGTGGTGCTTCTCCCGGGGCTCGACCTCTTGCCGCTGATCGTGTCGTCGCAGAACCTCCAGGGCCTGCTGCTGCCGATCGTGCTGGTGTTCGTGGTCCTGCTCGTCAATGACGAGCGCCTGATGGGCCGCCACCGCAATGGCCGCGTGGCGAACGTCCTCGCCTGGGCGGCCGTGGCGCTGGTGATCGCCCTCGACGCGGTGCTGCTCAGCGTGGCCGGGCTCGGCTTGTTCGGGATCAAGCTCGGCTGAGTGCCCGGGGCCGCCGGGCGGAGCTCAGGCCTCGGTTGCGAGCACGATCGCGCTGCCAGTCTGGAAGATGACGCACAGCTGCGTCTTGCCGTCGCCGTTGTCCTTGACGAATAGTCGCGCCTGGTTCTGCCCGGCCACGTCGGGATCGCTCATCTCCTCGATGTCGAGCCACTGCGAGACGTACGCGTGGCCATCGAAGAACCCGGCGTAGTTGTTCTCAGAGTGGCCCCAGATGCCGAAACCGTCGACGGAGGAGCCGCCCGTGCCCACCCAGTTCTCTGAATGGCCGGATACGCCGGTGTCATCCACAGATTGGCCGCGAATCGCGACGGAGCCGGTCGTGATGCCGCGAACGGCGAACTGATCCGTGCTCGTTGCGAGGACGCCTGTATTGTGGCCGCCGATCGCGCGCACGGCCGCGCCAACGCCTGCCGTGCCCGTGTGTGTCGCGCGGACAGCGTCCTGGTTGACGCCAAGCGTCGTGGCCACGATGCCGTGGTTGTTGGCGCCCGAGGCGCGGAGCGCGCCACCGGTGCCGGCGGCGCCGTCGTTTGAGGCGAAGACGCCGTAGCTCGAGGCGTTGCCGGTCACGCCGCTGACGCCGGTGCCGTTGTTGGCGGTGAAGAAGCCGGCGATCGAGCCGGCGCCCACGGCGGAGCCGCGGAGCGCCGTGCCGGAGCCGTTCTGCGTGACGAGGAGCGCGGTGCCCGAGCTGGACGTGGTCAGGCTCGTGTTCGCGGTCCCCGCGGAGTTCGAGGTGTTCCCGAGAAGCAACGCGTCGCCGGCCGCGGCACTCGCGGCCTGCGGCCGTCCGAACAGCGACGTGGCGACGCCGGCCAGCGCGCCGACCGCGGCGGCCAGGATGTTCCGCCGTGACCTGGGGGTTCCGAGAGCCGACGGCTCGGCGGCCGTCGCTGCAGGCGATTCATGAGACAGGTCCATCGTCATTGCGACCTCCCGTTCCTTGGGGTCGTCCCCGCCCCGAAGGCTGACCGGCGGTCTCCCGCCGGGCGGCCGCTGCGGCCGTGGCCGAGTCTACGATCCAAGGCTGCCCAGTGCGTCACGTCCTGCAGCCCTCCGCGGCTACCCTTCCTCGGGTGCGCATTGGGATCATGGGGACGCGGGGCGTGCCCGCAACATACGGCGGCTTCGAGACGCTCGCGGAGGAGATCGGCGCTCGGCTTGCTGAACGCGGTCACGTCGTGACGGTCTACGGTCGGTCCCACGTCGTGCCGGCGGGCCTCCGCAGCCATCGCGGCGTGGCGATCCGGAGATTGCCCACGATCCGCCACAAGTACTTCGACACGGTCGCCCACACCGCGCTTTCGGTCATCGATGGCCTGGTCCGGCGCTTCGACGTCGTCCTCATCTGCAACAACGCAAATGCGCCGCTCGCCCTCGTTCCGCGGCTGACCGGAGCCAAGGTCGCGCTCAACGTCGACGGGCTCGAGTGGGAGCGGGGCAAGTGGGGTCCGCTCGGTCGAGCGTATTACAAAGCCTGCGCGTGGCTGGCACCGAAGCTGCCGATCGTGCTGATCTCGGACGCCGCGGTCATCGCGGATTGGTATCGCCGGAAGCACCGACGCTCGACGGTCCTGATCCCGTACGGCAGTGATCCAAGCCGCCGTCCGGCCGGCCCAACCCTCGCTAGGCTCAACCTCGAGGACGGGCGATACCTCCTCTACGTCAGCCGGCTCGAACCCGAGAACCACGCCGCCACGGTCATCGAAGCCTATGCGCTCGCGGGCGGCCTTGCCACGCTCGGAGTGCCCCTGATCGTGGTCGGCGATGCCCCGTATGCTGGCGCGTACCGAGCGCGATTGGACGAGCTGGCCGCGAGGACCCCGGGTGTGACGCTCACTGGCTACGTCTTCGGCGACGGCTACGCGGAGCTGCAGTCGAACGCGCTCCTGTACATCCAGGCCACGGAGGTCGGCGGGACACACCCGGCCCTCGTCGAGGCGATGGGCCGGGGTGCCTGCGTCGTTGCGAACGACGTTCCGGAGCACCGCGAAGTGCTCGGTGACGCCGGGGCGTACTACGACCGGAATGACGCGGGCTCGCTGGCCATGCACCTTCGACGCCTCGTCGCCGACCCGGACGGGCGAGCGCGCCTGGGCGCCGCAGCTTCCGAGCGAGCACGCAGCCGGTTCAGCTGGGAGCAGGTGACGAATCAGTACGAGCAGCTCTTCGCGTCAATGGTTCGGCGGCGGTCCGCGTGACGATCGCGCCGTCGCGGCCGCCGATCGATTGCCGGCGACGCTCAGGTTGGCGAATGCTTCTCCTGTTCGTGGCGGTCATCGGCCTCGGCGCATGTGCTCCCGAGGGGGCGCCGAGTGGCGGCCCCGGCCCGACCGTGCAACCCGGGGAGCTTGTGTGCCCGGACCGTCAGCCGCCGCCGCTCGCGGCGACGATTGCCCCGCGCGTGACGATCGCGACCACGATGGGTGTCGTCGAGGTCGACGTTGATGCTGCCGAGGCACCCATCGCCGCGGCCAACTTCGTTGCCCTGGCCGGCTGCGGCTTCTACGACGGCCTCGTGTTCCACCGGATCGTGCCCGGCTTCATCATCCAGGGCGGCGACCCGACGGGGACGGGCAAGGGCGGAGCTGGGTACGCCATCACGGATGAACCACAGCGCGGCGTCTACGAACGCGGCGTCGTCGCGCTCTCCCGAACCGCGGCAGCCAACTCACAAAGCTCGCAGTTTTTCATCGTCCTGAGCGACGAGGCTGGCCGGGCACTCTCGGTCACCAACAACTACGCGATCGTGGGCCGCGTGATCTCGGGGATGGACGTGGTCGACGAGATCGCAGCCGGGCCGAATGGCGGGCCGCCGTTGAACAAGGCCGGCGATCCCGTGGTCATGCTCACGGTCACGGTCGATCCCATGGCTCGGCTCTCACTCGGTCCGTAGCGTGCACGAGGGACGCCAGGAAGCTCCCGCCGCCCAACGGCGATCGCGTTGGGACTTCATCGCCGCGGCGTTGACTGCCCCATTCCTCGACGTGACGCGCTCGGGCATTGCGTTTGCCTCGCCGCAGCTCGTCCTGGTCGGTGCGTTCGTCGCGGTGTATGGCGCCGGGCTCGCGACCGCCGCGCTTCATCGCCGCAATGCTGAGGTCATCCTCGCCGTCGCCCTGGGCCTGGCAGGCCTGCTTGCCGGCACGGTCATCGGCTTTCGACCTCGCGATCGCTCCCAGCCCGAGGGAAGGCCCGCACTGCCGGCCGGCCACCGTCGCGTCGTCGCGCTTGGCGCCGCGCTCATCGCCGTCGGCCTGGCGGCACTCGTTGGCTATTTCCTGCGGATCGGCGGCCTCCCGATCCTGATGCCCTCGGCGGAAGCCGCCCGTGTGGAGGCAGCCGCGATCGGGGGCGCGCCGCTTCGCGTGCTCGCCTTGAGCGCGATCCCGGGAGCTTGGCTCGTCCTGGCCGTCGGCTC
>DASRJS010000033.1:0-25817 GCA_035649355.1 Candidatus Polarisedimenticolia bacterium
GCCCCAACAGGCCGACGCCCACCGCCTCCATCTCCCAGGCCAGGCGGGTCAGCCAGCCCGCACGATCGGTCGCCGCCGGGCCGGAGGGTCGAGTCCGGCGCCATGTCAGGCCTGCGCCCAAGGCCATCAGCCCGGCTCCAACCAGGAACGCGACCCCGCCGACCAGACCCGTGGCGCCAGAGCCGGCAGCGCCTGCCGGGGTCCCCCACCACGCGCCGACAGCGCCCGCGGCGACGACGATGACAGCCACCAGCAGGGTTGCGTGAAGCCACCACGATCGCTCGCGGCCGAGGCGGGCGACGACGGTCGACAACCCGGCCGCCCTATCAGCCTCCAGGTCGATGAGCGCGTTGGAGATCGCAAGCGCGCCCCCGGCGAGGATCGCGAGGGGCACGAGGATGCCGGCGCCCGGCGGCAGGCCACCGCGGCCGAACGGCGCCTCAGCGCTCGCTGACGCGCCCAGCCAGGCGAAGGCTGGCAGGAGCGGCAGCGCGATGGCCAGCGGCAGCCACGACAGCGCCGTCCGCTTGAGCCCGGCGTCGTAGAGGTAGCCGCACGCTCCGCCGGCGAGGGCGATCGCCGTCACGATCGGCCCCGACGGCCAGCTCAGCGCCAGCCCGATGACGAGGCCGGCGACGGTGAGCAGCTGAGCGTCGCCACGTCCCGTCGTGCCCGCCGGGATCGGCTTCCCGGGCTTCGAACGGGCGTCAGCCTCGGCGTCATTGAGGTCGTTGAACGCCCCGATCGAGAGCTGGATCGCGAGCATCGCCGAGCCCAGGCGGACCGCCGTTCCGGGTGGACCACCGGCAAGCAGGGCGATTGCCGTGGTCACGACCGCGTTGAGGAGCGAGGGAAACGGGTGGCCGAGGCGGAGGAGGCCGAGGATCCGGAGACGACGGGGGCGCCGCCGGGCGCTCGCGCTCGAGACGCTGCTTGGCTCAGACGTAGACGAGCTCGTCGAAGTTCTCGACGAGGTAGTCGACGAGCCGGTTGCGAGCATCGGCGACCCGCGCCCGAATGCCGGGCACGAGCGCGTGGAGACTGATCGTCGGGACGATCAGGTGCCCGGCGACGTCGCGCCCGAGTGACGCCGGAGCCCCGCCTCCAGAAGCGAACACCCGTTCGAATTCACGCTCGCTGAGCTTCGCGGTCCGCAGCACATCGGCGACGACCCGGACGACACCGCGCCGCTTGGCCACGTCGCGCATGAGCTCCATCGCCCAGGCGTCGATCTGCGCGTCGTCCTGCTCGGCGAGTCGCTTCCGGTATTCCTTTGGGTCGCCCGACAGGCCGGTTGCCGCCACGTCTCCTCCGTTTCTCGGGCGCGTCGATCGCGCCGGTTCGAGACGCGCCGAAGTATGCCAGACGAGCTCCGTCAGACGTCCGACGACAGCGTTCGCGGTCGGAGAGCGCGCAGGTCGAGGTCGGCCAGCCGCTCGAGCACCACATCGGCGAGCTCGAAGGCGTCGCGCAGCGGTGGGACGGCGGCATTCGGGACGAGGACGACCGTCATGCCGGCTGCCCGGCCGCTCCGAACGCCGTTCAGGGAATCCTCGACGACGAGGCACGCTGGCGGGCGGACACCGATTCGCCGCGCCGCCTCCAGGTAGACGTCCGGCGCGGGCTTGCCATGCGCGACCTCGTCCGACGAGACGATCGCTCGGAACGCATCGCGGAGCCCGGTCGCGGCCAGCGCCGCATCGATGACGTCGACGTGCGCCGATGACGCGACGGCCAGCGGGACCTCGCGCTCGAGGCGGCGGACCGTCGCGGCCGCGCCGTCGATCACCGGCACGCCACGCGTCGCGAATCGCTCGACGACGTCATTGACGATGTCGCGGACGACCTCGGCGGTCGGGATGTCGGGCAGGCCCAGCCGGTCGCGCATGATCCGCGCCCAGGCCTTGGAGTTGGCGCCCATGACGGCCGCGCGATCGTCGGTCGTCCACGTCCGACCGTGAGCCGCGGCCCAGTCCCGCCGGGCGTCGTCCCACCAGATCTCGGAGTCGACGAGAACGCCGTCCATGTCGAAGATGACGGCCTCGAAGTCGACGCCTGCGCCCACGATCCGAGCGTAGCATCGCGGCTTCGGGTCCTTCGGCCCTCGCGTCGGACGGCGCCGTCGGCTACCGTCCGCTGGAGATGCGACTGGACCGTCGGCTCCTCGGCTGGGGCACGTTCTTCATCCTCCTCGGCGCGATTCCGCTCGCCGTTCGGGCCGGCTACGTGGACGCTGCACAGTTGGAGCGATGGTGGTCGCTGTGGCCGCTCCTGCTCATCGGCTGGGGCCTCGGGCTCGTGCTCCGCGAGACGCCCATCGACTGGCTCGGCGGTGCCGTGACGACGCTGACCTTCGGGATCATGGGCGGCAGCCTGATCGCGACGGGGGTCGGCAACATCCCGTTTGGCGCCGCCTGTGGCGGCGAGGGCGGCAGCGCGTTCCCGGCGCAGCACGGCGTGCTGGCTCCGGTGTCCAATGTCTCGGTCAGCCTGCCCTGCGGCACGCTCACGATCGAGCCAGTCGACGGCGACGAGTGGTCCCTGTCGGGGACGTCGTGGGTAGGCCGCGGCCCGGTGGTCAAGACCGAAGGCGGCGGACTCGAGGTCAGCGGACCCGAGGGCCTCGACCTCGGCTCGAAGGGCCGGCCAGCGTGGGTCATCGGCCTGCCTCGCGAAACACAGAGCATCCAGCTCGACCTGACGCTGAATGCCGGCGAGGGCCACGCCAGCTTCGATGGCGTGAACCTCAACGGCGTCGACGTGACGGTGAACGCCGGCGATCTGTCGGTCGACCTATCGCGCGCGAATTCGCTCGCGGGCGTGGGCGGGACGGTCAACGCCGGCTCGCTGAGCCTCTCGCTCCAGGCGACCGGGACGGCCGAATTCACGGTCAACGCCGGCGCGCTGAACGTCTGCGTGCCCGCAGGTGCCGCGGTCCGGGTCGAAGCGCGCTCGACGCTCGGATCGAGCAACCTCGACGAGCTCGGGCTCGAGAATGTCGGCGAGGACACGTGGCAGTCGCCCGGATTTGCCTCCGCCGAGCGGCAGGTCAGGATCACGGTGACGACGAACGCGGGCTCGTTCGACCTGGCGATGGGTGGTGGCTGCGGTGCGTGAGCGGCTCTACCGGTCGCGCAGCGAGCGGCTGTTCCTCGGCGTCGCCGGCGGCCTCGCCGAGTGGTTCGACATCGACCCGTCGATCGTTCGGCTGGCGTTCGTGCTCTTCTCGCTGGCCGGCGGCGCCGGGCTCATCGTCTACATCGCGATGGCGATCTTCGTGCCGGAGCGGCCGCCGGGCGTGCCGGTTCGGCCGGGCGTGGCGATGACCGGCGAGCCCACGCCGGCCGGCTCGGACGACGGAGAGCGCCTCCGGCCACGTGGCGATGGTCGTGGGGCGCTCGCGTTCGGGGCGCTGCTGATCATCGTGGGCGCCTGGTTCCTCCTGCGGCGCGCGATCCCTGGGCTCGACCTGGACAACTGGTGGCCCGTCTTCCTGATCGGCATCGGCATCGTCCTCCTCGTGGGCGCGACGCGCGGCCGGGATCGGACCTGATCGAGTACGCCGCGGTCGCCGGCATCCTGCTCGGCCTCGGTGCGTTGTGGCGCGGCCTCCGGGCACAGCGGGTGGGCGCACGCGTCGAAGGCCTTGCCACATCGCGGATCGCGACGCTGGCCGCAGGCGAGGTCAGCGTCAGCGGAACGGTCGAGACAGCCGGCATCACGCTGATCTCGCCGATCCTCGCGCGCGAGTGCATCTATTACGACGCGACAATCCGCGCGGCGGGCGACGAGAGCGAGACGTCGTGGCGAGACACCCGGGCGGTCGGGTTCTTCGTCCGGGACGCGTCCGGCTCCATCCGGGTCCTGCCGCGCGCGGCACGCTGGGACGTGCCGCTTGACGTGGATGATTCGAGCGGCCTCACCCGGCCGATGGGCGGCGCGGCGGACGCGCCGGGCGCGCTCCCGTCGACGGACGGCTTCAGCGGCCTGGCGCTGCTCGCTGCCGCGCATGAGCGGCCGCCCCAGCGGATGACCGAGGCCGTCCTGGAACCGGGTGACCCGGTGACGGTGGTCGGCTATGCCCTGCCCTATCGCGACCTCACCGACCCGGCGTCGGCCGACGCCTTCCTCGCCGTCGACGAGGCAGACCCGGAGGTGGCCGGGGATCTCGCGGAGGCCCGGGCGGCCGGCATCCTCGAAGGGAACGCCGAGGACGCCTGGGGCAACGCCGCCATCCCGGGCTTCGGGATCGGGCAGCCGACGCGAGCGCCGGAGCTGGACCCGGCCGCTACCCGATCGTCGGCGATCGAGGCCGAAGCGCCCGCGACGGGCGCGCAGCCGTCGTCCGAGCCGGCCTTCGAGATCCCCGATCATGCGCTCGTGCTTGCTTCGACCGCGGACGTGCCCCTGATCATCGCCGGCGGCGTCGCCCAGGAGGTCGCCACCCGGAGCTCCGACGCCTTCCTGCTCGGCCTCCTCGGCGCTGTGCTCGCGATCGGCTCGGCGATCGTCCTCGCTGTCTCGCTTGCCGGCTGGATCGGCTGATGGCCCTGCCCGATCCCTTCGGCCTCGCCGCGGGCTTCGCGCTCGTCCTCGTGGCGCTGATCCTCGGGTTTCTGATCCTGACGACGTACAACGACGTGGTCGCGCTTCGAAACCGCATCGACACCGCCTGGTCGAACATCGACGTCGCGCTCAAGCAGCGCCACGACCAGCTGCCCGCCCTCGTCGATGCGGTTCGGGGCGCGCTCGCGTTCGAACGGGGGACCCTGGAGAACGTCGCCCGCCTGCGAGCCGCCTATCAGCCGCAGGCACCGATCCCGGACCAGGCGGCGACCTCCGAGGCGACATCAGCCGCCGTCCGCAGCCTCTTCGCGGTCGTCGAGAACTATCCGGAGCTGCGCTCGACCTCGAACGTCCTCGAGCTGCAGGCCGGCATCGAACGGCTCGAGGACACGATCGCTGCCAGGCGCGAGCTCTACAACGACCAGGTTTTTCGCTACAACACGCGGATCGGCCAGGTCCCGGGCGTCATCGTGGCGTCACTGTTCGGATGGACAATTCGACCGTTCTTCCGAACCGACCCTGGCGAAACCGGCACCGTGCTGACGTCGCTAGGCTGAACCCACGCACGCCGGAGTTCGAACGACATGTGGATCTTCAAGCAGGCCGAGATGCCGAAGCCGGGCGAGACCCTGCGCGGCCGCCCCGAGCCCATCACGACCCCGCCGCCGCACGCGATCAGCGGCCGCTCCCTGACTGACTACCCGGAAGGCATGCAGATCGCCGAGGTCGCCCTCGGCTGCTTCTGGGGCGAGGAGAAGACGTTCTGGCAGGTGCCCGGCGTCTGGGTCACCGCCGTCGGCTACCAGGGCGGCATGACGCCGAACCCGACGTACCGCGAGGCCTGCACCGGCAAGACCGGCCATGCCGAGGCGGTGCGAGTCGTGTTCGACCCGTCGAAGGTGAGCTACGAGATGCTGCTCAAGGTGTTCTGGGAGAGCCACGACCCGACGCAGGGCATGCGTCAGGGCAACGACCAGGGCACCCAGTATCGCTCGGCGATCTTCGTCCAGGACGAGGCCCAGCGCGCAGCCGCCGAGATGTCGAAGGCGATGTACCAGGCCGAGCTGACGAAGGCCGGCTACAGCACGATCACCACAGAGATCGTCGGCCCGCCGGCGCCGCCGTTCTACTTCGCCGAGGACTACCACCAGCAGTACCTCGTGAAGGTCCCGAACGGCTACTGCCCGCACCATGCGACGGGCGTGAAGCTGCCCGCCGACTTCGCGGTCGCGGTCGAACCGATTCAGTACGTGAAGTAGGCGTATCGTCCTGACCATGAGGACCTTCGAGGAGCGAGAACAACGCCTCGCGCGAGCCCGGATCGCGTCCCGCATCGAACTAGGGATCGCATGGGCCGTATTCCTCGGCACGTTGGGCGCCTATGTCTTCAGGCCGTACCACTTCTACGAGCCGACCTTCGGAGCATTCGGCCCCTTCGGTCCGATCCCGGCCGATGTTGTCCTCCTCGCCGTGGTCGCGGTTGAAGCGATCGGTCTCGTGTGGATGCTTCGGATCAGGTACACGGGGCCCGTGACCAGCCGCACCAGTAACTGGCGTAGCGGGAGCCTGCCAGGCTGACGGGGGCGGGAAATCCCTGTTACACGCTGACGTCCCTTACGGCTACTGCCCGCACCACGCGACGGAGTGAAGCTCCCTGACGACTTCGCGATCCGCTGACGCCGCCGCAGTACGCCGAGTAGCGGCGCGGCTCCGCCGCCGGTCCGCGGACCTGCGGCACAATTGGGGCCGATGACCTCGAAGCACGCTCATACGCTCGGCCCGAAGATCGCCGCTGACTGGCGGCTGCTGAACTTCCTCAAGGGCCAGGCGACGCGAACGGTCGACCAGATCGCGCCGGGCAGCGTCCGGATCCCGGTCGAGGGTGGCGTTCTCGCCACCGAATGCGCCGACGACCACGACGAGGTCCTCGGCTGCTGGGTCTTCTACAAGGCGGCCGGAAAAGCGAACTGACGCCCCGGCCACCGGGGCGCCAGTCGATGAGTGCGAAAGCGGCGGCTACTTCTTCTTCGTCGCGGGCTTCTTCGTCGTCGCGGCCTTCTTCGTCGCGGGCTTCGCCCCCGCCTTTTCGTGGTGGCTCACGCGGGATCCTCCAGGGACGCCCGCCGACGTGGTGGGCACCCGGAAAATCTACGCCGATCTCAGGACTTCCTCAGGTTCTCGGCTGATCTTGGACACCGACGGGCAGCGAACCCGACGGACGACCTGACAGCTGGAGAAATCGAATGACCGAACTCATCAACCCGGGCGAGGTGGCCGAGACCACAGAGCCAGCCCAGACAGCCGAGCCGGACCCGCCGGCAGCGCTGCCGGTAACCCGATCCGGCCCCTCACCGATCCGGATCGCGATCGTGGCCGCGGGCCTCGTTGCGATCCTCGGCGGCGCGGCGATCACGCTGGCCGAGAACCAAGCGGCGGCGCCTGACTCTGCCGGCCTGACGACCGCCAGCACCGATTCCGGGATCGTCCTCAATCTCGACGGCAACGTCTTCGAGTTCGGCGGCCTGGGCTTCGGCCACGGCGGCTTCCACGACATCACGATCACCGCGATCAGCGGCTCGAACCTCTCGCTCAAGACCGCTGACGGCTGGACCCGCACGATCGCCGTCACCAGCGACACGACCTTCGAGAAGGCCGGCGAGACGATCGCCCTCGCGGATCTCGAGGTCGGCGACCAGGTCCACTTCAAGCAGACGAAGCAGGATGACGGCACCTACACGATCGACGCCGTCGTCGTCGTCCTGCCGCACATCGGTGGCCAGGTGACTGCGATCAGCGGCTCCACGATCACCGTCGAGCAGCGCGATGGCACCAGCGCCACGATCAAGGTCACGTCCGACACGACCTATCGCGTCGGTGACGACACGAGCGCCGCCCTCTCGGACATCGCGGTCGGCGACTTCGTCGTCGGCGAGGGCACCGAGAACAGCGATGGCTCGCTCACGGCCGCACGCGTCGTGAGCCTGCCGGACGGGCCGTTCCGCCACCACGGACCGGGCCTCCCGGGCGACAAGCCGACCGACGATCCGAGCGGCACCTCGACCGAGGGCTGAGCCGCTCCCCCACCCGACTGAGGCGCGACCGGCGACGGTCGCGCCTCGAATCACATCTGGAGGTCCACACGTGTTCGAACGGATGCACGGCATGGAGCCGGTGTTCGGCCATTTCCTGTTCGGCGGCTGGCTCGGGTTGATCCTGCTCGTCCTCGTCGTCGGGCTCGTCACCTGGCTCGTGGCCAGGGCGGTCATCGGCCGCGGAGCGGGCGTCGGCGGCGGGGCCAACGGTCACGGCGGGCTGGATGAGGCCGATGGGATCCTGCGCGCGAGGCTCGCGCGCGGCGAGATCAGCGCCGAGGAGTTCGCCGAGACTCGGCGCGTCCTCGGCCTCAAGTGACCGGACGCTCGGCTGAGCGGGCCGCTCGCTAGGCTGCTCGGATGCAACTCCTGCTCGTCGAGGACGACGCCCGGCTCGGGCGCACGCTCCGCCGCCTGCTCGAGGGCGACCGCCACGTCGTGGAGGTCGCGACGGACGGTGCGAGCGGGCTCGAAGTCGCGGCGACGTGGCCGGGCCTCGAGGCGATCGTGCTCGACATCGGCCTGCCCGACATGTCCGGGCTCGAGGTCGCCCGCGAGGTCCGGAAATCCGGCCACGACGTCGCGATCCTGATGCTGACCGCACGAGACACGGTCGGCGACCGCGTGAGCGGGCTCGATGCCGGCGCCGACGACTACCTCGTCAAGCCGTTCGCCTACGAGGAGCTCGCTGCCCGCCTGCGCGCGCTCGGCCGTCGAGCCGCACCGGGCGCACGGCGCGCCGAGCCGAAGCTGACGGCGGGCAGCATCGTCCTCGACGAGGCGCGGCGCCTCGTGACGGTGAACAAGACGCCGGTCGGGCTGAGCCCGCGCGAGTTCTCGCTCCTCGAGTGCTTCCTGCGCCATCCCGGCCAGGCGCTGACCCGCGACCAGCTCATCGACCAGGCCTGGCCGTACGGCGTCGCGATCACACCGAACGCGGTGGATGCCTATGTCCACTACCTGCGCGACGAGCTCGGGCCGGCTGGGAGCCAGATCGAAACGGTCCGTGGTGTCGGCTATCGGCTCCGCGATGGCTGAGCTGCCTGCGCCGGGCCCCGACGCGGCGATCGACCGGACCGTCGACGCGACCGAGACGAAGCTCGTCCGCGACGTCCGCTGGCGCCTGGTCGCCTGGAGCGGTGGCACGACGCTCGTCGTGCTCGTCATCCTCGGGCTGGCGCTGTATTCGGCGGTCTCGAACTCGCTGGCCGCGACCGGCACGCAGCTGCTCGATGCCAGGGTCACCGAGATGCGGCACTTCTTCGACCGCGATCCGGGCGGCGGGCCGCACGCCCCGACGGGCTTCGTCTTCGGCGGCCGCGGCTCGGGCACGTTTGCCCTGCTCATCGACCCGGAGGATCGAACGCTCGGACCGAGCGAACTCGTCGTCCCGAACGGGCTGCCGGACACCGGCAGTGTCCAGGTTGCGCGCCAGGACGGCCGCGACGTCCGCACCACAACGGTCTCGGATGTCCCGATCCGGATCCTCAGCGAGCGGATCGACAGCCCGGGCGGGGCGCTCGTCGTCCAGGTCATCGGCGACCGCACCGCCGAGGTGCGGACGCTCAACGTCGTCCTCATCGTCCTGATCGGCGGCGGCCTTCTCGCGGTCCTCGCGGCGGCCGGTGTCGGCGCGATCTACGCCGGCCGTGCCCTGGTGCCGATCCGCGGCTCGCTCGCTGCCCAGCGCTCGGCGCTCCGACGCCAGCGCGACTTCGCCGCGGACGCGAGCCATGAGCTGCGCACGCCGTTGACCGTCATCCGCAACTCGGTCGAGCTTCTCCGTCGCGAGCGCGCCGACCCGGCAGGGACGAAGGAATCGCTCGACGACATCGAGGCCGAGGTCACCCAGCTGACCGCCCTCGTCGACGACCTGCTCCTGCTCGCCCGATCCGATTCGGGCGCCTTGACGCTGGCCCGCGAGCCGCTCGCGCTCGACGAGGTGGCGGCCGATGCGGCCGCGCACCTTGCCGCGGCGGCGGCGGAGCGCGGCGTGACCATCGACGTGCATGCCGCCGCCGCGCACGTCACCGGCGATCCGGTTCGACTGCGCCAGGTCGTGGTGATCCTGCTCGACAATGCGATCCGGCACAGCCCCGCCGGCGGTCACGTCCGGCTCAGCGTCGCGAGCGACGCCGCCCGAGTCAGCCTGACGGTCGACGATGACGGGCCGGGTCTCCGCGATGAGGACCTGACGCGGGTCTTCGAACGGTTCTGGCAGGCGCCCGGCTCACCCGCCGGCGGCACCGGCCTTGGGCTCGCGATTGCGAGCTGGATCGTCCGGGCCCACGCTGGCAGCCTCGACGTCGCGAACCGGCCCGAGGGTGGCGCCCGCTTCCGGGTCAGCCTGCCGGCCGGCCGCGAATCTCGCTGAGGATCTTCGCCTCGAGCTCGAGGATCCGCTCCTCCAGCTCCTCGACCTTCTCGAGGATCGCCTTGTTGCCCTCGAGGAGCCGCTCGTTCTGCTCCTCCTCGACATCCGCTTCCTGCGCGGCGTGCTCGAGGGTCATCCGATCACGGGCCGAGGCGCGATTTCCGGCGAGGAGGATGAGCGGCGCTGCGTACGCCGCCTGGGTCGAGAAGGCGAGGTTCAGGAGAATGAACGGGAACGGGTCGAAATCGAACAGAAGCGCGATGTTGCCCGCGATCCAGATGACGACGAAGATCGTCTGCAGGACGATGAACTTCCAGCTGCCGAGGAATCCCGAGACAGCGTCTGCGACGCGGGCGCCGAAGGGCGCGTCGTCAACGAACGTGACATTGACGGGATGCCGTGAGGGCTCGCGCCTCGGGCCTCTGCCGCGCCGGACGGCCATGGGTCGCCTCCTTCGATCTCGAGGCGCGGCCGGCCGGCTCGGCCGCGAGGCGGCCTAGCCCGGACTCGAGCTCCCGGCCACCCGGCTGTCGAGCAGCCGCGCCATCGCGTCGTACAGATCATGAGCCCGAAACGGCTTGCCCATGAAGTCATCCGCGCCCGATCGCAGGGCCGCCGCACGCTCGCTCGGGAGGACGCTCGCGCTCAGGACGAGGATCGGCGGCGGGCTCGGGCGCTCCCGGATCTCGCCGGCGAGCTCGAGGCCGTTGCCGTCCGGCAGCCTGACGTCGAGCAGGATGATGCCGATCGATCGCCCGCTGTCCAGGTAGGCCCGCGCAGAGGCGACATCCGGCGCCTCGAGGACGTTCGCCGTCCGCAGTCGCTCGTCCGCGGCGCGCGAGAGCACCGCGCGCACGAGCGCCCGGTTGCGCGGCTCGTCCTCGACGAGGAGCACCGTCACGCCAGGAGCCGCGTCGGAGGCCGCCATCACGGCTGCGCCGCAGCATGCGAGAGCCACGACAGGAGCGCGGTTCGGCCGTCCTCGCCCTTGACGAGGATGCCGGCGATCTGACCGTTAAGCCGCGCCTTGTCCTCGTCGGTGACGTCTTTCGCGGTATAGACGAGGATCGGCACCGCCGCCGTACGGGGGTCGTTCTTCAGCCCGGCGACGACGTCGAAGCCGTCGACCTCGGGCATCATCAGGTCGCAGACGACGACGTCCGGCATGACGGCCGAGGCCCTGGCGAGCGCATCGGCGCCACCATCGCTGACGACGACGTCGAAGCCCTCCGGCTCCAGGACGCCCCGGATCAGCGCGAGCGCCGCCGGGTCGTCGTCCACGGCCATGACCTTGATCCGGCCGTCGCCCGACGGCGGCGTGACGTGGCGAGCAAGGCACGCGAGCAGGGCGTCGCGCGAGACGGGCTTCACGAGGTAGTCGACGGCGCCGAGCGCAAGGCCGACGTCGCGCTCGTCGACGACCGTGAGGATGACGACGGGGACGTCACGCAGCGCGGGGTCGTCGCGCATCCGGCGCAGGACCTCCCAGCCGTCGATGCCGGGCAGGAGGATGTCGAGGAGGACCGCAGCCGGTGGTTCGGCGCGAGCGGCCGTCAGGCCGGCTTCGCCGTCGGTGGCGATGCGCACGTCGTAGCCGACGGGTTCGAGGTACTCGCGCAGCAGGCGCACGGCCGAGGCATCGTCCTCGATCACGAGCACCGACGCACGAGCCGGCGTCCCGGCAGCGGCCTGCGCTGGCGCGAGGCCATGTAGTCGCTCGACGACCGCGTTCGGCGGGCTCAACGGCAGCACGACGGTGAACGTGCTCCCGACGCCAAGCGTCGATTCGAGCTCGATCCGGCCGCCGTGCGCCTCGGCCAGGCGGCGAGACAGCGCGAGCCCGAGCCCGGTCCCCTCCTGGCGTTCGGCGAGGTCGCCGACCTGGCGGAACTCCTCGAAGACGGTGCCGAGGTCGCCGGCGGCGATCCCGACGCCGGTGTCGCTGACGCTCAGGTGAAGGCGTCCATCGGTGACGGCGCCGTCGACGGTGATCTTGCCCTCGGCGGGCGTGAACTTGATCGCGTTCGAGAGGAGGTTGTAGAGGATCTGGCGGAGACGGCCGCGATCGGCCACGAGCGTCACCGGCGAAATGTTCGATTCGACCGTCAGCGATTTGCGCTCGGCGAGCGGCCGCAGGCCATTGACGGACTCGGCAACCGCCGTCTGGAGGTCGATCGGCTCGAACGACAGGTCGAGTCGTCCGGCCTCGACCTTCGCGAGGTCGAGGACGTCGTTGATGAGCGCGAGCAGGTGTTCGCCGCCGCGGTGGACGTGCTCGATCCATTCGACCGGTACTCGCACGTTGTCGCCGTCGCGCGGCTCATCGCGCATGAGGTCGCTGAAGCCGAGGATCGCGCTCAGCGGCGTTCGCAGCTCGTGGCTCATGCTCGCGAGGAAGTCGCTCTTCGCCTGGCTCGCGATCCGCAGCGCCTCGACGGTCTGGCGCAGTTGGGCCGCGAGCGCCTCCTGGCTCGCGAGGACCGCCCGCCGCTCGGCCATGACCGCACTCTGGCCGCCGAGCGTCGCGAGGAGCTCCAGGTCCGAGGCCGCGAAGAGGCTCCGGCCGCGCGAGAGCAGGACGACAGCGACTTCGTTCGGCGCTTCGCCGTGGTCGACGCGCACGACCGAGACGTATGCGGCTCCTGTCAGCCCGGCGAGCTGGGCGAGGAAGCCGCTGATCTGCGTCGCCCGGCGCTCGCCGCGCCCGGCAGATCCGAGCAGCTCGTCGAGGTCCGCGCGGGTCGGCTCGAGGCCTGCGAAGGTCGAGGCCGCGGGTTCGCCGCTCGTGGCCAGGATCCCGACACGCTCGCTGTCGAGTCCGCCGACGATGACCACGCTCGAACCGCTGAGCCCCCGAGCGAGACCCGCGAACTCGGCCCAGATCGCGTCGACGCTCGCACCGCCACCGGCGACAAGCCGCTTCAGGAAGTCGACGCTCGCGCCAGCCTGGATGATCCGCCGCGCAGCCGGTGGCGGCATGAAGGCGACGACGTATCCGACCGCGGCGAGCAGCGCGACCAGTCGCGACACCGTCGTGACGATCGAGGCCGGCGTGCCCGCGATCGAGCCGGCAGTGGCGACGATCAGGGCGAGCCCGAGGAGACCCGTCGCGACTGCGGCTGCCCAGATCCGCCAGGCCGAGGCGCCGCGACGCCGCCGCGCATCGAGCGCGAGGTACGTGGCGGCGACGAGCTCGATCGCGCCAAAGGCCACCGCCGCGACGAGGACGAACGGCCGACTCGCGTCGCCGCCGAAGAGCGTCGGCAGGACAGCGGCGCCAAGCGAACCGACGAGGACGACGACGGCACCGGGGATGAGCAGGCGCGGGATCGGGCGGACCTGGCGGACCAGGCCGAGGGTGAACAACGGCTGCGCGAAGAGCAGGACTCCGGCCGCGAGCGAGAGGGCCGGCGGCAGCGGGATGCCGATCAGCCGCGCCACGTGGACGACGAAGAGGAGCGCGAGCGGTGCGAACACGAGCGCGACCCACAGCCGCAGCCCGTCCGGCTGGCGGACGTACTGGACCACCGCGGCCACGAACACCGCGCCGAACAGGACCTCGGCTGCGATCGTGACCGGATCCATGACGCTAGCTCCGGGGAGGCCCGGTCACGGACGAGGTGTCGCGGACGGGCCGCGACGGCCCGCCGTCGACGAGCGACAGGGTCGACCAGCCGTCGGGCGGCGTCGGCGCCGTCTGCGCCTCGTGCAGGAAGAGCCCCACGAGCTCGGGATCGAAGTGATGGTTGCGCTCGCGCTGGAGCTCTTCGAGGGCCTCGGCGGTCGTCCGGGACGGGCGGTATGGCCGGTCGTGGGTCATGGCGTCGAACGCGTCGACGAGCCCGACGATGCGCGCACCGATCGGGATCTGCTCGCCGACCAGTCCGTCCGGGTAGCCGCCGCCGTCCCAGCGCTCGTGATGCGAGCGGATGATCGGCAGGAACTCGCGCGACAGGCCGAGCGGCTGACAGATTCGCTCGCCGATCTCGGGGTGGCGCCGGAGGACCGTCCACTCTTCGCTGTCGAGCGGGCCCGCCTTCAGCAGAATCCCCTCGGGCACGCCGATCTTGCCGACGTCGTGGAGGAGCGCGCCGTAGGCCAGCGCCTCGAGCTCGCCCTTGGATAGGCCAACGGTCTCCCCGACTCGCGCCGCGAGGAGGACGAGGCGCTCGCAGTGGTGCTCGGTGGTCGCGTCCTTCGCCTCGACCGCGTTCGCGAGCGCAGCAACCGCGGCCCGGGCGTTCTCCATTCCGAGGATCGCCTGGCGCATCCGAACCGCGCTCCGCAGCCGGGCCAGGAGCTCCGGCCGCTGAAACGGCTTCGTGATGAAGTCATCGGCACCCGAATCGAGGCCCTCGACCATGTCCTCCATCGTCGATCGAGCCGTGAGCAGGATCACCGGCACGGTCCGCGTTGCCGGCACGAGGCGCAGCCGTCGCGTGACCTCGTGGCCGTCCATCCGCGGCAGTCCGACGTCGAGGAGGATCGCGTCGGGCTCTTCCTCGAGGGCGAGCCGAAGTCCCGACTCGCCATCGGTGGCGGCCAGGATGCGATAGCCCTCTCGTTCGAGGAGCGCCGTGATCAACGCCCGAATGGCGCTGTCGTCTTCGACGACGAGGATCAGCGGCCCCCCGGGCGCCGGATCCCGATGCATGCCTGCAGTGTCGATGCCCGGTGATGGTGCTTCCATCCACCGGGCGGGCTACACCCCGGCTAGGACCTTCGGACGCGTCGTTGCCGCGGCGCGCCGTCGCGTGAGCGCGAGCGCGAGGATCGCGAGCACGAGGAAGCCCATCGACGTCGCGAGGCCGGCGTGGACCCCGAACCGATTCCAGACCGAGGTCGACGCAAAGGCTCCGGCCACGATGCCCAGGTTGGAGAGGGCGGTGATGAGCCCGAATGAACGGCCTCGCCGGCCCCCGCCGGTGGCCTCGCCGAGGAGGGCGAACCACGACGCCTGGGACACCGTGAGGCCGCCGCCGGCGAAGATCGCCACCGGGAAGAGGACGGCCTGGGGCAGCCCCAGGAGCAGAAGGCCCGCCCAACCGAGCACGAACGACAGCCCGAGCGCTGCGAACCGCCGACGGCCACGCTGGTCGGCCAGGCGCGAGAAGTACGGCCCGAGGATGATCGATCCCACGCCGAAGTACGCGAACACCCAGGCCACGTCGCCCGCGGGCCAGCCGAGCTGCGTCGTCGCGTAGACGCCGTAGGTCGTGATCCACGCGCCGTAGGTGCCGGACAGGCCGAGGTTGACGAGCAGCAACGGTCCGAGGGCCCGGACCATCTCGGCACGCGATCGACTGACGGTGGGGGCGGGCTCAACCGCCGCAGGCGCCGGCAGGGCCGTGCCGTCGACCGCGGCGGCCTCGGGCACATTCGGGGTGGCCGCGGGCTGCTGGATCTCGTCCGGCTTCGGTGCGGGTAGGCGGAGCGCCGCGATCGCGTAGATCGTGCTCGTCGTGGCCACGAGCAGGAACGGGAAGCGGAGGTCAAGGCCGGCCAGGGTGGCGCCGATCACCGGCCCCATCACCGACCCGATCGAGGCCGCCGCCGAGAGGACGCCGTTGGCGAACGCCAGGCGCCCCGATTCGGTGACCTGGACGAGATATAGCCGCTCGGCGATGAGCATGACGCCGCCGCCGAGACCGGCGAAGGCGCGATAGATCACCAGCGGAACCGCGGCGGTCGCCGTCGCGATCAACACGTTCGAGGCGGCGTAGAACCCCGAGCCGAGCGGAATCTGGCGCCGCGGCGTGATGCGCTCGGTCAGGAACCCGGCGCCCAGCTGGCCGACGGTCGACGTCACGGCGAAGCTGCTGGTCAGCCAGAACAGGACGTCGGGGGTCGCACCGAGCCGCGTCGCGTAGACCGGCAGCAGCGGCAGCATGATCGAGATCCCGACCTGGGCGATGAGCGCGATCCCGGCCAGGAGCAACAACGGCCCGCTGAGCTCGCGCAACGCCGAGAGCGAGTTTCGGGGCATCGCCCGGACCGAGGTCACGAGCCGGCTCAGCATGGAATCGTCACCGGCGGCTCCGTCAGCGGATCGGGGGCGGCCAAGGATAGCAGCGGCTCAGAGCTCCGGATCGATGTCCTCGAACACCGGGAGCGCAAAACCGAACTCCGCCCCGCCGCCCTCGCGCGCCTTCGTCCAGACGCGGCCGCCCATTGCGTCGACGAGCGCCCGCACGATGAACAGGCCGATCCCCGAGCCAGGTGCCTTGCTCGCCGTCGACGCCGACCGATAGAACGCGCGGAACATCGAGTCGGCCTCCGACTCGACGACGCCGGGGCCCTCATCCAGGACCCGCACCTCGATCTCGGACCCAGCCTCGGAGCGCTGCGCCACGACGCGGACGAGCCCGTTCGCGGGGCCGTACTTGGCCGCGTTCGAGAGCAGGTTCGAGAGCACGAGCCGGACATGCGCTTCGTCGCCGCTCACGATCGGGAGATCGGTCGGCATGTCGATCTCGAAGTGGGCCACCGGCCAGCGGCCGCGCTCCTCGTCGACGACTCGCGGCAGGACTCGGACCAGCGACAGCGGGTCGCGCTCGGCGACAACCGCGCCCCGCTCGGCCCGCGCCAGGACGAGCAGGTTCTCGACGAGCCGGAAGAGCCGCTCGGACTCCGCCGCGACGTCGGCGAGGATGGCCCGCGACGTGCTGTCCGCCCGGCGGCGGCTCCGCAGGAGCGTCGCCGCGCCGCCGTAGATCGTCGTCACCGGCGTCCGAAGCTCGTGGGCGAGCACGCCGAGGAACGCTTCGCGCAGCTCCTCGGCCTCGCGTGCCGCCGTGATGTCGGTCATCGCCATGACCGCGGCGACGACGATGTCATTCGAGACAACCGGCGCCGCCGAGGTCGAGACCTCGACATTCGAGCCATCCGGCCGGCGGATGACGTAGCGCTCGCCGGTCACCGGCTCGCCCGAGTCGATCGACCGATTCAGAGGCCAGTCAGACGGGACCATCGGCCGGCCGTCAGGATGGAAGGCCTCGAGATAGCCGGCGATCTGGCCGGCGCGGCGCTGGCCGAGCAGCGTTTCGGCGCGGGTGTTCTCGATGAGGATCCGGCGGTCCGTGGCGCTTGCGACCTGGACCCCGATCGGCATCTGCGCGATGACCGCCTGGAGCGTCGACAGCGAGGACGTGGCCTCGTCGTAGAGCCGCGCGCGAGCGAGCGCCTGGGCGGCAACGTCGGCGACGCTTCGCAGGAACGAGATCACCTCGTCGCTGAGGGCATGCTCGTTCGTGAAGCCGATCGAGATCGCACCGAGGATCTCGCCGCGCACGAGCATCGGCAGGCTGATGAACGCGCGATGCCCAAGGACCGTCGTGTGCTCCGTCATCCCCGGGAACTCGGCGAGCATCTCGACCGGGCTCCGCAGGACGACGGCGCTGCGCCGTCGCACGGCCGCCGCGGACGGCATCGCAGCATCGATGGGAATCTCAGCCCGCGGCGCGGCCGTTTCGTCCGGGTAGCCGATCGTCGCGATGAGCTCGAGCTTGGCGCCGGCGAGGACATACATCGTGCCCCGATCGGCACCCGTCGCCGGCAGGGCCTGCTCGACGAACGCTGACGCGACCTCCGAGGGCGTTGCCGCGGCCGCGGCCGCGGCGCTCATTCGCGCGAGCGCCTCGGACAGCCGGCGGGCGGAGTGCTCGATCTCCTGGAACCGGATCCGATCGAGGGCCTGGCCCGCGCCGACGGCGATCGCCGCCAGGTAGTCCAGCCGCTCACCGTGCGCGGCGCCGTCAGGGAGCATGAGCGCAAGCGCTCCGAGCGGGCGGCCGGCGGACGTCAGGGGCAGGGCCAACAGCGTGCCCTCGCCGCCCGGCGGCGACCATCCGCGAAGGGCTCGATCCGCCGCCGCCCGTTCCGCGGGGCCCTCGAGGGTGATCGAGCGGCCGCCGCGGATCGCTTCGGTGAGCAGGTTGTGATCCTCGATCGAGCAATCCGTCAGCTCGGCAAGCGACGAACCCTCGAAGCCCTGGCTGCCGGCGATCGTCAGCCGCCGGCCGTCGCCGGATTGGACGGCCACGATCCCGGCACTCGCCCCGAGGGCTGCGAGGCCGGACTGAACGACCACGTTCGCAACCTCGCTCGCGGTCGCGGCTCCGCCGAGGAGGCCGACGACGCGGGCGAGCTGGACGGACCGATCGATCGTTGTCATCGCCCGGATTGTCACATCCGGGCTCGCAATCGGGTACTACAGGCGCATGCCAATCCGCCTGCCCGCATACCTCGAGGTCGCACCGAAGCGGACGTTCGCGAGCGCGATCGAGTGGCCCGGCTGGTCGCGTTCGGGCAAGACCGAGGAGGAAGCGCTAGACGCCCTTGCCGCGGCCGGACCGCGCTACGTCCGAGCCCTGGGCGACCTTGCGGCAGGACTGGAGCCGCCCGCGGACGCCAGTGGCTTCGAGGTCGTCGAGCACGTCGAGGGCGGCAGCGGCACCGATTTCGGTGTGCCGTCGCGGTCACCGGGCGGCGACGACCGCCCGGTCGAGCCGGCCGAGCACGAACGCCTGGCCGGGATCCTGCGCGCGGCCTGGGCGACCTTCGATTCCGCGGCTGTGGCCGCGCGTGGCCACGGATTGACGACCGGCCCGCGCGGCGGCGGCCGGGACCTCGCGAAGATGACCTCGCATGTCATCGACGCGGACTGGTCATACCTGAAGGAGATCGGCGGGAAGTACCAGGCGCCGCGCGGGGAATCCGAGGCGGAGAACCGCGACGCGATCCGGGATCTCATCGTCGAGGCGCTGGCGGCGCGCATCCGTGGTGAGCCGCCGCCAGCGTCGAAGCGCATGCGGCCGCTCTGGACGCCGCGCTACCTCGTGCGCCGCTCGGCGTGGCATGCGCTCGACCATGCCTGGGAGCTCGAAGATCGGGTGATCTGAGGGCTGCGGCCGGCGATGCCGCAGCTAGACCGGCGGACCTCCGATGACGCCCACGAGCCCGAGGACCGTGGCGGTAACGCTGCCGACGAGGGCCGCGCTTCGACCGAGCTGCCGCTCGACCCTGGGAATGCGGCCGCCGACGAGAACGAGGTACAACCCGATGAGCCCGAGCACGACCATGAGCGCGCCGGTCGCGAGCGACAGGTCCAGGCTCGGCGCGTCGCGACCGGACGCGATTCCCGTCGCGTCGAAGGAGAAGGCGGCGTAGCCGACGATTGTCTGGCCATCCGGAGGCTCGATGACCTCAACCCGAGCCGTCCATTCCGTGTCAGCCGGCAGGACTCCGGCGTCCGCGACGAATTGTCGCGGTGCCGCGGCGTCCGGTCGCATGCGGACACCGAACACGAACGACGAGCCGAACCCCCGCTGGAGCACAAGCTTGACCTCGGCTCCCGCTGGCGGCTCGGCATCGAGCACGGCGACGAACCGATTGGGTCCGGGCCGACCCGGCTGGACCGCCAGCGTCGCGCGATCGAGCTCCCCGCCCGGGTCAGCCGGCGCCAGCGCGACCGGACGGGCCAAACCCGGCGGTGAGGCGGCCGCCAGGTTGCCGGCGAGCGTGAGGACAGCGATCGCCAGCGCCGCCTCGAACGCGATCCGCCTGTCAAAGCCACCCATCGACGCGAGCCGACGGCCGCCGTCGAGATAGTTCACGGCGCCGAAGACGAGCGCCGCTGCGAACGCGAGCACCTTGAGCCGAAGCGAGAATGGATAGACGCCAGCCCCACCGATCGGGTCGGCGGCTTCGATCCAGCCGCTGTACAACCCGGTCAGCCCGATGAGCGCGATGGATACGACGGCCAGCGCCGAGAACCGCGGGACAAGCCTCGCGAGGCTCACGGTCCGCGTCTTCGGCCCGAAGACGGCGAGATCGCCGAGGGCCATGACGCCGCCGAACCAGACGCTCGCGGCGGCGAGGTGGACGACGATGACGAGGACCGGGATCGGCGACGCGAAGGCTGCCGCATGTTCACCGAGGGCCATGAGAACGAGGCTGGCCAGCCCGGCTCCACCGGCGATCGCGACGGCGGCACCGACCCTGGCGCCACGGACGAGACCGATCACCAGGAGCCCGCCAACCACGCCGAGGACGGCACGGGCGAGCAGGAGGGCGCCCGGGCGGGTCTGCGCCATGAACGTCCAGGGATCGAGCCCCGCCTCGCCGCCGGCCACGACCGCGGCGAGCACGCTGCCAACCGCACCAACCCCGAGCGCGACAACCTGGATTCGCGCGAGGCGCGCCGGCCAGCGTCCCGTCACCGGCCGCAGCACGAGCCACGCGAACCACGCGAGACCGGTCGCGAGCAGCGGCCCGATCGAGGCGATCAGGCGGACCTCGACCTCCGTCGTCGGATGGCCCCCAGCGCCCTCGGGGTCGAGCGCGCCCTCACCCACCGGCGCCCCCGGTCCGACCCCGAACGAGAGGTAGCCGCGAGTCGTGTGGCCGTCGGCGTCGGACAGGATCTGCCAGGTCACGGCGTAGGCGCCGTCGGGCAACCTGTCCCCGCCGAGGTCGGCGATCACCTGGCGTGGATCGTCGGGATCGCGCTCGCCCACGTTGTCGACGACCACGTTCCCGTCGGCGTCGAGGACGTCGACGCGGAGGATGCCCGGGTCGACCGGTTCGGAGAACGCCAGCCTGATCTCGGGTGGTGGTTGCGGGACGACCTCGCCCGAGCCGGGGACGCTGCTCAGGAGCTGGGCATGAGCGAGGGCCGGGCCGGCGAGTGCCAGTTGGGCGACGATCCCGAGCACGGCCAGCAGGCCCGCGCCGGTCACCGCTCCCACCCTCCGCATCTCGCCCGATGGTACGCGCCGGCCCTGGGCACGGATGCTCTCCATGGGTCCTTCGAACCGCATTCACAATCCTCTGCTACGGTCGCCGCCCATGAGCACCAGCTCGCCAACGCGCGCTGTCATCGAGGTCGACGGGCTCTCGAAGTCGTTCGGGAAGCTCGAAGCCGTCAAGGACGTCCACTTCGAGGTCCAGCCCGGCGAGGTCTTCGGCTTCCTTGGCCCGAACGGCGCCGGCAAGACGACGACGATCAACATGCTCTGCACGCTGCTGACGCCGACCGCGGGCCGAGCCAGCGTGAACGGCTTCGATGTCGTCCGTGAGCGGGCGGACGTTCGACGTTCGATCGGACTCGTGTTCCAGCAACCGACGCTCGACGAATACCTGAGCGCGGACCAGAACCTGCGCTTCCACGCCTACGCCTACGGCCTGCCGGGCGACGTCCGCGAGCGGCGGATGAACGAGCTCATGGAGATGGTCGACCTGGCCGACCGCCGCAAAGGCCCGGTTCGAACGTACTCGGGCGGCATGAAGCGCCGGCTCGAGATCGCGCGCGGCCTCCTCCACCACCCGAAGGTGCTGTTCCTCGACGAGCCGACCCTCGGGCTCGATCCCCAGACGCGGCGCCACATCTGGAACTACCTCTACGCGCTTCGCGATCGCGAGGGTCTCACGATCTTCATGACGACCCACTACATGGACGAGGCCGAGGGCTGCGATCGGATCGCGGTCATCGACCACGGCTCCATCGTCGGGCTCGGATCGCCCGAGACCCTCAAGCACGACGTCGGCGGTGACCTCATCACGGTCGGCACCGACGACGTTTCCGCAGCGGCGGCCGAGATCAAGGACCGCTACCAGCTCGAGGCGTCGATCCGCGATTCCACGGTGAGCTTCCATGTCGAAGGCGGCGAGCGCTTCCTGCCCGAGTTCGTCCGGTCGTTCCGGCGGCCGATCGAGTCGATCGGCCTACGTCGCCCGACGCTCGACGACGTCTTCCTTCACCTCACCGGCCGCGAGATCCGCGACTCCGAGCTCGACGGCCAGGAGCAGCTGCTCGCCGGTATGAGCCAGTGGCGCCAGGGGAGGCGGATGTGACCCGCCACGGACGGCGAGCGTGATGTCCGGCCTCGCCGAGATCTGGCGCGGGACCTGGGTCATCGCCTACCGCGAGCTGCTGCGTTTCGTGAACGAGCGCTCGCGGCTGATCTCGTCCGTGCTCCAGCCGATGATCTTCCTCGTGGTCTTCGGGGCCGGCTTCGGGAACGTCATCGGAAATCTCGGCCCGAACATCAACTTCGTCCAGTTCATGTACCCGGGCATCATCGCGATGGGCGTCCTGACCTCGTCGCTGTTCGCCGGGGTGAGCGTCGTCTGGGACCGCGAGTTCGGGTTCCTCAAGGAGGTCATGGTCGCGCCGCTGGCGCGGACCGGGATCGTCCTCGGCAAGGCCCTCGGCGCGGCGGTCGTCGCGCTCGTCCAGGTCGTGCTGATGCTCGTCGTCGCACCGATCGTTGGCGTGTCGCTGGACGTTGGCCTCGTCGTGCGGCTGATCCCGATCGTCGTCATCCTGTCGATCGCGCTGTCCGGGTTCGGGATCCTGCTCGCGAGCTTCATGCGCAGCCAGCAGGGCTTCCAGCTGCTCATCCAGGTCCTGATCTTCCCGCTGATCTTCCTCGCCGGCGTGTTCTTCCCGGTCGACCAGGCGCCCGACTGGCTGCAGGTCCTCTCGAAGATCAACCCGATGACCTACGGCGTCGACGCGATCCGCCAGGTCTTCCTCGGCTCACCGGCCTCCGGCGGCCTCGGCGTGGAGATCTTTGGCACGGTCATGTCGATCGGCCAGGAGGTCCTCATCGTCGGGGTCCTCGGCGCCGTGCTCATCTCGCTCGCCGTCTGGGCATTCCGCCGCCAGGAGTAGCCAGTCCGCGGGAGGGTCCAAACAGGCGTGGTAGGATTGAAGCCTGTCACACCTCGTGACGGGCTCGTGTGGTCGACCCCCTTTCTCGAACAGACCGTGCGTCAGTCGTTTCGTGTTCGGGAAAGCTGGAGGGCCCTCATGGCCACCGGAACCATCAAGAAGGTCGTTGCCGATCGCGGCTTCGGCTTCATCGCCGCGGACGACGCGAAGGAATACTTCTTCCATCGCAGCGGCCTCGACGCATCGCTCGACTTCGACCGCCTCAACGGCGGCGAGAAGGTCGAGTTCGAGATCGAGACGAGCCCCAAGGGCCCGCGCGCAGCGCGCGTGAAGGCCGCCTAGGCAACCCTCGCTCAACTGACGGCCCGTCCGAACGTCGGACGGGCCGTTTTTCATACCCAGGCACTGCGCCTCGTTAGGCACCCGACGCACAGGCGGCCAGCCTGCAATGCGGACGCAATCCCGACGAGCGCATCCTCGATCCCATGATCACCGAGATTCGCACCGAAACCAACAAGGTCATCGCCCGGCGGTTCATCGAGGAAGTCTTCGAGAAGGGCGACGACGACGCCATCGATGAGCTCGTCGCCGACGACTTCACGCCGCACAACTGGTCGACCGACGCGACGGGCCGGGCTGCCGTCCGTGACGCCGTCAAGCGGGCTTCGGCCGGTCTGTCGAACGCCCGGATCACCGTCGACGATGTGATCGGCGAGGACGACAAGGTCGTCGTTCGAGTCACCTCACAGGCCACGCAGACCGGCGACTTCATGGGCCTGCCGCCGTCGGGCAAGACCTACCGGATCGAGGAGATCCACATCTTCCGGCTGAAGGGTGGCAAGGTCGTCGAGCACTGGCACCAGGGCGACTGGCTCGGGATGATGCGCCAGCTCGGGGCGCTGCCGGGCCCGGATCGCCATTCCTGACACCAGCCGCCCGCCGGCCATGTGATCATCGGTCGGTGAACCACGTCGAGGGCCGCGAGCCCCGCCTGTGACCGACGCGCTGTGACCGGGCCCGCGTGAGCCGCCGGTCCACGCTGGGCCTCCGGACGCTCAGCAACCGCACGCTCAACCGGGCTCTCCTCGAGCGCCAGCACCTGCTGCGCCGAACGAATCGAACCGCCGCCGAGATGGTCGAGCACCTCGTCGGCCAGCAGGCCCAGATCCCGATGACGCCCTACGTCGGCCTGTGGTCGCGACTCGTCGGCTTCGAGGCGAGCGAGCTGTCGGACCTCATCGAGCGCCGCCTCGCCGTCCGTGCCAGCCTCCTCCGCGCGACGATCCATCTCGTCACCGCCCGCGACTACCTAGACATCCGGCCGCTCGTCGCGCCGCCGCTCGAGCGCGAGGTCCTCGCCAACTCGACCTACGGCCGCGAACGCCTCGCAGGGATTGATGTCAAGGCGGTCATCAACGCTGGGCGCGAGCTCACCCGGGACGAGCCGCTGACCGTCGCACAGCTGGCGCCGCGCCTTGCCGCGCGCTGGCCGGATCGTGACCCCGCCGCCCTCGCGCATCTCGTGCGGGTGCTCATGCCCGGCGTCCACGCAACGCCGCGCGGTCTCTGGGGCCGGACCGGGCAGCCGAAGCTGACGAGCATCGAAACCTGGCTCGGGCCCGATGGCCTGGCCGACGCACGGGCCCGCGAACCTCTCACGATCGACGGCCTCGTCCTGCGCTACCTCGCAGCTTTCGGACCGGCAACCCCGGCCGACGCGATGAACTGGTCCCGCATCCCGAGCCTCGGCGACGTCTTCGAGCGCCTGCGGCCGGGCCTTCGAACCTATCGGGACGAGAGCGGCCGCGAGCTCTTCGACGTCCCGGACGGTCCTCTCCCCGACCCCGACACAGCGGCCCCGCCGCGGTTCCTGCCCGAGTACGACAACGTCGGCCTTGGGCACGCCGATCGCTCGCGGATCATCACTCGAGACCAGATGAGATTCCTGGCGGAGCTGCGTTGGACCGTCGGTGGGCTGCTGGTCGACGGCTTCTTCGCCGGAACGTGGCGGGTCATCCGGAAGGGCGGGCGGGCGACCCTGGAGATCCGGACGTTCGAACCGCTGGCGGTCGGCGACCGGGAGGCCGTCGACGAAGAGGGGCTGGCGCTGCTCGCGTTCGTCACGCCGGAGGCGCGTGACCGCGACCTCCGGGTCGCGGCGGGTCTCAGCGCGGCGACGCGCCCCGGAGCAGGCGCTTGAGCATCCCGAGCTCCGCGAGATTGCGCGCGCGGACGGTCACCTCGTCGGCATCGAACGGCTTCACCAGGTAGTCGTTCGCGCCCATCGAGATCGCCCGCGCCCGAGCGCCGTGGCCGACGTCGGCGGTGAGGACGAGGATCGGCAGGTCGTGGGCCACGCCTGCGCCACCGCTCCGGATCGTCTCGATGATCGTGTAGCCGTCCGGAGCCGGCAGATGGAGATCGAGGAGGAGCAGGTCCGGGGAGTCGGTCGCGATCGCGTCGAGCATCGCGCCGCCCGAGGTGAACGTTCGGATGTTCTCGAAGCCACCGCGGGCGAGCACCCGTTCGAGCAGCCGGACGTTCGATTCCTGGTCATCGACGATGCAGACCCGGGCGTCGCCTGCGCGCTCGCTCATGCCGTTGATCATCCTACGCCGGCCGCGGCGGCTGTGACCTCCGCGGCCATGCGAGGGGTCAGGCGAAGGTGATCGACGCGACCGCGACGGGTTCGGCGACGCCCTTGAGGGCCATGCTCCGGACATCGGCATGTTCGGCATCGCCGGCCTCGGCAAGCGTGTCGCGGCTGACGAGGATCTCGTCGGCGCCGGCAGCAGCGGAGATCCGCGCCGCGACATGGACGCCGACGCCGCTGAAGTCGTTGCCGCGGCGGTTCGCCTCGGCCGTATGGATCCCGATCCGGATCGCCAGCGCCGGGGCGCCGTCGTGGCGCCGCGCAGCGAGGGCCTGCTGGATCTCCACGGCGGCCGCCACTGCCTCCTGGGCTGACGTGAACGCGACGAAGTAGCCGTCACCAATCTGGTTGACGACCTTGCCGGCATGGCGCGCGACCGCCGACCGCACCGTGTCGTCGTGCCAGCGGAGGAGCTGGCCCCAGGCGGCATTGCCGAGCGCTTCCGCGAGCTCGGTC
>DASRJS010000034.1:0-29164 GCA_035649355.1 Candidatus Polarisedimenticolia bacterium
CGGCCCCGCACGCTCGACGAATACATCGGCCAGCGCGAGGTCAAGGCGAACCTTTCCGTCCTGATTGAAGCCGCCAAGGGCAGGGGAGAAGCGGCGGACCACATCCTCCTCTACGGCCCGCCCGGCCTCGGCAAGACGACGCTCGCGACGATCATCGCCCGCGAGCTGGGCGTGAACATCCGATACACGTCGGGGCCGGCGATCGAGCGGCCGGGCGACCTGGCCGCGGTCCTCACCAGCCTCGACGAGCGCGATGTCCTGTTCATCGACGAGGTCCACCGGCTCAACCGTGCGGTCGAGGAGGTTCTCTACCCGGCGATGGAGGACTACGCGCTGGACGTGATGATCGGCAAGGGCCCGAGCGCACGGTCGCTCCGCCTCAGCCTCAAGCCCTTCACGGTCGTCGGCGCGACGACCCGAGCCGGCCGCATCTCATCGCCCCTTCGCGATCGATTCGGGGCGACCTATCGCCTCGACTTCTACGCCGATAACGATCTGGCGGCGATCGTCGAGCGCTCCGCCCACATCCTCGACGTGCCGATCGATACGGCTGCGATCGCCGCGATCGCGCGCCGGGGCCGCGGGACGCCGCGGATCGTCAACCGCCTGCTGAAGCGCGTTCGAGACTTCGCCCAGGTCCATCGCGACGGCCGCCTGGACGAGAACGTCGCGAACGAAGCGATGCAACAGCTCGACATCGACCACGAGGGCCTCGACACCACGGACCGCAAGCTCCTGGCCGCGATCGTCCAGAAGTTCGCCTCGGGGCCGGTGGGCGTGGCGGCGCTCGGGGCCGTCCTCAGCGAGGAGGTGGAGACGATCGAGGACGTCTACGAGCCGTTCCTGCTGCGCCTCGGATTCATCGATCGGACGCCGCAAGGCCGGATCGCGACGGAGCTCGCCCGGATCCACCTATCGAAGCTTGGCTACGAGATCCCGCCACCCCGCCGCGCGGAGCCGGACATGCCGTCGCTCTGGGACGGCGGAGTCGAGCCCGCACCTGAAGCGGAGCCGCCGCGCTGACTGGAGCGGCGTCATTCAGCACCGGCGGGGCGCCACCGCGAGGGACTCGAGGCCGGCTCGGGCGGTTGGAGCTGACGCATGGCGTCGTCGAGACGCCGCAGTTCATGCCTGTCGGCACCAACGCGACCGTCAAGGCGCTCGACCCTGACGACATCCGCGCGACCGGCGCCACGATCATCCTCGCGAACACCTACCACCTGTACCTGCGGCCCGGCCACGAGCGGGTTGAGCGGCTCGGTGGGCTGCACACGTTCATGGCCTGGGACGGCCCGATCCTCACCGACAGCGGCGGCTTCCAGGTCGTCTCGCTCGACCACCTGCGTGTTGTCGACGACGACGGCGTGACATTCCGGAGCCACATCGACGGTTCGGTCCACCGCTTCACGCCCGAGCTTTCGATCGCGGCCCAGGAGGCGCTCGGCGCCGACGTCGCGGTCGCGTTCGACCAGCCGGTCTACCCGTCGTCCGAGCGCGCAGTCGTCGCCGATGCGACAGCAAGGACCGCGCGCTGGGCGGAGCGCTCGCTCGAAGCGCACTCGAGGCCGGATCAGGCGCTCTTCGGGATCATCCAGGGCGGCGTCGACCGCGAGCTGCGGGCCGAATCGACCGCCGCCATCGCCGCACTGCCGTTCGATGGCCTGTGCATCGGCGGACTCGCGGGGGATGAGTCGCCAGTCCAGCGGTTGGACGCGCTCGACGTTGTCATCCCGATGCTCGCGGACGATCCACGGCCGCGCTACCTGATGGGTCTCGGCTCACCGCTTGACCTCCTGGAGGCCGTCGACGCGGGCGTCGACCTGTTTGATTCGGTCATGCCGGCGCGCGACGCACGGAACGGCCGCCTCCTCGTCCCTGGTGGTCGCCTGAACATCCGCAACAGCTCGATGCTCGACGACCCGAGGCCGGTCCAGGATGACTGCCCGTGCCTGCTCTGCACGCGGTTCTCGAGGGCCTACCTGGCCCATCTGCTGCGCGCCCGGGAGCTCCTCGGCTACCGGCTCGCAACTTGTCACAACCTCACCTTCACCCTAGACTTCATGGCACGGATTCGCGCCGCGCTCCGTTCCGGAACGTTCCCTGAGACACGCGCCGAGCTGCGCTCGCGCGCAGGCGAAAGTCGCAGCGAAGCGGCGGTTAAGTCGGCGTGAACCAGCGTTCGCTAACGTCGCTTCAGCGCGGAGGAAGCATCGATGGGCTCACGAGACCGTCCCAGCCGCGAAGCGAAAAAGAAGAAGAAGGACACGTCCGGCGTGCCGAAGCTGCAGCCGCTCGACCAGCCGCCGATGAACGTCGAGCTGATCCGCAAGCCGCGCAAGCCGCGCTGGAACGACGAGGCCGAGAACGAAGGCTGATCCCTCACGCGGGCGTGCTTGCGTCCGTTCGGGTGGACGGTCGCAGGACAGGAGCGTGATCAGGCGATGGTGACTGAACAGCGGAACGGCGAGCGCGTGGTCACGGAGAAGGCCAGCGCGGAGCGCGGCAAGGCCGTGGCGGCAGCGATCCTCTCGATCGAGAAGCAGTTCGGCACCGGCTCGATCATGAAGCTCGGCTCGGCCGCACGGCAGGCGGTCGACGTGATCCCCAGCGGCTCGATCGCGCTCGATCTCGCGCTCGGCGTCGGTGGCATTCCCCGCGGCCGGATCACCGAGATCTTCGGGCCGGAGTCGTCGGGCAAGACGACCGTCTGCCAGCACATCATCGCCGAGGCCCAGCGTAAGGGCGGCGTGGCCGCCTTCATCGACGTGGAGCATGCCCTGGATCCGGGTTACGCTCGGGCCTGCGGCGTGAACGTCGATGAGCTCCTTGTCTCCCAGCCGGACACCGGCGAGCAGGCGCTCGAGATCACGGAGACGCTCATCCGTTCAGCCGGCATCGATGTCGTCGTCGTCGACTCGGTGGCGGCACTTGTGCCGCGCGCCGAGATCGAAGGCGAGATGGGCGATTCGTTCGTCGGCATCCAGGCGCGGCTCATGAGCCAGGCCCTGCGAAAGCTGACCGGCGCTGTCTCGCGCTCGAATACCGCGCTCGTCTTCACGAACCAGCTGCGCGAGAAGATCGGCGTGATGTTCGGCAACCCCGAGACGACGCCCGGCGGCCGGGCGCTGAAGTTCTATGCGAGCGTCCGGCTCGACATCCGCCGTGTTGAGACGATCAAGACCGGCACCGAGTCGGTCGGCAACCGGGTCCGCGTCAAGGTCGTCAAGAACAAGGTTGCGCCGCCGTTCCGCGTGGCCGAGTTCGACGTGATGTACGGCGAGGGCGTCTCGAAGGAGGGCGGCCTCCTCGACGTTGGCGTCGCGATGGGCATCGTCGACAAGACCGGCGCGTGGTTCACCTTCGGCGAGACGCGGCTCGGCCAGGGTCGCGAGGCCTCGAAGGAGTTCCTCAAGGGCAATCCCGTGATCGCCGCCGACATCGACGGTCGGATCCGCGGCGCGATCGCCACGGTGGCCCTGCCGGTCGAAGGAATCGAGGAAGCCGAGTAACCACCGACCGCACGCGCCTGACTTCGGCCTACCGAGCGGCCCTCGAGCAGGTCGGCGCACTCCTTCGCGCTCACGATCCGATCGGGCTGATCGAAATGGGCGCTCCGCCTGACGAATACGACCTCGAGGCCGAGACGATCCTGCCGATGCTCAAGCACATGGCGTCCGCCGAAATGGTCCGGACGATGGTTCACGCCGAATTCGTGGCATGGTTCGACGAGTCCATAGCGGGTCCCGAAGCCAACTACACCGTAATCGCGGACGAGCTCTGGAGACTCTGGCAGAGCAGCTCGCTCGCTGCGCCGGCACCGGATTGACGCGACGGCGCGAGCATCCTGCGGCCGCCCGCGAGCGACGAGCCGCGGTCGAGGACCCGAACGTCGTTCTTGAGGCGGCGTTGCGCTTTCTCGAGGTGCGTCCGCGATCGACGGATGAGGTCCGGCGACGCCTGACGGACGCCGGCTATCGGGCAGGCCTGATCGACGCGGCGATCGAGAAGCTGACAGGGCTCGGGATCCTCGACGACGAGGCGTTCGCGCAGACATGGCTTGAGTCGCGCGACCGGGCGCACCCACGTGGGGAGCGAGCCCTCCAGTTCGAGCTGCGGCGCAAGGGCTTGGCCGCCGACGTGATCTCCGGGGCGCTCGAAGTGCGGCGCGACGCGGCAGACGTCGAGGCCGGCGATCCGAGCGTCGACGATGTCGCGGCAGAGCGCCTGCTCGCGCGCCACGCCCGCGCCCTCGAACGCGTCGCCGACCCGCGCGTCCGACGCCAGCGCGCCTACGCCTTGCTGGCCCGCAACGGCTTCGATCCTGACACGGCGGGCCGCGCCGCCTCGGCGCTCACCGCGAAAGCCGACCTGACGGCCGAAGAGGGCCCAAGGGAGTAGGCTACGCGGTGAGTCGTCTGGGACGCCCGAGCGGCCCCCGTCGACCTGATTGCATGACACGCGTCCGGCCTTTGAGGGAGGGCCGGATGGGAGGAAGAGATGGACTATGCCGCCGTCGCCCTCGTGGCGTTGGCTGTCGGTCTCATCGTTGGCTTCGTCGCACGCGGAGTGCTCGCAAGCCAGACGATCAAGGCCGCGCAGGACAAGGCCGCGAGCATCGTTTCTGACGCGCGAACCCAGCAGAAGGACCTGATTCTCGAGGCGAAGGAAGAGAAGATCCGCCTCGCTCGCGAGGCCGAGGACGAGGCGCGCGCTCGTCGGACCGAGCTCACCGCGCTCGAGAGCCGGCTTCACCAGCGCGATGAGCAGCTCGACCTGCGAAGCGACATGCTCGAGCAGCGCGACCGCAAGCTGCTCGACCGCGAGCGCGAGCTCGAGACGTCGCGCGAGGAGCTTGGGCGCCTCACGGCCGAACGAACCGCTGCGCTCGAAAAGGTCAGCGGACTCCCCGCAGCCGACGCAAAGGCGCTCCTTCTCGAGGCCGTCCGCGAGGAGGCCGAGCACGACGCCGTCAAGCTCGCCCGTTCGATCGAACGACGGGCCCGCGAAGAGGCGACCGAGAAGGCGCGCGAGGTCATCGTGACGGCGATGCAGCGCGTCGCCGCTGATCACACCGCGGAGCACGCCGTCAGCGTCATCCATCTGCCGAACGACGAGATGAAGGGCCGGATCATCGGCCGGGAGGGCCGCAACATCCGAGCCCTCGAGCAGGCGACCGGGATCGACCTGATCATCGACGAGACGCCCGAGACGGTCGTCATCTCCGGCTTCGACCCCGTCCGCCGCGAGGTCGCACGAATGGCCCTGACGAAGCTCATGTCGGACGGCCGGATCCACCCCGGCCGGATCGAGGAGGTCGTCACGAAGGCCCGCGCCGAGGTCGATCTCGTGATCCGCCAGTCGGGCGAGCAGGCTGCCTACGACGCCGGCGTCCCGGGCCTCCCGCCGGACATGGTCAAGCTCCTCGGCCGCCTCAAGTTCCGCACGAGCTACGGCCAGAACGTGCTCATGCACTCGATCGAGACGAGCCGCATCGCCGCGGTCATCGCCGCCGAGATCGGCGCCGACATCACGATCGCGAAGACCGGCGGGCTGCTACACGACATCGGCAAGGCTGTCGACCACGAGGTCGAGGGTCCGCACGCCGCGATCGGAGCGGCGATTGCAGCGCGTCACAACCTCCATCCGAGCGTCATCAATGGCATCGCGGCGCACCACCAGGAGGTCGAGTACACCTGCCTGGAAGCGCCGATCGTCCAGGTCGCCGACGCGATCAGCGCGTCACGGCCGGGCGCCCGCGGCGAGACGATGGAGACGTACGTCAAGCGGCTCGAGGATCTCCAGGCGATCGCCGGTTCGTTTGCCGGCGTGGAGCGCTCCTTCGCCGTCCAGGCCGGCCGCGAGGTCCGGATCCTCGTTCGGCCGGAGGAGATCGACGACCTCACGGCGACGCGCCTCGCGCGCGACATCGTCAAGAAGATCGAGGAGCAGCTGACCTACCCAGGCCAGATCAAAGTGACGGTCATCCGCGAAACGCGCGCGGTCGAATACGCGAAATAGCCCGGCCGATGCTCGTTCGGCTAAACGGGGCCGAACTCGACCTGGTTGACGAGGGCGCCGGGGTTCCCGTCGTCTTCTCGCACGGCGGATCGTCCGACCTGACCTACTGGGAGCCGCAGCAGGTGGCGTTCGCCGAGCGATATCGATTCGTCGCCTACAGCCGGCGCTTTCACGGCCGGAGCACGGCGCCCGATGACGCGGACGACTCCGCGCTCGCGCACACTCACGATCTCGTCGAGCTCATTCGTTCGCTCGCGGCCGGTCCAGTCCATCTGGTCGGTTTCTCGACTGCGATCGGCATCCGGGCGGCGCGCGCAGCGCCAGGGCTGCTGCGAAGCCTCACGATCATCGAGCCGAACCTGCCGTGGTTGCTCGAGAGCGACGCGGGCGGCCTGGCGACCCTGACCGAGTGGCGCGCGGCGACCGCCGCAGCTCGAGCCGCCGCCGAAGGTGACGAGAGCGTTCGCGCGCGCTTGTGGTTCGAGCTCGTGAACAACCGCGGGTCCGGGTCGTTCGACGCGCAGCCCGAGCCGTTCCGGCGAATGTGGCTCGAGAACTTCGGAGTGCGTCGGAGTCCGGCATCGCCGGCGGATCGGATTGGCTGCGATGAGCTCCACCAGATCCCGACCCCGACGCTGGCGCTCGGCTCCGAGCACGGCGTGCGGTTCTCGCGCCGGATCCTGGATCGTGTCGCAGCGTGCTTGCCTGTCGCGGAGCTGAGGATCCTGCCGGGCGCCACGCACTTCATGAGCTACCAGGCGCCAGAGGCGTTCAACGAGGTCCTCTTCGACTTCTTCGCCCGGCACTGACCGAGTGGTAGCCTCCGCGGATGCCCGGCCCCTCCGATCCGCCTGAGTCCGCCGGTCGCGTTCGGCTCGGGGATCCGGTCAACAGCGAGGCGCCCCGGCCGCCCGGCGCGTGCCGGGTGCTGATGCTCGGCGACATCATCGGCAAGCCCGGTCGTGAGGCCGTGGAGGCGCTGCTGCCGGAGATCCGCGAGCGGCGCGGCATCGACTTCGTCACCGCGAACGGCGAGAACCTCGCCGGCGGCATGGGCCTGACCCCGTCGACCTCGGATGCCCTGCTCGCCGCTGGCGTCGACGTCATCACGTCCGGCAACCACATCTGGGACAAGCGCGAGATCTACCCGTACCTCGAGTCGAGCGAGCGCGTCCTGCGGCCGCTGAACTACGGCACCGACGGCGTCCCCGGCCGCGGCTGGGGCACGTTCCACGGGCTCGATGGCTCCGACATCGCGGTCATCAACCTCCAGGGCCGGACGTTCATGCAACCGATCGAGAGCCCGTTCTCGGAAGGTGCGCGGCTCCTTGACGAAGCGTCCGAGGCACTGCCGCCGATCCGGCTCGTCGACTTCCACTGCGAGATCACGTCCGAGAAGACCGCGCTCGGCCTGCACCTCGACGGTCGCGTCTCGGCCGTCGTCGGGACGCATACCCACGTCGTCACCGGCGACGAACGGATCCTGCCCGGCGGCACGGCGTACCTCTCGGACGTCGGCATGACCGGCCCGCTGTGGAGCGTCATCGGCTTCGATCCGAAGACCGTCCTCCCGCGCTTCCTCAACGGCCTGCCGACGCGCTTCGAGGTGGGTTCCGGCGCGGTCATCCTGAACGCGCTCGAGGTCGACATCGACCCGGCGACCGGACGGGCGCTGCGGTTGGCCCGGCACCAGCGCGTGTTCGAGGCCTGATGGAGGGTCCGGCCCTCACGCCGCCGGCGCCGGCGACGATCGACCTCCATACGCATACGACCCGTTCTGACGGGCTGCTGCTGCCCGCTGAGCTCGTCCGCCAGACCTACGACGCGGGCATTCGCCTGCTCGCCATTACCGACCACGACAGCCTGGCGGGCGTGCGCGAGGTTCGGGGCAGCCTGCCGGCGGGCCTGGAGCTCATCGCGGGCGTCGAGATCAACGCCGTGGGCGCCATCGGCCCCGGGGGCAGCGGTGGCGAGGTCCACGTCCTCGGCATTGGCGTCGATCCGGACGACGAGGCCTTCGAAGCGACGCTGGCGATGCAGCGGCATGCACGCCGCGAGCGCTACGACGAGATGGTCCGGCGGCTCGCCGAGCTCGGGCTGGACCTGCAGGCGGAGCTCGACGCGATGCCCGCGACCGTTGACGAGGATGCCCTCGGGCGGCCGCGGATCGCTCGGGCGATGATCGCCCGCGGCGTGGCGAAGAGCATCGACGACGCGTTCGAACGGTGGCTCTCGCCGGGCCGGCCAGCCTACGTACCGCGCGCCGGCCTCGGGCCGGTCGAGGCGATCCGCGCGATCAGAGACGCCGGCGGCGTGCCAGCGCTGGCCCACTTCTGGGGCGCCTGGGAGCGGCTCGCCCCGCTACGCGAGCTCAAGGATACGGGGCTGCTGGGGCTCGAGGTTCACCACCGCTCCTTCGATGCGTCGACCGTCGCGCTGATGGCCGACGTCGCGCGGCGCCTCGGGCTCGTCGCGACCGGCGGCAGCGACTACCACGGCGACGCCGGGCCCTATGCGGAGGCCCATGCCGGGTTGTGGGTGCCGGACGAGATCGAGGCTCCGCTTCGCGAGGCGCTGGGGCGCGGCTAGCCCGCGACCATCGTCTGGTCGTACTGGGCGTACAGCGCATTCCAGTCCTCGGGCGTCATCTCGCGGCCGGCGAGCGCGATCCGGGCGAGCTCCTCGAAGTAGCCCTCGCGAGCTGCGCCCGGCGCGAACAGGATCAGCATCGTCGCCGGATCGTCCGTGTCGTTGCGGAAGCCATGGATCCCGCCCTCAGGCACGTACAGGAAGTCACCGGCCCCGGCGGCGCCCCAATCGACGCCGTTGTAGAGGCTGACCAATCCGTCGAGGACGTAGAACGCCTCGGAGAACGTTCGGTGGAAGTGCGCGCCCGCGCCGCTCGCGTGGGGCGGCATCTCCCAGCGGTAGAGGCCGTAGCGTCCGGCCGTCAGCTCGCCGGTCGCGATGAACCGACCAATCGTGCCGGAGCTCATCCGCAGGTGCGGGATCGACTCCGCAAGATTTGCGGTCGCGCTGGCCTCGCCGCCTTCGCCCGTGTACGACATCGAACCTCCCCCGTTCGAAGGGTCGCTGCGCCCTCACGCCGGGGCGTTGGCCGTAGGATGGCACGACGATGACCGATCCGGTGCGGCAAATCAGCGGTCGTGCGCTGCCGATGCTCGAAATCGCGCCGCCTCCGGCGACGCGTGCGCGCTCCGCGGCGACTCCCGACGACATGCGCCTGGCCGAATACCGGCCCGAAGCCGCGGCCCTGCCCGAGTTCTACGTCTGGACGCTCGGCTGCCAGATGAACCGCAGCGATTCCGAGGAGATGGCCGGGCGGCTGCTGGCCGTCGGCTGCGCCGAGGCGCCATCGATGGACGCCGCGAGCCTGATCGTCATCAACTCGTGCGCGATCCGTGAGGCAGCCGAGGCGAAGGTCATCGGCCGGCAGGGCGAGCTGGCACGGCTGAAACGCGAGAACCCCGGGCTTCGAGTCGTGCTCACCGGTTGCTCGGTCCGCGAGATGGACCGCGGCGGTCTGAAGAAGCGCTATCCGGCGGTCGACCTGTTCCTGCGGCCGGACGAGGAGCCGGAGCTCATCGACCGGCTTGGGCTCGCGTCCGCGCAGGGCGCCATTGGGAGCGTTGGCGCCACGACACGGGTTGGACGCTCGATCGTCGGTGTCGCCGACGGCCTCTCGAACACGCGCGCAGCGGCGGTCCACGGCGGGTCCGTGCATCGATCGTCGGCCGTCTCCGCCTGGCTGCCGATCATCTACGGCTGCGACAAGACATGCACCTATTGCATCGTCCCGTTCAGCCGCGGCCCGGAACGGAGCCGCCCGTTCGACGACATCCTCGAGGAGGCCCGCTCCATCGCGGCGTCCGGCTACCGCGAGGTCACGCTGCTCGGCCAGAACGTGAACTCGTATGGCCACGACCTGCCGCCGGAGCGGCGCTTCAGCCACGTCCGGACCGAACGCTGGGCCGGTCGCCGGCTCGATCTCGGTTCGCGGCCGGACCTCGCCGAGCTGATCCGCGCGATCGACGGGCTGCGCACCGCCGACGGCAAGCCGGCGATCCCGCGGCTGCGCTTCATCACGTCGCACCCGTGGGACCTCTCGGATCGGCTGATCGAAGCGATGGCCGAATCGTCGTCGCTCTGCGAGGCGCTCCACCTGCCGGTCCAATCCGGCGACGACGCCGTGCTGCACCGAATGGGCCGCCAGTACTCGATCGGGCACTATCTCGAGCGGCTCGCCCGGATCCGCGGCGCCGTCCCGGGGATCGCGATCAGCACGGACGTCATCGTCGGGTTCTGCGGCGAGACCGACGCCCAGTTCCGCTCCACGCTCCGCCTCCTCGAGGCCGTCCGCTACGACCAGGTCTTCGCCGCAGCCTACTCGCCGCGACCCGGCACGCCCGCGATGCGCCTCGCTGACGACGTTCCAGCCGACGTCAAGCGGGCCCGCCTTAACGAGCTCCTCGCGTTCCAGGAGCCGATCGGGCTCGAACGAAACGAGGCCTGGCTCGGCCAAACGGCCGAGGTCCTCGTCGACTCGATCGTCCAGGCGGCCGCGCACGACCACGAAGAGCCGGTCGACACCACGGCGTCCGGCGCTGGCGTCCACCTCTCCGGCCGGACCCGCCAGAACAAGCTCGTTCACGTGACCGGTCCGGCGAGCTGGCTCGGCCGGCTCGTCGACGTCCGGATCGAGCACGCCGGTCCATATGCGCTGCGAGGGACCGCCGCCGCGTGACGGCGCCGCCCCTCCTCGTCATCGCCGGGCCGACCGCAACCGGCAAGACCGGGCTCGCGATCGCCCTCGCCGAGTCCTTGCGAGCCGCCGGGACAGCGGCGGAGGTCATCTCGGCCGACTCGCGGCAGGTCTATCGCGGACTCGACATCGGGACGGCGAAACCGACGCTCGAGGAGCGGCGGGGTGTGCCGCACCACGGCCTCGACCTGGTCGATCCGGATCAACCGTTCTCCGTCGCCGACTTCGTCGACCATGTCGCCGCACAGCTCGGGACGATCGGGCAGGGTGGGGGACTCGCGATCCTCGTCGGCGGCACCGGGCTATACCTGCGCGCGGTTGCCCGTGGCCTCGACACGGCCGCGCTGCCGTCGAATCTCGCCGTTCGAGCCAAGATCGAGGCGAAGATGACCGAGTTCGGCGTCGCTGCCGGCGCCGCGCGCCTGACCTCGCTCGCACCGAACCTGGCCGCGCGCGTTGACCTGCAGAACCCGCGACGTGTTGCCCGTGCGCTCGAGATCGCCGAGATCCAGGGCGACCGGCCGCTGCCCGAGCCCCGCGGCTATGACGGCCCGGTGAGATGGCTCGGCCTCGACATCGCAGCCGGGACCCATCGACGCTGGATCACGGAACGTGCGCACGCCCAATTCGATGCGGGGTTGATCGACGAAGCGAGGGCGCTTCGCGAGCGCTTCGACCCGGCGCTCCCGGCCTTCTCGGCGATCGGCTACGCGGAGGCGTGGGCATTCCTCGATGGCGCGATCGACCGCGAGGCGGCGATCGAGCGGGATGCAACCCGGAACATCGGCTTCGCGAAGCGTCAGCGCACGTGGTTCCGCCGCGAGCCCGATGTCGAGTGGCTTGATCCGTCGGCTGGTGATCCGCTGCCACGCGCGACGGAGCTCGCCCGGGCGCTCCTGGACAGCTGATGGCGCGTTCGACGCCCGCCGTCACCGCCGTCGACCCGGCAAAGCTGGCCGCGTGGCGAGCACGCCGACAGCACATCGAGCCGCCGGCGGCCAAGGGACAGCTGGAACAGGTCGCGACGGACCTCGTTGGCATCCAGGCCCAGGTCCCGTCCTCCGCCGCGCTGTCGTTGGCAGTACGCATTCGCGATGGCCGGGTGAGCGATCCACCGAAGGCCGTCGCTGAGCGGCGGCTCGTCCGCGCCTGGGGCCAGCGCGGGACGCTCCACCTCTGGGCGGCGGACGACTTCCCGTTGATCGTCGCCGCGCTCGGCCAGCGCGAAACCTGGCGGCGGCCCGTGTGGTTCCGCTACTTCGGGGTCACCGAGGCCGAGATGGAAGCCCTGATCGAGGCGGTCGGCGACATCCTTGGCGATGGCCGGCCCCGCTCACGGGGTGAGCTCGCGGCAGAGATCGGCGACCGGCTCGGTCCAAAGCAGGCGGAGAACCTCGGCGGCAGCTGGGGCACGTACCTGAAGCCGGCGGCGATGCGCGGGCTCCTGTGCCAGGCGGCCGGCGAAGGCAACGCGGTGACGTTCACCCGACCGGACGTCTGGCTCGGCCGGTGGCGGACGGTCGACCCGAACGAAGCGCTCGTGACCGTCGTGCGCCGGTACCTCCGGGCGTACGGACCGGCGTCGAAGCAGGAGATCGCGCGCTGGTGGGGGAACGCCGTCGTGACGCTCAAGCCGGCCCTCACGGCGCTTGCCGACGAGCTCGTCGAGATCGAGGCCAGCGGCGTCCGCGGCCTGTTCCTCCGGGGAGAGCTCGAGCACGTGAATGCTCAACGACCAGACCCGGAGCCGCGATTCCTTGGTCCGTTCGATCCGTTGACGGTCGGGATCGGCCGGCGGGACTGGTTTCTGCCACCGGCCCACACGACTCGCGTCTCGCGGACGGCCGGCTGGATCTCACCGATCGTCCTCCTCGGAGGCCGTGTATCGGGCGTCTGGACCGGTCGGACGAACGGTGGCACGTTCGAGCTGACGGTCGATCTGTTCGACGGGTCGTCGAGCGACCTGAAGCGGCGCTTGGCCACGGCCGCCGAGCGAGTCGCGAGCGCCCATCAGGCCAGCCTGAAGCTGAGCTATGGTCCGGTGTACGCGACAGCGTCGGTCCCGACGGAGGAGGCGTGACGATGGACGATCTGCGGATCGCGACGTCCGAGGACACAGAGGCGATCGACGCGTTGATGAAGGCGTCCATCCGCGAGATCTTTCCGGCGGTCTACGACGAACGCCAGACTGCGTCCGCCGAGCGGTTCATCAGCAGCGTCGACCGCCAGCTCATTGCCGACAGGACGTACTTCGTGATCGAGGAGGGCGATGAGCTGATCGCGTGCGGCGGATGGAGCCGCCGGAACAAGCTCTACACGGGCTCTGGCGACAAAGAGGCCGACGATCGCCTGATCGATCCTGCAACCGAAGGCGCCCGCGTCAGGGCGATGTTCGTTCGCGGTGACCGAACCCGGCGCGGGCTCGGGACTCGAATCCTGGAAGCCTGTGAGGACGCAGCGCGCGCTGAAGGCTTCACGAACATGGTCCTGATGGCGACGATGCCGGGTCTGCCGCTGTACGAGCGCTTCGGCTTCGTGGTCACGCGGCACGAGACGATCACGATGCCAGACGGCGTGACCCTCGCCGGCGCCGAGATGGAGCGGCCGGTCACTCCGGCCTGAGCCCGACTGCCCGTATCCTTCCCGGATGCCCGCCTCACGTTCGAAGATGATCGAGCTCGCGCCGCCCGCCGAGAAGGCGTTTCTGGTCGCCGTCGACACCGGCGTCGACCGCGGCTGGAAGGCCGAGGATTCGCTGGCCGAGCTGGCGAGCCTCGCGGTGACCGCTGGAGCCGAGGTCGTCGGCGCGGAGTGGCAGAACCGGCGCCACGTCGACCCGCACTGGTACGTCGGCAAAGGCAAGGCTGAGGAGCTCGTGCACGCGAAGTCCGAAACGGGCTTCGACCTCCTGGTCGCGGACGACGAGCTCTCGCCGGCGCAGCAGAAGAGCCTCGAATCCGTGCTGAAGGTCAAGGTCATCGACCGCAGCCGGCTGATCCTCGACATCTTTGCCATGCATGCCCAGACGCATGAAGGCCGGCTCCAGGTGGAGCTCGCCCAGCTCGAGTACCAGCTGCCGCGCCTGACGCGCCTGTGGACCCACCTCTCGCGGACCGGCGGCGGGATCGGCACTCGGGGGCCCGGCGAGAGCCAGCTCGAGACGGACCGCCGGATCATCCGCGATCGGATCAAGAAGATGAAGGAGCGCGTCGACGACGTCCGAAAAGCCCGACAGACCGCGGCCCGCGGCCGCGACCGGCGGCTCACGCCGACCGTCGGCATCGTCGGCTACACGAACTCCGGCAAGTCGACGCTGCTCAATTCGCTCGTCGGCTCCGAGGTCGCCCTGGCCGAGAACAAGCTCTTCGCCACCCTCGATCCCACGAGCCGCCAGGTCCGCCTCGGCGATGGCCAGTCAGCGATCGTCACCGATACCGTTGGCTTCATCCACAAGCTGCCGCACCAGCTCGTCGACGCGTTCCGGGCGACGCTCGAGGAGGTCAACCGCGCGGACGTCCTCATCGAGGTCGTCGACGCGTCCGATCCGCACGCCGAGGAGCACCGCGCCACTGTCCAGGTCGTCCTCGACGAGCTCGGTGCCGGCGACAAGCCGCGACTCCTGGCGCTGAACAAGGTGGACCTCGTCGATCCGGCCGCCTCGAACGGCGAGACGCCCGGCCGCACGGTCGGCGGTGCCGTCCTGATCTCCGCGCTCACGGGCCACGGGCTCGATGCGCTGCGCGGCGAGCTGGCGGCGCTCCTCGCCACACTCTGGGTCGACGTCAACGTGCGGTTGCCGTACCAGGCCGGCGAGCTGATCGCGCGGGTGCGCGAACGAGGCACCGTCGAGCTCGATTACGGCAACACCGATGTTGGCGTGAAGGGCCGGATCGCGCCGACGCTCGCGAGCGAGATCGAGGCCGCGGCGGCGCGCTGGCGGGAGTCAGCGGCCGACCCGCCGAGCGAGGCGCCGGTCGCATGACCACCGGCCGGCAGGCCGGGTTTTGCCGGCTGGCCGACGGACGCACCGTGACGTGGAGCCTCGCGGACGGCCGGCGTGGCCGTCGCTGGCGAACGATGACAACCGACCCGAACGGCGGGCTCGAGTCCGCGCTGCTGCTGGAGCTCGCACCCGATGGCGGGCTCTCGAAGGTCGAGCTCGCAACAGCCGACGGTTTGCTGTCGCTCCATCCCGAGGGCGAGCTGCTCCACGGCAACGTGGTCAGCGCGGAGGGGGTCCGTCACGTCCGCGTCGGCTGGAGCGACGGACACGTCCTCGTGATCGAGGGCTCGATCGTCACGCTCGCCGCAGCCGCGATTCACGCGGCTCCCGACGGGGCAGGGGAGTCGCGGCCGGTTGGGGTTGTTGTCGTGGGATCGCAGCTGCGCACTGGGTTCGGGGAGGCGGACTTCGAACGACTGTCTCGAACAACGATCGGCGTGAACCTTGGCGAGCAGCGCCATGTGATCGAGCTTGACGAGCTCGGCATCCCACTCGAGCTCCGGAGTGGGAGAGCCTGGCCGCTCGAGCTCGATTGAGGCTCTGACGGCAGCGGTTCGTGGATCAACTGTGGATGAACAGGCGGCTTTCGGACCGTTCACGGTGAATCTCGTGGATAAGGCCCTTCCAAGGATGCCGGCCAGGCCATACAGTTCTTTTGCTCGAAGGGGCCCTGGACTTCAGGAAAGCGGGACCGCAGGTGCTTGCATCGGCGGGAAGCGCGACCAGGAGACCGGCGGTTCCTTCGGGCGTTTTTGTGTCTCCGGCAGGTCGTCCGGCCGCCGTCGAGACGGAAACCCTGGCCCAATTGCCGGTGTCGTGACGTGCTGCCGCGGATATTGCAGTTTCCCGGGTCGATCCACCGCCAGGCGGCTGCGGTCGTGGATGGGCTGTGGATGAGGGTCCCAGAATCGGGCCTGTGGCCGCGAAAGTCGTGGATAAGCCCGTATCGAAGGCCCTTGCGCCTCGGCTATCGTTCGGTTTGCCCGAAGGGGCAGCTGGACAACTAGCGATGCGGCCGGTGCTTGCACTGGTCCCACCCCGGAGCTTGCTTTGGTGGTGGAGGCAGCGTCTAGTGACCAGAAGTTCCTTCGGGCGTTTTGCTGTCTCCGGCAGTTCGCGTAGCTGACCGCCGTGCAGCGTCCGGGCGACTTTCGGCGCTACGCCCTCAGCCAGCGCTGGGACAGCGGCCACCTTCGGACGGTGAGGCGCCTGCTCGACCCACAGCCCGGAACCCGGATCCTCGAGGTCGGCTCGGGCCGCGGCCACCTGACGAAGCGTCTCGACGAGCTCGGCGCGATCGCCACGGGCATCGATCTCAACGCCGAGGCGGTCGCCAATGCGGTTGCGCGCGACATTCGCCAGATGTCGGTGGAGGCGCTCGACTTCGCCGATGGCGAGTTCGACCAGCTCGTGGCCGTCCATGCGATCGAGCACTTCCCGGACCTGCCGCTCGCGATGCGGCAGATGGCGCGCGTCTTGCGGCCCGGCGGGCGAGCGCTGTTCGTTTATCCGGCCGAGCCCATCCGCGGCCTCTTCGCGGTGCCGGACGCGATCATCATCTATCGCAATCCGTTCAAGGCCCGCCAGCTTCATCGCCAGAAGCTGCGGCCGCGGAAGGTCCGAGCACTCGCCGCTGCGGCTGGCCTGGATCACGTCCACTCGGAGTTCCAGCTGCTCTCGTCACCGCAGTTCGCGACGGTCGTGCGGAAGCCCTGGGCATTACGGCAGCGCGAGCCGTTGCCAGCTTGGAAGGCCCCGACCCTTCATGTCGATCGTGCGCTCGGCGCCGCCCTCGACTTGAATGATCCGCCATTGGTCCCGAGCCTCGTTCGTGATCAGCAGGAGCCTGCCGTCCGGCGACCACAACGCAGCCGGGCCATTTAGGTCGCGTGTTGGCTGGATCTCGAGCGGGGTGCCGCCGTCGAGTGGCCAGACGACCCACGCGTCGGGGATCCAGGCACCCTCGCGGTCCATCAATAGGCGCCAAAACAGGATCGCGGTGCCGTCGGGCGACCACTGCGGCAGCTCCTCGATGACCGGCCGATCGACGGTGGTGAGCTCGTGGGCGCCGGTGCCGTCGGCGTTCACAACAACGATCCGTCGGCCGTTTCCGTCGGCGCCAAGCGGGATGGACACGGCGAGACGCGACCCGTCTGGCGACCACGACCAGGGGCCGAGACCGCCGCTGCCGACAAATGTCGCACTCTCTCCGGGGACTTCCAGGACCCGGCTCCCTCCGCCCATCCCGGACTTCGAGACCAGCAGGAGGTCGTAGCCCAGGTCGCTGCTTCGAGCGACCAGGAGCTGGCGCCCGTCGGGCGGCCGGAACGAACCCGCGGTGATGTAGTCGCCTCTGGACATCTCCTCGGTGGGGTTGGCTCCGGTCGAGTCGTAGAGATACAGCGAGCCGTTGGCCTTATGGCTGTAGAGCAGGGTCCGACCATCAGCGGACCACGCCAGCGAACCCTGCGGGCCTTCAGGCAGAGCGGGCTCGAGGGCTGAGGCTCGAGTCCCGTCCCAGGACGCCACGATCAAATGCGCGGGATCGATCCCGTTGCCGGCGACGTAGGCGAGGTGCGTGCCGTCGGGCGAGAACAAGGGTTTGCTGCCGATCGTGGCAATCGTTCGGATGGCACCCGTCGTTGGATCCGCGAGCAGGAGCGAGCGTTCGTCCTCGGCGCTGAACGCGATCAGGCCGTTGCCAGCCACGCCGAACGGCGGCGGGAGGCGGACGTCAGGCCGGCCAATGACGAGCAGGGCGCTGACGATGGCAATGACGAGCAGGGCCATGACGGCCAGCGCCCGCCAGGGGAGGGGAGGAGTCTGCGAACGGACCAGGCCTTCGACCTGCATGGGAAGCCACCTTTCGGGGATCGCCCAGCGCGGTCGCTGCCGGATCCCGGCCGCCGCACGGACGATGTCGTCTCGGTAGTCAGGGGACGGGCCGGCCAGGAGATCCGTGAGGAGCTCCGGCAGGTCGCGCTCGAAGCGCTGCTCAGGCGTCATGCGGGCTGCCCTCCGGGTACCGGCTGGTGGGCATCGCGCACGGGCTCGCCGAGCACGGTCGCTCGCATCGCGGCGAGCGCGTAGTAGTTGCGGGACTTCACGGTCCCAAGTGGGATTCGAAGGGCGACCGCCACCTCGGCCAGGGGCATTCCAAGGAGGTGGTGGAGCGCGACGACGGCCCGATGGCCGGCATCGAGCCGGGCAAGGGCGCGGTCAAGGAGGTCGCGGCGAGCGAGCTCGCCCGGGAGGTCGTCGGAGGTCGTGTGGATCGGCAAGATTTCGACCTCGATCGGGCGCCGGCGCCGGCGGCGAACGAGATCGAGGCAGGCGTTGACCGTCAGGCGGTGGAGCCAGGCATCGAAGCGCTCTGGCTCGCGCAGGCCCGGCAGGTCGCGCCATGCGCGGATCAGCGCCTCCTGGACGGCGTCCCGCGCGAGCTCCCGATCGCGGAGCACGAGACGGGCTGCCATGTCGAGCCGACCGATCGACCCATCGACGAGCGCGGCGAACGCGTCCTGATCGCCCCGCATCGCTCGCTCGACGAGTCCCCGCTGGTCCATGCTGCCTCACGAGTGGCCCGACCTGGGTGGTCGTGCTCGACAGCGTATGGCGTCAGTGACCCGCGAAAGGTTCAGCGGTACACGACCGACCTTTTGGAGCCGGGGCCGTGCGAGCCATGGGCTCGGGATGGAACACAAGGCGCCGTCGCGCAGTTGATCACCGCGCACGAACGCCATCTCCAGGTCGGCATGTAGTATCATATCGCACATGAAACGTGTGCAGATCTCGTTCACTGAGGCTGAGGCGGCAGCCCTCAGAGAGCGTGCGAAGGAAGCAGGACTGCCGCTCACAGCCCTCGTACGAGACGCCGTGGACGCGTGGCTGGCCGCCGAGGAGCTGCAGCGACGCTGGGATCGGGCGCTCGCGGGGGTCGGGGGGTTCCGATCGGGGCTGAACGATGTCGGCGAAAACCACGACGAATACTTCGTTCAAGCGATCGAGGAACGGATCGGCCGCCGATGAAGGTCTTCGTTGACACGTCGGCGCTGTACGCCCTAATCGATGAAGACGATCCGATGCATCTTGCGGCTGTACGAACTCTCCGTGGCCTGCGTGGCGTCGCTGAGCTTGTCACCCACAACTGCGTGGTGGTCGAGGCCATCACGCTCGTGCGGAGGCGACTGGGCCCGGCAGCCGAAACCCGCCTGATCGACGACGTGCTGCCTGTGATCGCCACGATCTGGGTGGACGAGGTTACGCACCGCGTCGCGCTCGCTGGCTACCGCGCCCAGGGCGGATCCGGTTCACTGGTCGACCATTTGAGCTTCGCCGTGATGCACGCTGCGAACATCGACATGGCGTTCGCATTCGACATCGACTTCGAGCGTCACGGCTTCCGACAGGCGCCCCAGCCACCGACCGAGCCGCCGCCGAAGCGACTCAGCGAAGCGGACGCAACGTACGCTCCTGATCCAGGGCTGGAGCCCAGCCTCGTCAGCGTTGCCGAGATCGCGGAACGATCCGGCCGGCCCTCGAACACGATCCAGTCCTGGCGGCGTCGGCACAGAGATTTCCCTCGACCGATTGCAAAGCTGGCCAGCGGGCCGGTCTGGACATGGCCGAGCGTCGAGGCTTGGATCGCCGAGCGCGCGAGACGCTGATCAGGCGTCGGGGCGGCTCTTGTCCTACCGATCGTTACTTCCGATAAGGTAAGTTATGTCTGTAACGTGTGCGCCGCTAGGTGGTCGAGGAGTCGGTGGAGGCGCCGCTCACCGGAGAATCCACGCCGCGAGGTGATCCTCGACGTAGTTTCGACCTGTCGGCGAGAGTGTGACGGTCCGCGCGTCGGCGGCGTATTCAACGAGCTTCTCACGATGGAGTCGCTCGATGACGGAGCAGTAGCAGAGTGCGATCACGCAGAGAGAGACCAGTACATCGAACGGATGTTCGTGTCCAGCATCGAGCGAGCTGTGAGCTCCGACCGACGATCCCTGGCGATCAAGCCCCAGCGGGCTTGGCGCGTCAATCGCCGCGGAACGTCCAGCGCGTCGGCTTCAGGTGCCGGTCGTCCTCGAACATGCCGAACATCCCCGGCTGGCCCATGACCTTCGTTGGCTCGAGGCGGTAGATCGCGTAGGGCGGCGGGCCTGCGGTCGGTCCGTGGGGACCGTAGACCTGGCTGCCACGGGCTTCGAGCGGCCACCCTTCCCCACCGAACTCCGCCGCGAGCCGGCGCAGGGTCGCCTCGTCCGTGATCGCCTTCGCGTGACCTTCGACGATCAAGTCGAGTGACGGCATCGTCAGGTTCCCGGTGCCGATGACGCAGCGGTCGTCGGCGGCGAGGTTGCGGCCCTTCTGGGTCCGCTCCCCCGCCAGGAAGTGGAAGGCGCCGTCGATCCAGAAGGCGATGATCGGCACAAGGTGCGGCCGCCCGTCGGGACGGACGGTCGCGAGCCAGTGGTTCTGGCCCGGCGCAGGGTGCTCGAGGCGTTCCAGCGCGACGGCCCAGGGCGTGGTCTCGGTCTGGCCTTCAACCATCGTGGCTTCTGAGTCGGGTGAGGGGTCCGTGTCAGTGTCGCTCATCGCCTCACGATACCGGCGCCGCCGGGGCTCCGGCTGGATCAGCTGACCCTGAGCTCCGTGGCGACGGGCGGGGCGACCGAGTCAGACGGGCGCGGCAGCGCGAGCTCCGCGTCGAGGCGCTCGAGGTACGGCGCCGCGCCGAGGTCGACGAACGTCGCCCGCGCACGGTCGACGGCGTCCCGGATGAACGCGTCCTTCGGTCCGATGGCATGCAGCGCGTCGAGCGCGTAGCGCGCCGCCTCGAACCGCGATTGGATCGCGTCATGGCGCTCGATGGCCTCGCGGTAGAGCGTCACGGCCTCATCTGCGCGACCCTCAAGGGCAGCCACGGAGGCGGCGATGCCGGCGCGATGGCCGACCGACATCGCATCGTTCGGGCGCGCCTCGTCGTGTTTCGTGGCGATTCGCGCGAGCGCGCTGGGATCACCGGCCCAAAGCGCCGCGCGCGCCGCGTCGGGCAGGAAGAAGGCCCGTGCATTCAGGTCCCCGCCAGCGCGCTCGATCTCGCGTGTCGCCGTTCCGAAGTCGCCCTGGGCCAGCGCCTGCGAGCCGACGACATAGTGGAGGATCGACTCCCCGAGTGGATCGCGGACATGAGAAGCCAGCTCGTGGATCTGCTGGATGAGGTCATCGGCAGGTAGCCCCCGCGCGATGCGGATCCAGGCAACGACCTGTGCTTCTCGCAGCTCGTCGAGCGGACTCATGCCCCTCCGCTCCACCGGCCGCTCATTGTTCGCCGGGATGTCGCGGAGGATGCCATCCCAGTCCCGCCCGAGGACCATGCCGAACAGCCAGGCCGTGGTCTGCGCCCACACTTCCATCGTTGCATTACCGACCTTTCGGGCAAGGTCGGCCGCGGACTGGGTGGTCGCCAGGGCGAACTGGGTGTCGGCCGCGCCCGTGCCCAGGTTGCTGAGCGCCCGCAGCTCCGCGGCGATGTGGCCACCCTGGTGCGCAATGTCGACCGCAGCCCGCTGAAGCGCCTCGCCCTCGCGGTTCCGTCCGAGATAGGCAAGCGAGGCGCCCTTGTTGTTGAGCGTCTCGGCGACGATGCGGTCGAGATTCCGGAGCTCGGCGATCTCGAGGGCAAGGTCGGCGATGCGAATCGATTCGGCTGGTTGGGCAGTCCGCATCAGCGCACGTGAGAGGTTCGACAGCACGGCCGCCCGCGCATCCAACGCCTCGGGTGCGGTCAGCAGCTCGGCGGCGTGTTCGAGCACACCGACGGCGTCGATTGCGGCCCCATCGTCGATCAGGAGCTCGCCGATGAGCGCCTGCGCCTGGCCTCGCCGCGTGGCGTCATCAGCGGCCTCGGCGAGCGCCGATGCGGCCCGCGCGAACGACAGGCCGTCCTTGAAGTCGCCGGCCGTGTCGGACGACGCTGCGGCTCGCGCCAAGAGGTCGAACCGCTCGCTCGGGTCCTGCGTGATCTCGATCGCCTGGCGGAGATAGGCCACGGCCTGGGTGTGCGCGCCGAGCGATGCGGCGCGCTCCGCCGCAGCACTCAACGCGAGGCGGGCCTGGATCGCAACGGCATCGGCCTCCGGTCCACGCGTCGAGGCCTCGTGCGCCGCCACATAGTGGGACGCGAGCACGCCGGCCAGCTCCTCGTCTTCGACGCCTTCGAAGTACCGGGCCGCCGCGAGATGGCGATCTCGCCGGTCGCGCTTGGCCAGGGTGCCGTAGGCGACCTCGCGGATCAGTGACTGGACGAACCGGTACTGGCCGTGCTCAGGCGACCGTGGGTCGACTTCGAGGTCCAGCAGCTCGCGCCGGATGAGCGTCTTGAGATGTCGCTCGAGCGCTTCGGGTTCCTGGCCGGACACGCCCAGGAGCGCGGCGACCGTGAACGACAGGCCGAGCACCGAGGCGTCGGCGACGATGCTCCGGTCCACCGGATCGAGCCCATCGAGGCGGCTCGCGATGAGGCTCCTGAGCGTCTCGGGCACGGCCAAGTCGCCGATCTCGCCGATCGGTCGGTAGGCCTCCCCGACGCGTTCCAGGCGGCCGTCCGCGACGAGGGCGCGGACCGTCTCGACCGCGTACAGCGGGACGCCGTCGGCGCGTCGCAGGATCGTCGTCACCGCGGCCTCGGGCAGACCCGGAACGAAGCCCTCGAGCAGCTCGCGCATCGCTTCGTCGGCGAGCGGTTGCAGGGCCAGCTTCGTCAGGTGCCGCGTTCCGCCGCCCCAGTCCGGCCGTCGCTCCATGAGCTCTGGCCGGGCGAGCGTGACGACGATCAGCGGAACGCTCCGGGACCACTCGAGCATGTGCTCGATGAAGTCAAGCTGGCCGGTGTCCGCCCAGTGAAGGTCCTCGAAGAGCAGGATCGTCGTCCCGCGCTGGGCGACCTGCTCGAAGAAGATCCGCCACGCGGCGAACAGGGCGTCGCGCCCGCCAGCCGGCGCCGGCTCGAGGCTGAGCAGGGCCAGCAGGGCGGGCTCGACCCAGCGGCGGTCGTCCTCGTCGGCGACGTACTCGCGGACCACGCGCTCGATGCCGGCGCGGGTCGTGTCGTCGTCATCCGTCTCGGTCAGCTGGGCTCGTCGGCGGACCATCTCGCCAAGGGCCCAGAACGTCACGCCCTCGCCGTACGAAGGGCTGCGGCCGCGGTGCCAGAGGATCTTGTCGGTGATGCCGTCGATGTACTTCTCGAGCTCCCACGCGAGGCGGCTCTTCCCGATTCCGGCCGGCCCGCTGATCGAGACGAGTCGCGTCCGGCGGTCGCGGCCGGTGGTCGCGATGAGCTCCTTCAGCTCCCGCAGCTCCTCCTGTCGCCCGACGAACGGGGGTTCGGGCAGGTCCGAGCGGCCCTGGCCGCCCCGCTGCGCGACGACCCGAATCGCGCGCCACGCGGCGACGGGCGCCGACTTGCCCTTCAGGCTCTGCTCGCCCGCTTCCTCGAACGAGATCGCAGAGCTGGCGGCTCGCATCGTCGCCTCGCCCACGAGGACCGTGCCCGGCTGGGCCACCGACTGGAGGCGCGCGGCCGTGTTGACGATGTCGCCGACGACGAGGCCCTGGTTGACGGCGCCGAGATTCACTGCGGCTTCGCCGGTCAGGACGCCGGCCCTCGCCTGGATGCCCGGCCCAAGCCCGGGGATGGCGTCGATGAGCTCCAGCGCGGCGCGAACGGCGCGCTCGGCGTCGTCCTCTCGCGCGACCGGCGCCCCCCAGACGGCCATGACCGCGTCGCCGATGAACTTCTCGACCACGCCGCCGTAGCGGCCGATCAGCTCGCGGCTCAGATCCGCGTAGCGGCCGAGCATGTCGCGCGTGTCCTCGGCGTCGCGCTCCTCGGCGAACGGTGTGAAGCCGACGATGTCGGCGAAGAGGACGCTGACGAGCCGGCGCTCCGTGACCGGGCTTTCGAGATCACGGGCGCTCGCGGCCGATCCTGTCGTCGTGGCAGCAGCCGGGGCTGCACCCGCGACAAGCGGCGTCCCGCAGTCGCCGCAGAATCGCCGCCCGTCGGGGTATGGCGCGCCACAGTTCGGGCAGGCCTGGGTCAGGGCAAGGCCGCATTGGCCGCAGAAGCGCTGGCCAGCGTCGTTCGCTGACCCACAGTTCGGACAGGTCATAGGGCGGAGCCTAGCGCTCCGTGATGTCGATGTGGACGTGCATCGGCCCCACACGGCCCGTACGCTGCGCTGGTCACGAGCCCCGCCCAAACGATCGTTGCGGAGGATCAGGTTGGCCGGACTGCGCGTCTATCGCGAGCTGCTTGGGAACCGGCCGCTCATCCGTCTGCTTCTCGGCGAGCTCATCAGCGGCCTGGGCGACTGGCTGTACATCGTCGCGATCTTTGTCGTCATCTACCGCGAGTCGGGCGACGCGGCGCTCGTTGGCGCATTCGGCGCCGTCCGGCTGCTCCCGTACGTGTTTCTGTCCGTGCCTGCGGGCATCGTCGCGGATCGGTTCGACCGGCGGCTGGTGCTGCTGGTCTCGGACCTCTATCGCGGCTCGCTCATGGTGCTGATGGCGATCGTCCTCGCGCTCCATGGCCCGACGCTCCTCATCGCCGCGCTGGCGATCATGGCCGCCGGCGGTTCGGCGTTCTTCTACCCGGCGATGGGCGCGTACCTGCCCGCGCTCGCCAAGGACGAGCGGCAGCTGGGCCCGGCCAACAGCGCCTGGGCGAGCATCCAGAACATCAGCTACATCGCGGGTCCGGCCATTGGCGGGCTCGTGCTCGCGCTCGGGAGCGTCCAGACGGCGTTCATCCTCAACGCCATCACGTTCGTGTTCATCGCCGTCATCCTGTGGTCACTGCCGCCGTCGCGAGCGCGTGACTCGAGCGCGGCCGCTGAGGCGTCGGCCGCTGAGGCGTCGGCCGCCTCCACCTCCCCCACCCCGGCTGCCGAGACTGCCGCCGAGGCGCAGGCCCCTGAAACGCCGCCGGCTCGGAGCAAGCTGAAGATCGGCCCGCTCGCCGGTCTCACGGTCATCCAGCTGATGGCCGGGTTCCTTGGCGGCGGCTTCCAGGTCATCACCGTGATCCTCGCGATCGACGTCCTGCACGCCGGCGAGGAGGCGAACGGCTACCTCAACGCGGCGATCGGCATCGGCGGGCTGCTTGGGGCCATCGGCGCCGGCGCGCTCGTCCTGCGCCGGAGCCTGGGTCTGCCGCTCATCGTCGGCGCGGTGGTCATGGCGATCGGGACGATCGCCCTCGGCGCGGCGACGACGCTACCAGTCGGGCTCGTGACGATTGGTCTGGCCGCGGTCGGCGCATTGATCATCGACGTGGTGACGACGACGATCTTCCAGCGGCTCGTGCCCGACGAGCTGCGAGGACGCGCGGTCGGCATCCTCATGACTGTCGGGACGGTGACCGGTGCGGCGGGCGCGTTCCTGCTCCCGATCCTCGTGCAGAACGTTGGCCCATTCCCGTCGCTCGGCGGCGCCGGCGTGCTCACCCTCGTCCTCACGGTGATCGGCCTCGCGCTGATCGGACACGCCGCAGACCGCGCGCCGACCCCGTACGAGGCGACGATCGCCCGCGTCATCCAGCTGCCCCTGTTCGCAGGTGTGCCGGCGTCACGTCTCGAGGCGGCGCTCCACCGCGTCGTCGAGGTGCCGGTCGTTGCGGGCGAGGTCATCGTCCGCCAGGGCGACCCGGCGGACCGCTTCTTCATCATCGAGTCGGGCTCGTTCACCGTCTCACAGGCCTCGGCGCCAGGTGAGACGCCGGCCGTCCTTCGAACCCTCGGCCCAGACCAGGTGTTCGGCGAGCTTGGCCTGCTGAACCGCACGCCACGCACCGCAACAGTCACGGCCGACAGCGACGGCAAGCTCCTCGCGCTCGCGGGCGACGACTTCCTCGCGCTCGTAGGCGCCTCAGGCCCGCTGAGGGGCCGGCTCCTCGGGCTCTACGCGGGCGGGACGCGCTGATCCATCGCTCGTTCGGCGCTAGGGGTTCAAGACGCGGACGAGGAGCTCCCGGAAGGTAGGGCCCGCGGCGGCGGAGCCCTGTCTATCCCCGAGCGCCGACGTCCTGGGACGGCAGCGCGCTCGTCAGGATCGCGCGCCAGTTGCGGATCGGCAGTGAGTGGCCTTCGTTCGGGACAACCACCAGGCGGGCTCCGGGGATCACGGCGGCGAGATGCTCGGAATCACGGCGACTGGCCATGAAGTCGCGGTCGCCGAACCAGACCGTTGTCGGGCAGCGAATGTCCAAGGGCGAGAAGCCCCACGGCAGCGTGATCGCGAGCGAGTCGTCCACCCAGCCGGCGGAACCCTGCTTGGCGGCGTGCCGCAGCATCGGCAGGAAGGCCTCGCGGAACTCGGGCGTGCGCCGCATGACGGCGTCCGGCTCGTCCGAGGTGTCGCCGGCGTTGGCGTTGTCCAGGATCGATTCGGGGCGCTCCGCGAACCAGCGCGTGTTCTCGAGAAGGTCGGCGCGTGCGGAGACCGGATCCGCACGCCGGCGCGCGATGCGCTCCCGGTATTGCGCCGCCTCCGCGCCAGCCGCGGGCGGTAGCTCGTCGAGGGGGGCGTCGCCGGCGACAAGCGCGAGGGCCATCACCGCCTCGGGACGGCGAACCGCGCAGGCCATCGCGAATGGCACGCCCGACGAGATGCCGACAATCGGCATGGATTTGACGTCGAGCGCTGCCATGAGCGCCAGGACGTCGTCAGCGGTGTCGACCAGGGACCGACCGGGCATCGGATCCGAGTCGCCGAAGCCCGGGCGGTCGGGCGCGATGAGCCGGACGCCCATCTCCGCCGTGGCGACGGCGTCCTCGCAGTAGCGGCTGGATCCCGGCGTCCCATGGAGGCTCAGGACCGGCCGACCGTTGGCGGGCCCCCACTCTGCCCAGGCCAGCTGCCGGCCGTCGGACAGGCGGATCGAATCAGTGCGCTCCGGGACGCCGGAGGGCCGGGCGTCGCCAATCAGGCTGATCAAGTCTTTCCTGCGAGCCAACCCAGGTCGCGCTCGACTTCGGCGTCGTTGCCCATGTGGCCTGTCCCGTCGTCGACCCAGGCCACCGCGCCCGGGACGTGCGCCGCGAGCCAGTCGCCGTGGGCGGCCGGCACCAACGGATCCAGGCGGCCGTAGGAAAGCACGACCGGCACCCTGCAGGATGCGACGTCGAAGCCCCAGGGCTTCACGAAGGCGAGGTCATCGTCCACCCAGCCGTCGATTCCGGGGGCGATGCCCGTCAGGAGGTGCGCCGCCGCCGCGCGCTGGTGTTTCTCCATCTCGATCCGATCGGTCTCGGGCATCTCGTATGCGTCGCCCAGGAAGTCGCTCCGGCCGCTCGTCAGACGCTCGATCATCGTGGCGCGCTCAGGTTCGACGATCGCCCGGACGGCATCCTCGCCTTCGGTGGCTGCCTTGAACTCGAGGATGTTGCCGTCGTTCATGCCGGCGGTGAAGTCCAGCCCGTCGGCATCGACCGGCGCCACCGACACGGACGCCAGACAGCGCTCGACCCGATCGGCCAGCAGGGCCGCGCAGGCCAGGACGTGCGGTCCCCCACCCGACCCACCGGTGATCGCGAATCGGCCGAGGCCGAAGGCGTCGGCAATCGTGACGACATCCGGTACGACGTCGGCCACGCTTCGCCCGGGCAGGCGCGTCGACTCGCCGTAGCCGGGCCGATCGAAGCTGAACTTCCTGAGTCCGAACCGGGTCCAGATCTCGGGCTCCGGTGTCCAGTAGCCGATCCGGCTGCCGGGCGTGCCGTGGAAGGAGATGACGGGCTTTCCGTTGGGATCACCCCACTCGGCGACGGCGAGGGTCCGGCCGTCGGGTGTCGTCAAGCGATGCTCAAGGTGCTCGGGCACCCCAAATCGGGCGTTGAATTCGGCTGTTTCGATCATGGCATCACGATACCCGCGCCGATCGGCAGACGCCGCCCCGGTGAGGCCAACTGAAGGTTCTCCGCCGCTCAACTGTCATGTCCGGTGAGTACTCGGCCGTTGGCCGTACTGACGAACAGCCTGGGAGACCAACAGTGAAACGCCGACGATTCCTTCTGGTTGCGGCGATCGCAGCCATCTCCGCATTCGGCGGAGCGGCCGTCACATCGGCGCATACGCTCGTCGATCCGACCAGCCTGACGCCACCGCTCCTGCCGCACCGGGTCTGCTACGAGGCAGGCCGCTTCGTGAAGTGCGACACCAGCGGGTCGGGGGAATGGGCGAACGAGCCCATCGACGACTTCGAACTCCCGTGTGGGACCATCTACGAAACCGCGGCGGACACCGTGCATTCCACGCGCTGGTACGAGAACCTCCTGCTCGTCGAGCGAGACGGTCAGCAGCATGTCTCCGGTACCTGGACCTTGTCGCCGACCGGAGCTGGGTCGTCGGTTGGCTTCGCCGCTGACTACAGCTGGCACGAAACGTTCCTCGTGCCGGGCGACCTGTCCAGCGACTCCGAGGTCGTGCACGGCAGCTTCCTTCGCATCCCGGCCCTCGGAGCCGCGTTCCACGAGAACGGCATCGGCACGGCCGATGGCACCGATCACGGACACCTCAACTCGTTCACGGACGAGGCCAAAGCCCGGCTCTGCGAGCTCTTTGTTCCGTTGGGTTAGGGGAATCGAAATGCGCCGAAGCCTGACTTCAGCCCTTCTCTTCGTCATCCTTGCTGCGGGTTGCTCCGGGTCGCCGGCAGCCTCCCCGTCCACCGAGCCACTGGCTTCAGCGACCCCGTCGCCGGCGACCTCATCGAGCCCGTTGCCGGCGCCCACGAGGGAGCTCGCGCATCTTGACGCCAAGCTGGTGTTCAATCGCTACTTCCGTGACCAGCTTGCGCTATGGGGCGATACCGAAACAGGTCTTGGGCCGCTGTTCCCAGACGTGCACGTTGAGCAGGAGACAGCGTCCTGGTCGGTTGACGGCACACACCTGATGTTCGGCGAGCTGCTTTCGCGCGGCCCGCGGATCTTCGACAGCCTGTCGGGCGCCGCGCCAAACGGAAGTGGCGACAGGCTGCACGCCGCCTGAATGCCTGGAAGACGGATTCCCCGCGATCTCGCCCGACGGCCGTCAGCTCGCGTTCCGCCGCATTTTCGGAAACACCACGCCGACATCGACCGGGATCGTCATCGCCGGCGTCTCGGGCGCGGATGCGGACGTCGTGACGAACGTGCCGTGGTCCACGATCGACACGTCGCCCTCGTGGTCGCCCAATGGAACAGAGGTGGTCTTCGCGCGTGTGCAGTACACGGCAAACGTCCCCGGGAGTGCGCTCTACATCCTCGTGGTCGCGACGGGCGACATCCGGCGACTGACCCCTGAAGGGTTGGCCGCGTCGG
>DASRJS010000035.1:0-16308 GCA_035649355.1 Candidatus Polarisedimenticolia bacterium
CCGGCGACAACGTCGAGATGACCGTCGAGCTGATCACCCCGATCGCGCTCGAGACCGGCCAGCGCTTCGCCATCCGCGAGGGCGGCCGGACCGTCGGCGCCGGCGCCATCGTCAGCATCGCGAAGTAAGACGACATGGCAAAGGTCGAGGCGCGGCCCACGATCCAGCTCGCCTGCACCGAGTGCAAGGAGCGGACCTACACGACGCGCAAGAACAAGAAGAACGATCCGAACCGGATCGAGCTGAACAAGTACTGTCCCCGCTGTCGCAAGCACACCCTCCATCGGGAGGCGAAGTAGCGCCGGCACGAACGCTAGGGGTGTAGCTCAATTGGTAGAGCACCGGTCTCCAAAACCGGCGGTTGTAGGTTCGAGTCCTATCGCCCCTGCCACCTCCACTGAAAAGGCGGATTCCATCCCGTGAGACGACTTCGCACCTTCATCCAGGAAGCGGTCTCCGAGCTGCGCAAGGTCACCTGGCCGACCTTCGAGCAGACGCGCAACCTGACCGTCCTCGTGTTCATCGTGAGCTTCGCGGTCGGCGTGTACGTGCTGTTCTGGGACCAGCTGTTTCAGCGTGCGATCGGCCTCCTCTCGAACCTGCTGAGCTGAGGCACGTGATGACCGAGACCACCGAAACCACCGAGAGCGCCGTCACGACCTCGCCCGACAAGCGCTGGTACGTCATCCACACGTACTCGGGCTACGAGAACAAGGTCAAGGCGAACCTCGAGCACCGGATCGAGTCGATGGGTATGGAAGACCGGATCTTCCAGGTCCTCGTCCCGATGGAGGACGAGATCGAGATCCGCCAGGGCCAACGGCACACGGTCCAGAAGAAGGTCTACCCGGGCTACGTGCTCGTCGAGATGGTCCTCGACCCAGACAGCTGGTTCGTCGTCCGCAATACGCCGGGCGTCACGAGCTTCGTCGGTGGGTCGAACATCCCGGGCGTCCGCAGCGAGCCCATCCCGCTCGCCGAGTCCGAGGTCAAGCAGATCCTGCGGCACATGGGCGTGGAGACGCCGAAGTTCCGCGTCGCGTTCGTGAAGGGTCAGAGCGTGCGTGTCACGGATGGCCCGTTCGCCGAGTTCATCGGCACCGTCGACGAGGTCAACCCCGAACGCAACAAGGTCAAGGTCCTCGTCAGCATCTTCGGCCGCGAGACGCCTGTGGAACTCGATTTCCTCCAGGTCGAGAAGCTCTAGGCCAGGGAGGAAGCACCGCTCGTGGCAAAGAAGATCCGCATCGTCGTGACGCTCCAGCTGCCGGCCGGCAAGGCGACGCCCGCGCCGCCCGTCGGCACCGCGCTGGGCCCGCACGGCATCAACATCGTCGAGTTCACGAAGTCGTACAACGAGAAGACCGCCGACAAGTCGGGCCAGATCATCCCGGCCCAGATCACGGTCTACGAGGACCGCTCGTTCTCGTTCGTCCTCAAGACGCCGCCGGCCGCAGACCTGCTGCGGAAGGCCGCCGGCGTCGAGAAGGGCTCCCAGACAGCGAAGCGCGAGATGGTCGGTCGGGTCACGAAGGCCCAGGTCCGCGAGATCGCGGCCATCAAGATGGCCGACCTGAGCGCCAACGACATCGACGCCGCCGCGAAGATGATCGAGGGCACCGCTCGCAGCATGGGCATCGAGGTCGTCGGCTCGTAGTCCGACAGTGCCGTCACCGGTCCGACGGCTCACCCGGGACCGGACGCCAACCCCGCGACAAGGGGCAGATCGGGGCCGCCGATCGAAAGGAGCACCGAACATGGGCCGACACGGCAGGAAATATCTCGAAGCGGCGAAGCTCGTCGACCACGACCGCGCCTACACACCGGACGAGGCCGTGACCCTCGTCAAGGAGACGACGACCGTCTCGTTCGACGCCTCGATCGAGGCCCACGTCCGCCTCGGCGTCGATCCACGCCACGCCGACCAGATGGTCCGCGGCACGGTCGTCCTGCCGAGCGGCACCGGCAAGGTCACGCGCGTCGCGGTCTTCGCCCAGGGCGAGAAGGCCCAGGAGGCCCTCAAGGCCGGCGCCGACGAGGTCGGTTCGGAGGACCTCGTCAAGAAGATCGAGGCCGGCTGGCTCGAGTTCGACGTCGCGCTCGCGACCCCGGATCTCATGGGCCAGGTGGGCCGCCTCGGCAAGATCCTCGGCCGCCGCGGGCTCATGCCGAACCCGAAGGCCGGAACGATCACATTCGACCTCGAGCGCGCGATCCAGGAGGTCAAGGGCGGCCGCGTCGAGTTCAAGGTCGACAAGGCCGGGATCGTGCATGTTGCGATCGGCAAGGCGAGCTTCGAGCCCGAGGCGCTTCGAGCGAACCTCGCAACGCTCATGGACGCGATCAACCGGGCGAAGCCGGCCGGGGCGAAGGGCACGTACCTCCGTACGCTGTCGATCTCGAGCACGATGGGCCCCGGCATCCGCGTCGACATCCCGGGCATCCTCGCCGCCGCCGCGGCGTAGCCACGACTCGGGCGGTCGGGACCGCCACTGGCCGGCAGGCCCAATTCCTGCCACACTAGACGTGGCGACGGTCGAGAGACGCGTCGCTTTTCGATCGAATCGACGGAGCCGCAGACAGCCTGCGCCCTTAGGGGCTTAATTCGCCACCCGGCCCGGGTTTCGTACCGGAACAGGTAGCGGGCACGCCGAGGCAGGGAACCAACCGACCACCCTCCGTGGGTGGGCGAGACCCCTGCGAGTCCGAGCATCGCCCACACGTGGGCGCCGTCGCAGGGGTTGCCGGCCGAACGGCCGTCCGCCCACCGCCGCGCACCGGTTGTGCGCCGTACGAGGAGGGCGCCATGCCCACCGAGGCCAAAGTGGCGGCGGTCGCCGAGCTCCGCGAAGAGCTCGCGCGCAACCGCACGCTCATCGTCTCGGAGTACCGCGGGCTGACGGTCCGGGAGATCGCCGACATCCGGCGTGCTCTCAGCCGCAGCGATGTGAAGTACCGCGTGGTCAAGAACCGGCTGCTCAAGATTGCCGCTGCCGACACGCTCGGCGACGCCCTGGGCTCGCTGCTCAACGGCCCGACGGCGATCGCGTTCGGCAACGACGAGACAGCGACGGCGAAGGCCGTCCTCGACGCGACGCGGCCGTTCAAGGTCGTGAAGATCACCGGCGCCGTGCTCGGGACGCATGCGATCTCGGCGGCCGAGGTGACGAGGCTCGCCTCGCTGCCGTCGCGCGAGGTTTTGCTCAGCCAGATCGCCGGCGCAATCGCGGCTCCGATGGCCGTGACCGCGGGCCTGTTCGACGCACCGCTGCGGGCCGTCGCCGGCCTCGTTGCCGCGCTCGAAGCCAAGCGCGCTGCCGCCTGACCACGAACCAACCACCGAATCCCACCACCAGCTGACAGGAGAACACGATGGCCACGCTGACCACCGACAAGCTGCTCGAGGCGTTCGAATCGATGACGATCCTCGAGCTGAGCGAGTTCAAGACGAAGTTCGAAGAGCGCTTCGGCGTCACCGCCGCCGCGCCGGTCGCGGTGGCCGCCGCCGCCGCCCCGAGCGCTGACGGCGCAGGTGCTGCCGCCGCAGCCGAGGAGCAGACCGAGTTCACGGCGACCCTGGCCGAGATCGGCCCGAACAAGATCCCCGTGATCAAGGTCGTGCGCGAGCTGACCGGTCTCGGCCTCAAGGAGGCCAAGGATCTCGTCGACGCAACGCCGAAGCCCGTCAAGGAAGGCGTTGCCAAGGACGAGGCCGAGAAGATCAAGGCGGCCCTCGAAGAGGTCGGCGCCAAGGTCACGATCTCGTAGTTCGACCCACGACTCGCGATCACGACGCGGCCTCAGCGCCCATCGCCTGAGGCCGCGTTCGCGCGTCTGCCGCTACTGCCTCGATTGCCGCGATTGCCGCGATTGCCAGGTGTGCTGTCCCAGCACCACTACGACGTGATCGACGGGAAACCGGCCCATAACGTGCACCCGGCGCACGAATCGACCAGAACGCACATCCCGTTGGGATCGAGTCCGCATGGCAGCGGCCGTTCGCGTCTCGGTGGTGCCGTGGCAGCACAGCGGCGGTTGGAGGTCCAGCGCGTCGAGCACGACGCGACTGGGGCGAGCCCGTCGGGCGGCCCGTGGTGGGCGTTTGACAATCGAGCAGAACGCGATATCCTTTGCAGTTCTGTGAGCGTGGCTTCCCTTCTCTCTACCTCCTCCCCGAAGGAGCGGTCTTTTCATGCTGTCTGCTGACATGGCGGCCCCGGTGGCCGCGGCTTCGGCGCGCAAGCGCTATGCCCGGATCCCGGAAGTCCTCCCGGTTCCAAACCTCATCGAGCTCCAGCTGGAGTCGTTCCAGTGGTTCATCGAGAAGGGCCTCCGCGAGCTGTTCGACGAGATCAGCCCGATCAAGGACTTCACCGCCAAGGTCATGGAGCTCCAGTTCCTCGATTACGAGTTCGGTGTCCCGAAGTACTCCGAGGAGGAGTGCCGGACCAAGGACCTGACGTTCAGCAAGCCGCTCTACGTCAACGTCGAGCTGCTGATCAAGGAAACGGGCGAGATCCAGCGCCAGCGCGTCTACATGGGCGACTACCCGTGGATGACCGACCTCGGCACGTTCGTCATCAACGGCGCGGAGCGCGTCGTCGTCAGCCAGCTCGTCCGCTCGCCGGGCGTCTACTACAGCGAGGTCGAGGACCCGTCATCGGGCCGGATGCTCTTCTCGGCGAAGGTCATCCCGAACCGCGGCGCCTGGCTCGAGTTCGAGACGAACAACAAGGACCAGCTCTGGGTCAAGGTGGACCGCAAGCGCAAGATCGCCGCGACCACCCTCCTGCGAGCCGTCGGCTACGAGACGAACGACGAGATCGCCGCGCTCTTCGCGCCGCTCGATCTCGATCCCGAGCACCCGTTCGTCGCGAACACGCTGGACAAGGACCTCACGAAGACCCAGGGCGAGGCCCTGATCGAGGTCTACAAGAAGCTCCGGCCGGGCGATCCGCCCACGGGTGACAACGCCCGCCAGCTTGTCGAGAGCTTGTTCTTCAACTTCCGCCGCTACGACCTCGGTCGCGTCGGCCGCTACAAGTTCAACAAGAAGCTCGATGGCGTCGCCGATCGCATGTCGATCGAGCTGCCGCGCGAGCAGCGCACGATCACCCGCGAGGACATCGCCGCGATCGTCGGCAACCTCATCGAGTCGAACCGCGGCCTCCACCCGAAGGACGACATCGACCACCTCGGGAACCGCCGCATCCGGGCCAACGGCGAGCTCATCCAGAACGCCTTCCGGATCGGCCTGCTCCGGATGGAGCGCGTCGTCCGCGAGCGGATGACGATCCAGGAGATCGACAAAGCGACGCCGAACGCGCTCATCAACATCCGGCCGGTCGTGGCCGCGATGAAGGAGTTCTTCGGCGGCAGCCAGCTCAGCCAGTTCATGGACCAGACGAACCCGCTCGCCGAGATCACCTCGAAGCGGCGCCTGTCGGCCCTCGGGCCGGGCGGCCTGTCGCGCGAGCGCGCCGGATTCGACGTCCGCGACGTCCACCACAGCCACTACGGCCGGATCTGCCCGATCGAGACGCCGGAAGGTCCGAACATCGGCCTCATCGGCTCGCTCGCGACGTACGGCCGGATCAACAGCTACGGCTTCATCGAGACGCCCTATCGGAAGGTCCGCCGGACCGTGTCCTGGGACGATCCCGATCTGAAGACCTTCGAAACCGGCGCCGACATCGCGACCAAGACCGGCACGGTCATCCAGAAGCGCGGCCAGAAGCTCTCAGACGCCGGCGTGGCCGAGCTGAAGAAGCAGAAGGCGGCCGCGTTCCCGATCCGCCCGGTCGTCACCGACCAGATCGAGTACCTCCCCGCCGACGAGGAGGAGCAGCACGTCGTGGCCCAGGCGAACGCCCGCCTCGACGACACCGGCCACTTCGTCGACGAGCGCGTGCCGTCGCGCTATCGGGACGCGTTCCCGGAGGCGCGTCCGGACCAGATCGAATACATGGACGTCAGCCCGAAGCAGGTCGTGTCCGTCGCGACCGCGCTCATCCCGTTCCTCGAGCACGATGATGCAAACCGGGCTCTCATGGGCTCGAACATGCAGCGCCAGGCCGTGCCCCTTCTCGAGCCGGAGGCGCCGATCGTCGGCACCGGCATGGAGGAGCGCGCCGCTCGTGACTCCGGCCAGGTCGTCGTCTCACGCTCGGCGGGCGTTGTGACCTCGGTGACCGCGGAGCGCGTCCAGATCGAATCCGACGCCGGCGAGCTCGAGGAGTACAAGCTCCTGAAGTTCGTCCGGAGCAACCAGGGCACCTGCATCCACCAGCGGCCCATCGTCGACGTCGGCCAGCGCGTCGCGGCCGGCGAGGCGATCGGCGACTCGTCGTCCACGAGCGGCGGCGAGCTCGCGCTCGGCCGGAACGTCCTCGTGGCGTTCATGAGCTTCGAGGGCGGCAACTACGAGGACGCGATCGTCATCAGCGATCGGATGGTCCGCGACGACCTCTTCACGAGCATCCACATCGAGAAGCACGAGATCGAGTCGCGGGACACGAAGCTCGGGCCCGAGGAGATCACGCGCGACATCCCGAACGTCGGCGAGGAGTCCCTCAAGGACCTCGACGAAGAGGGTGTCGTCTACATCGGCGCCGAGGTTCGCCCTGGCGACATCCTCGTCGGCAAGATCACGCCGAAGGGCGAGACCGAGCTGACGGCGGAGGAGCGCCTCCTGCGCGCGATCTTCGGCGAGAAGGCGCGCGAGGTGAAGGACAGCTCGCTGCGCCTGCCGCACGGTGAGCGCGGCAAGGTCGTCGAGATCCGCGAGTTCAGCCGCGACAACAACGACGACCTCCAGCCCGGTGTGAACCGGCTCGTCCGGGTCTCCGTGGCGCAGAAGCGGAAGATCTCGGTCGGCGACAAGATGGCCGGCCGGCACGGTAACAAGGGGGTGATCGCGAAGATCCTGCCGCAGGAGGACATGCCCTTCCTGCCTGATGGCACTCCCGTCGACATCATCCTCAACCCGCTCGGCGTGCCGAGCCGGATGAACATCGGCCAGATCCTCGAGACGCACCTTGGCTGGGCTCTCCACACCAAGGGCGAGATGGCGGCGACCGCCGTCTTCGATGGCGCGACCGAGGCCCAGATCCGGACCGAGCTCATCGAGGCCGGCCTGCCCGAGGACGGCAAGATCGTCCTTCGCGATGGCCGCAGCGGCGAGGCCTTCGACCAGCCGATCACGGTTGGCTTCATCTACATGCTCAAGCTCCACCACCTGGTGGAGGACAAGATCCACGCCCGCTCGACGGGCCCCTACAGCCTCATCACCCAGCAGCCTCTCGGCGGCAAAGCCCAGTTCGGCGGCCAGCGCTTCGGCGAGATGGAGGTCTGGGCGCTCGAGGCCTATGGCGCGGCGAACATCCTCCAGGAGCTCCTGACGGTGAAGTCGGACGACGTCCTCGGACGCGTCCAGACATACGAAGCGATCGTCAAGGGCGAGGAGATCCAGCCGCCGCGCGTCCCCGAATCCTTCAAGGTCCTCATCAAGGAGCTGCGCAGCCTCGGCCTCAATGCCGAGATCCTCGACCACAACGACGAAGAGATCCCGCTGGCGGAGGACGACAGCAGCGGCTACCTGCTGCCGGACCTTGGCGGGATCAATCTCGCCGGCTTCGAAGACTGATACCGAACCCTCTCGCCCAAACGGCGTCCCCGGGCACCGGCCGGCCCGCTGACGCTCGCCCTTCGACCGGATCGCGCCGCCGAGCCAGACGGCAGCGCGGAGGAGAATGATGCTCGAGGTCAACAACTTCAACGCGATTCGGATCTCGCTCGCCAGCCCGGACCAGATCCGGGAATGGTCGAAGGGCGAGGTGACGAAGCCCGAGACGATCAACTACCGCACGCTCAAGCCGGAGAAGGACGGCCTGTTCGACGAGCGCATCTTCGGTCCCACGAAGGACTGGGAGTGCTACTGCGGCAAGTACAAGCGCATCCGCTACAAGGGCATCATCTGCGACAAGTGCGGCGTCGAGGTCACGCGCTCGAAGGTCCGCCGCGAACGGATGGGCCACATCCAGCTCGCGAGCCCGGTCAGCCACATCTGGTATTTCAAGGGCACGCCCAGCCGGCTGGGCATCCTGCTCGACATCAGCCCCCGGAACCTCGAGCGGATCCTGTACTTCGCGCTCTACATCGTCACGTCCGTCGACGAGGATGCCCGCAAGCGCGCGCTGCTCGCGATCGAGGAGGAGGCCGAGGGCCGCGGCGGCAAGGGCGGCCAGCGGCTCAACGAGCTCGAGGACGAGCTGAAGGCTGACTTCAACCGCCACAAGGACGAGCTCACCGACGGCCTCAAGACGCTCAAGGCGGACCTCGAGTCGCAGCGTGCGGCGCGGACCGAGGAGATCGTCACCGCGGCCCAGGCCCTCGAGGCCGAGATCAAGGCCCTCAAGACGGCGGCCGCCGAGGAGTCGATCGTCTTCGGCTCGACCGGCGAGGTCATCGTCGCCGCCGGCGAGAAGGGCGGCAAGGAGGCCCTTGCGAAGCTGCGCGCGGTCGTCGGCGCCGAGACCGAGCGCGTCAACCACGAGCTCCAGGACCGCGAGCGCGACGAGGCGACCGCGGTCGAGCAGAAGATCGCCGACCTTCGGGCCGCGATGGACGACGCCCTGCATGCCGAGCGCGAGCGTCTCGCGGAGTCGGCCCAGGGCGCCAAGGACGAGATGAAGACGGCGCGCGCCGAGGTCGAGGGCATCAAGCGCCTCATGACCCTCGGCGAGACCGAGTACCGGAACCTCGACGAGAAGATCAACGGCAGCGGCCGCGGCCGCGTCTTCAGCGCCGGCATGGGCGCCGAGGCCGTCCGCGACATCATCAGCCGCATGGACGTGGACGAGCTCGCCCACAGCCTCCATGCCGAGGTCCGGACGAGCTCCGGCCAGCGCCGCAAGAAGGCGATCAAGCGACTCCGGCTCATCGAGGCCTTCCGGCGCTCCGGCACGCGACCCGAGTGGATGATCCTCTCGGTCGTGCCGGTCATCCCGCCGGACCTGCGGCCGATGGTCCAGCTCGACGGCGGCCGCTTCGCGACGTCCGACCTGAACGACCTCTACCGCCGCGTCATCAACCGCAACAACCGCCTCAAGCGGCTCCTCGAGCTCGGTGCGCCCGAGATCATCATCCGCAACGAGAAGCGGATGCTCCAGGAAGCCTGTGACGCGCTGATCGACAACGGCCGCCGCGGCCGGGCGATCGCGGGCACCGGCAACCACCGGCTCAAGAGCCTCTCCGACATGCTCAAGGGCAAGCAGGGCCGCTTCCGCCAGAACCTGCTCGGCAAGCGCGTCGACTACTCCGGCCGCTCGGTCATCGTCGTCGGCCCGGAGCTCAAGCTCCACCAGTGCGGCCTGCCGAAGAAGATGGCCCTCGAGCTGTTCAAGCCGTTCGTCATGCGGCAGCTCGTCGAGAAGGGCTTCGCCCACAACATCAAGAGCGCGAAGCGCATCGTGGAGCGCGTCCGGCCCGAGGTCTGGGATGTCCTCGAAGAGGTCATCAAGGACCACCCCGTCCTGCTCAACCGCGCGCCGACGCTCCACCGCCTGGGCATCCAGGCGTTCATGCCGGTCCTCGTCGAGGGCTCGGCGATCCAGATCCACCCGCTCGTCTGCACGGCCTTCAACGCCGACTTCGACGGCGACCAGATGGCGGTCCACGTGCCGCTCAGCTCGGCCGCCCAGGAAGAGGCGCGGACGATGATGCTCTCGACCGCGAACCTGCTGTCGCCCGCCGACGGCAGCCCGGTCGTCGCGCCGACCCAGGACATGGTCCTTGGCTGCTACTACCTGACGCTCGAGCGCGAGGGCCCGGCTCCGCGCACGCGCATCTTCGGCAGCGAGGATGAGGCGCTCTACGCGTACGACCTGTCAGCCCGCGGCCTCGCCCATATCAGCGCCAAGGTCGACGATGACGGCGAGGGCACGGCCGTTGCGAACGGCGCCAAGCACAGCGCGGCCAGCCTGAAGCTCCATGAGCCGATCGAGGTCATGGTCAACGCCTGGGACGAGGCCGCCGGCGAGACCCGGCTCGTCCGCCAGCGGACGACCGTCGGCCGGATCCTGTTCAACCAGATCCTGCCCGACCGGCTGCGCTATTCGAACCAGGTCATGAAGCGGACCGAGCTCAAGCGGCTCGTCGATGAGTGCTACCGGCTCCTCGGCCCCGAGGAGACCGCCCATCTCGTCGATGGCATCAAGAGCGTCGGCTTCCAGTTCGCGACCCGCGGCGGCATGACGATCGGCCTCTGGGACATCGTCACGCCGAAGGAGAAGGCGCCCCTGCTCGAGAAGGCCGACCACGCGGTTGGCGAGATCGATCGCCAGTTCCAGCGCGGCCTCATCACCGAGGAAGAGCGCTACGAGCAGGTCGTCGAGCTCTGGCAGGACACGACCCGCAGCGTCTCCGACTCGATGATGAAGGCGCTGCCGGAAGAGAACTCGCTGCGGATGATGACCGACTCGGGGGCCCGCGGAAACAAGGGCAACATCGGCCAGCTCGGCGCGATGCGCGGCCTCATGGCCGACCCGTCCGGCCGGATCATCGACGTGCCCGTGCGGAGCAACTTCCGCGAGGGCATGACGGTCCTCGAGTACTTCATCTCGACCCACGGCGCCCGCAAGGGTCTCGCCGACACGGCCCTCCGGACCGCGGACTCGGGATACCTGACGCGGCGCCTCGTCGACGTCGCCCAGGACGTCATCACCAAGGAAGACGACTGCGGCACCGAAGAGGGCAGCTGGATCACCTCGGAAGACACCGCCGACATGATGGGTGTCGCCTGGCCGGCCTCTGACGAGGTCGCGCGCGGCAACGTCCGCGAGGAGTTCCGCAAGCGGCTCATCGGCCGCGCCGCGGCCGCGCCGCTACCGGATCCGAGCGCGAAGGGCAAGAACCCGGCGCCGCTCATCGACCGCAACGAGCTGATCACCGAAGAGGTGGCGGCGGCGATCGACGCCTCGAACATCGACGAGGTGCTCGTCCGATCACCGCTCACCTGCGAGGCCCGCCACGGCGTCTGCCGGGCGTGCTACGGCCGCAACCTCGCCACCGGCGAGGTCGTCGCCGCGGGCGAGGCCGTCGGCATCATCGCCGCCCAGTCGATCGGCGAGCCGGGCACCCAGCTCACGATGCGAACGTTCCACACCGGCGGCGTCGCCGGGCTCGACATCACGGCCGGCCTGCCGCGCGTCGAGGAGCTGTTCGAGGCCCGCGTCCCCAAGGGCAAGGCCGAGATCAGCCACATCGATGGCACGGTCGAGGTCATCCGGGCCGACACCGGCACGAAGGTCAAGGTCGTCAGCCGCGAGGCCTACGACACGCCGATCAGCGTCGGCAAGGGCACCGAGCTGCTCGCTGCCGCCGGCGACCTCGTCGACGCCGGCCAGGTCATCGCCCGCACGAAGGACGGCGACATCACGGCCTCGGCGAAGGGCTTCCTCGCGAAGACCGACGGCGGACTCGTCGTCCGCGCCGAGGACGTCGTCGAGCGCGAGTACCCGATCCCGCACAGCGCCCGCATCCTGATCGAGAACGGCAGCGAGATCCGGGCCGGCGACGCGATCACCGACGGGCCGATCAACCCGCAGGAATACCTCGACACGCGCGGCAAGGACGCCGTCCAGCGCTACCTGGTCAAGGAAGTCCAGAAGGTCTACCGCAGCCAGGGCGTGACGATCAACGACAAGCACATCGAGATCATCGTCCGGCAGATGCTCCGCAAGGTCCGCATCGACCAGCCGGGCGACGTCGACCTGCTCCCGACGGAGCTCGTCGACCGGCTCGAGTTCGAGGAGGCGAACAACCGCGTCCTCGCCGAGGGCGGCGAGCCGGCGACGGCCCAGACCGTGCTCCTCGGCGTGACGAAGGCGTCGCTGAACACCTCGAGCTTCCTCGCCGCGGCGTCCTTCCAGGAGACGACCCGGGTGCTGACCGAGGCCGCCATCAACGGCGCCAAGGACCACCTGATCGGGCTCAAGGAGAACGTCATCATCGGCAAGCTCATCCCGGCCGGGACGGGCGCGCCGGCGAACATCGCGGCGCGCAAGGAGCGCGACCGGCGGGCGGCCCTCGAGGCCCTCGCCGGCGAGGCGCTCGACGACGCGGCTGGCGATTACAACCCGTTCCTCGAGGAGGGCGCCCGCCCACCCGACGACGACGCGGCCGGGCTGGCCCTGGCGGCGACGATCGCCGGCGCCGACGAGGACGCCGAGCCGAACCCGTTCGCAGCGGCTGCGGACGACGACGACGAGGCGGCCGACAACCCGTTCCTCCAGGACGCGGAGACCGCGAAACCGGAGGCCTGATCCCTGGCTTGCCGCCGGCCCAATCGCGGGTCGTCGGCAGCCGATCCACACGACATTCGAGCCCGGCGCCGGACACTCCGTCGCCGGGTTCGCTCGTTTGACACTCCGAACGGGCGGTTGCTACACTCCGCGTTCGCGGCTTCGACCGGAAATTGGGCCTTGGCGTGCGCGCCGAGCCCACCACCGAGCCCGCGACGCGCGGTTCGCCGCCGGCATTGTGCCGTGGGCCCCGAGCCCATGGTCACGTGGCCGGTGCAGCCGGGCCGCGACATCGACCGAGACAACGGAAAGGAAGAGCGCCTTCGTGCCGACGATCAGCCAGCTCGTGCGCCATGGCCGGCGGACTGCGATCAAGAAGATCAAGGCCCCCGCGATGCGCAAGAACTGGAACAGCCTGCGCCAGCGCCAGGTGCCGATTCCGGGTGCCCCCCAGAAGCGCGGCGTCTGCCTGCAGGTTCGGACGATGACGCCAAAGAAGCCGAACTCGGCGCTGCGCAAGATCGCGCGCGTGCGGCTCACCAACGGCATGGAGGTCACGGCCTACATCCCCGGGATCGGCCACAACCTCCAGGAGCACTCGGTCGTGCTCGTCCGCGGCGGCAAGGTCAAGGACCTGCCCTCGGTGAAGTACCACATCATCCGCGGCACGCTCGACGCCGCCGGGGTCAAGGATCGCCAGCAGGGCCGCTCGAAGTACGGCGCCAAGTCGAAGGCCGCCGGAGGCGCGCGCTGACATGCCGCGTCGAGCAAGCACCCCGCGCAAGTCGAAATACGAGACGATCCCGGCGAACCGCACCACGGCGCGCTTCCACGCCAAGATCATGACCGCGGGCAAGCAGCGCCTCGCCGAGCGGATCCTGCGCCAGGCCCTCGCCCGGGCCGAGGCGTCGTCCAAGCGACCCGGCCTCGAGGTCCTCGAATCGGCCCTGCGCAACGCGACGCCGATCATCGAGGTCAAGCCGCGCCGTGTCGGTGGCGCCACGTACCAGGTGCCCGTCGAGATCCGCGGCGACCGCCGTCTCTCGCTCGGCGTGCGCTGGCTCGTCCAGGCCGCCCGCAAGCGCAGCGGCAAGAGCATGAGCGAGAAGCTCGCCGCCGAGCTCGTCGACGCGATGAACGGCCTCGGCGCCGCCGTCAAGCGGCGCGAGGACACGCACAAGATGGCCGAGGCCAACAAGGCCTTCAGCCATTTCAAGTGGTAGGCGGGGGAGCGACGACCCGTGGTACGTGAAGTTCCGCTCGCCCGCACGCGGAACATCGGCATCATCGCCCACATCGACGCCGGCAAGACGACCGTCACCGAGCGGATCCTCTTCTACACGAAGAAGATCTACAAGCTCGGCGAGGTCCACGACGGCGCGGCGACGATGGACTGGATGGCCCAGGAGCAGGAGCGCGGCATCACGATCACTGCCGCGGCGACGACCTGCTTCTGGCACGACCATCGCATCAACATCATCGATACGCCCGGGCACGTGGACTTCACGGTTGAGGTCGAGCGGAGCCTGCGCGTCCTCGATGGCGCCGTCGTCGTCTTCGATGGCGTCGCCGGCGTCGAGCCGCAGTCGGAAACCGTCTGGCGCCAGGCCGACCGCTACGGCGTGCCGCGGATCTGCTTCATCAACAAGCTCGACCGGACCGGCGCCGACTTCTGGCGCTGTGTCGACATGATCGTCGAGCGCCTCGGCGCGACGCCCGTGCCGATCCAGATCCCGATCGGCTCCGAGGACTCCTTCGAGGGCGTGATCGATCTCGTCGAGATGAAGGCGATCCTGTACCGCGACGACCTCGGCTCGAGCATCGACGTGGTCGACATCCCGGAGCGCCTCCTGCCCGAGGCGAAGAAGCACCGCGAGCAGATGATCTCCGCCGCGGCGGAGGTCGACGACGACCTGACCCACAAGTACCTCGAGGGCGAGGAGCTGACGCCGGACGAGATCCGCCACGGCCTCCGGCTCGGCACCCTCCAGTCGAAGTTCGTCCCGATCCTCACCGGCTCGGCGCTCAAGAACAAGGGCATCCAGCCGATGCTCGACGCGGTCATCGAGTACCTGCCGTCGCCGCTCGATGTCCCGCCGACGATCGGGCTCAAGCCCGGCAGCGACCAGGAGCTCGTCCGGACCGTCGACGACAAGGAGCCGTTCGCGGCACTCGCGTTCAAGATCGCGGCCGACCCGTTTGTCGGCAAGCTCGCCTACTTCCGCGTGTATTCGGGCACGCTCAAGGCCGGCTCGTACATCCTCAACCCGGGCAAGGGCAAGAAGGAGCGAATCGGCCGGATCCTCGAGATGCACGCGAACGACCGCGAGGAGGTCGACGAGGTCCGCGCCGGCGATATCGCCGCAGCCGTCGGCCTGAAGGAGACCTTCACCGGCGACACGCTGTCGGACCCCGAGCACCCGATCCTCCTCGAGACGATCTCGTTCCCCGAGCCCGTCATCGAGGTCAAGATCGAGCCGAAGACGAAGATCGACCAGGACAAGATGGCGATCGCCCTTGGCCGCCTGGCCGAGGAGGACCCGACGTTCCGGGTCAAGACCGACCCCGAGAGCGGCGAGACGCTCATCGCCGGCATGGGCGAGCTGCACCTCGACGTCATCGTCGATCGCATGGTCCGCGAGTTCAAGGTCGCGGCGAACGTCGGCCGGCCGCAGGTCTCCTACCGCGAGACGATCCGCCGCGCCGCCGACGGCAACGGCCGCTTCGTCCGCCAGACCGGCGGCAAGGGCCAGTACGGCCATGTCGTGCTGAAGCTCGAGCCGGGCGAGAAGGGCAGCGGCTACGAGTACGTCGACAAGATTGTCGGCGGAACGATCCCCCGCGAGTACATGCGCTCGATCGACCACGGCATCCGCGAGACCCTCGAGACAGGCCCGCATGCGGGCTACCCGATGGTCGACGTCAAGGCGACCGTCTATGACGGCTCGTACCACGAGGTCGACTCATCTGAGATGGCCTTCAAGATCGCCGCGTCGATGGCCGTGAAGGACGCCGTGCAGAAGGCGTCGCCGGTCGTCCTCGAGCCGATCATGCGGGTCGAGGTGACAAGCCCCGAGGACTTCATGGGCGACGTCATCGGCGATCTCAACAGCCGGCGCGGGCTGGTCGAGGCGACGGACGTGCGCGGCACGACCGTCGTCGTCCGCTCGTTCGTGCCGCTGGCCGAGATGTTCGGTTACGCGACGGACCTGCGGTCGATGACCCAGGGTCGCGCGAGCTACTCGATGGAGCTGTCCCATTACGCCGAGGTCCCCGCCAGCGTGGCGGCCGAGCTCGTCGCGAAGAGCAAGGTCTAGGGGCCGGGCGAGAGGAGCAGGGAAGAGCGATGGCCAAGAAGAAGTTCGAGCGCAACAAGCCGCACGTGAACATCGGCACGATCGGCCATATCGACCACGGCAAGACGAGTCTGACCGCGGCGATCACGAAGTACCTCGCGCTGAAGGGCGAGGCCGAGTACCGCGCCTTCGAGACGATCGACAACGCGCCCGAGGAGCGCGAGCGCGGGATCACGATCGCGATCGCCCACGTCGAGTACGAGACCGACGCCCGCCACTACGCCCACGTCGACTGCCCGGGCCACGCCGACTACATCAAGAACATGATCACCGGCGCCGCCCAGATGGACGGCGCGATCCTCGTCGTCGCCGCGACCGACGGGCCGATGCCCCAGACCCGCGAGCACATCCTCCTGGCCCGCCAGGTCGAGGTCCCGTACATCGTCGTCTTCCTCAACAAGGTCGACATGGTCGACGACCCCGAGCTCCTCGACCTCGTCGAGCTCGAGGTCCGCGAGCTCCTGTCGAAGTACAACTTCCCGGGCGACGACCTGCCGGTCGTCCGGGGCTCGGCCCTGAAGGCCCTCGAGGCGCCCGACGACCCGGCCAACGAGGCGTACGCCCCGATCCAGGAGCTGATGGACGCGGTCGACTCCTACATTCCGACGCCCGAGCGGGCGATCGACAAGCCGTTCCTCATGCCCGTCGAA
>DASRJS010000036.1:0-8611 GCA_035649355.1 Candidatus Polarisedimenticolia bacterium
GAACGTGATCCGGAGCGGGTTGCTTGCGTCGGTCGCGAGCGTCGACTCGATGACGATCTCCTGGCCGAGGAACACGAACCCCGCCGGTGCCTCGGAAGGAGTGGTCTCGGCGATCGTGATCGTGCCGCCGCCGGCGGTTGCTGGTGCGTTCACCGTCGTCGCGACAGGATCGGAGGGCGTCGGGCCGCCACCGCCATCAGACGTCGCGGACCCACCCGCGGGCGAGACGCTCTCGATCACCACGCTCGGCGTGGGCGCCCCCGCGCGCGGTGTTACCTCCGCGGCTGGGGCTGACTCCGTGTACCCAAACTCAGTAGCGGCATAAACGGAGTACACGACCGAGATGTCATTGATCGCGAAGTCGTCATACCCGAGGATCGCCACCGTGGCCGTGCTGAAGAGATCCTTTTGCAGAACGACGACGCCGTACACGCTCGCGCTGAACCAATAGTCGATGATCGGGCCGCTGCCGGTATCGGCGGGAGCCAGCCAGCTCAGGTAGACAACGCCGTCGCCCGCCGCCGCCGTAACGCTTGTGGGCGGGCCTGGCGGCACGCCGGCCTGGTCTCCGTACGCGGACATCGGCAGGGACGCCGCGAGCGTGACGCTGATCACGACTGCCTGAAGCCGCGCGCTTCGAATGCGCATGGATCGCATGACCTCACCCTCCTTCGTCCTGGCGTCGTCGACGCCGAGACCTCAACCCTCCGGAAAGTCCGCGCCCTCGATCTGGCCCTCGGCAACAACGTTGCCTTCCGCGTCCAGGAAGTACGCCCGCGACCAGACGACGCGGGCGTTGTCGCCCTCGATGAACGACACCTCGAGCACGAGCTTCCACAGGGCGCTCGCCGCCGGCGTGATGAACGTGGAGCACGAGGCCTTGACGGGCGTGTCGAGATGACCAAGGGGACCGTCCTCGAGCATCACCTCGACACCGTCGTTCCGGCGCGGGAAGCACGCAAAGAACTCCGAGCCGTTCAGAGCGCGGGCCTGCTCCGCAATGGCGTCGAGCGCCTTGGCCCTCACGTCGCCGATCGTGCTGAGGTTTAGCGCCGGTGGATGGTTCTCGATCGTGAACGACGCCAGGATGTCGTCTACGGCTGCCCGACCGCCTTCGAGATCCGGGCCGCTCAGCTCGGCACGCAACCTGACGATGCTGCCGACGAAGCTCGGCAGGACAAGCGTCCACGTCCGGATCTCATCGACGCCAGGCCAGCGTGTCTCGTCGACACCGTCGACGACGAGTTGCGCTGGCGCGCCATCGACCGTCTCGGTCCAATCGTCGGTGAGCCCGGGCGTCGTGTAGACGTCCGCTCTCTCGCCGGTCAGGAGCGTTATGCGGACCGTGTCGTCGGGAAGCTCCGCAGATCGGACACACATCATCATCGCGTCAGGCTGCGGGTCGATCACATCACTCGGCGCAGGCTGGCCCGTCATGACCGGGCCAGGCAATGTCGGGCCCGGGGTCACGTCCGCGCAGCCACTCAGCTCGCGGCTCGTCGCGATGGTCACGACGGTCGCAGCAAGGAGGAAGGGCTCGCTGCCGTCTCCGAGCCAGAAGCTCCCGTCGATGGGCTGATCCCAGTCGCCGGGCCAGGCGACGGAGAACGCGTCGCCGTGGTAGACGAAGGGGTCCGCGGGTGGCCGATGCGGCGTGCCGCCGACGATGGCTGCGACGACCGCCAGCGCGACCATGAGGGCGACGAACAGGAGCCGCATGTCGGCGCGACGTGACCCGATCCGAGCGCGGAGCGCGACACGCATCGGCACATCTGCCCGGTGGACGCCCTCTGGTAGCACGAGGGGCGGAAGGACCGCCGGTTCGTCCGGAGCCGCGAAGCGGAGCCGTGCCTCGATCTGCGAGCTAAGCATTCGACTCACCTTCCGCGGGCGAAAGAGCGACGCGCAGCCGCTCGACACCGCGACTCGCGTACGTCCTCGCCCCGGCGGCCGAGATGCCCATGACCTCGGCGATCTGGTCGAACGACAGGTCGGCACGGAAGCGCAGGTACATCGTCACGCGCTCGCGTTCAGGCAGTCGGTCGACCGCCGGCCAGAGGCTGACGGCGTCGTCAATGCCCGCGCTGATCGTCAGCGTCGGTGGCTCGGAGAAGCGTTCGGCGAGCTCGCGAATGCGCCGCCCGAGCCGGTGCTGGTCCATGACGAGCCGATAGGCAACGCGGAACGTCCAGGCATCGAGGTCGTCGATGTGCGTTCCGTCGAGGAGCGTGCGCCACAGCCGGACGTGCGTCTCCTGGACGACGTCGGCCGCCGTTTCGTCGTTCGCGCCGAGACGCCGGGCAAGGCCCCACAGGATCCGGCCCTGGCGCTCGTACTGGACCGTGACGAGCGCTGCCAACCGCTCGACTTCGGCTTCGCCACCGGCGGACGCAACGATTGTCCGCGCCATCTCCATACCGTACAGACGCAGGCCTCGGCCAAAACGCAGCGGGCGCACCGAGCACGCCTCGACAGAGGTCGGCAGCGTTGCCGGCAGGGCATTGATTGCGCAATAATGTGCGCATAACTGTGCGCACAAACCTCGTCCTGCCGCCCGAGCTCGTGAAGCGGGTAGACCGCCTCGCGGGCAGCCGCGGCCGGAGCCGGTACGTCACCGAGGCCCTTGAGCGGGCCGTTCGCCGCGACGAACAGCGGCAGGCATTGCTCGCCGGCGCCGGCTGGCTTCGAGACCGACCGGGGTATGAGCACTGGTCTACGTCGGATCGGGTCGTCGAATGGGTTCGCGCTGGACGCGCGGCGGGCGCGGATCCCTGGGGTTGAGCTCGAGCCGGGTCTTCCTCGACACGAGCTTCCTCATCGACTACTGGCGCGGCCTGCCGGAAGCGCAGGCCATGATGAGCAGGCTCATTGACGATGGCAGCGAGCTGGTCATCAATGACGTCGTCGTTTGTGAGCTGGTCACGGGCCTGCGCGATGCCGACTTCGAAGCCGCCCGGCGACTGCTGCAACCCATCGAGTTCGTGCAGCCGGGCCCCGAGACAGCGTTCGAGGCCGGACGGTGGCGTGCGACGGCGCGAGCAAACGGCCTGTCGCTGAGCCTCGCGGACTCCCTCATTGCATCGGCGGCACTCGCCGCCGGAGCTCAGGTGATGACGAGAAACGTCCGCGATATCGAGCTGACGCCGGTGACCGTCACCACCTACTGACGGCCACGAGGGTCATGCTTCGAACGCGAATGCTCCCTCGCTGATCACGAGCGATGCTCGAACCGCCGAGAGCAGCCCTCCCCGCACGGTCGGCCCGTCGATCGCCGCGGCAGGCACGACCATCAGGTCCGCCCAGTAACCAGCGGCAAGCCGTCCCCGATTCGGCTCGCCTGCCGTGATCGCTGGGCCCACGGTGTGGCCGCGCAGCGCTGCCTCGAGCGTCAGCGCTTCGCCGGCGCCGAACACGTCACCATCCGCCCAGCTCGGGTCCGAGCGCGTCACGGCCAGGGCCAGCCCGGGCCACGGATCGACGTCTTCGTACGGGGCATCGGCGCCGAACGCAAGGAGCGCGCCGGCGTCTGCAAGCGTCCGCCACGCGTAGCCAATCCGCTCGGCCCGGTCGCCGAGCCCGGCTCGCGCCCAGCGAGCGTCGCCGCGGAGGTGAATCGGCTCGATCGAGGCCACGACACCCAGCGCTCCGAAGCGCGACACGTCCTGCGGGTCAACGAACTGGAGGTGTTCGATCCGGGCGCGGGTCGTCGACAGCCCGGCGACCGGCCCCAGGGCGTCGAGCGCCGCCCGGACCGTCGCGTCGCCGATCGCGTGGATGGACGTGGCAATTCCGGCCGCCGCCGCCCGCCGAGCCAGCGATGCCATCTCCTCGGGAGTCGTCGTGGGCAGGCCACGGGGACCGGCCGGAGGAGCGCCCCGTTCATCGGTTGTTGCCCACGGCTCGAGGAGGTATGCGGTCCGAGAGAACAGCGATCCGTCGCCGAACACCTTCAACCAGCCGAACCTCGCGCGATCAGATTCCCCGAGCGGTGCCCCGCTTCGAAGTCCGCGTTCGATGGCGAGGTCCAGCGCCTCAGTCCGGATCGACTGGTGGACGCGCACCGGGAGCCGGCCGGCGTCCGCGAGGCGTTCGATGATCGCGATCCCGCCGGTCAGGTCGACGTCCGGGATGAGCTGCGCAAGGTCGTGGACGGCGACGATGCCGTAGGCAAGGAGGCTTCGGCAGTACGCCTCAATGGCGTTCGCGAGCCACTCCTCGGTCGGCTCGGGAGCGCGGCGCGTGACGAGCTTCGAGGCGCCTTCGTGGAGCATCCCGGTCGGCTTCCCGGTTTCCTCGCGGCGAATCCGACCGTCGGCCGGGTCCGGCGTCTCCGCATCGATCCCGGCCGCAGCCATCGCGGCCGAGCTGACCCAGACCTGGTGGAGCTCGTGCGACCACAGGAACGCGGCCCGGCCCGGCGCGACGTTATCGAGGTCACCGGCCGTCGGCCACCTGCCCCACCGGGTGACGTCCCAGCCGGTCCCTTCGAGCCAGGCGGTAGCGGGCAATCGGCGATGGGCGGCCGCCACGATCTCGAGGCCCTCATCCAGCGTGGCGGCGTTCGAGAGGTCGACCTGGTTGACGGCCCGCGCCGCCTCGACGAGGTGGATGTGCGCGTCGATCAGCGCGGGCAGTACGACCTCGTCCGGCGCCACGTCCAGTCGCCTGGTCGACGGCCCGGCCAACGCCTCGACGTCGCTTCGCCGCCCGGCGGCGACCACGCGACCGCCCTCAATGGCGACCGCCTCAACCCATCCGAAGCCACGGTCCCCCGCCAGGGTCGCAATTCGGCCTTCGACGATCAGGTCGGGTGGCACGCCCGAAGGGTAGGCCGGGTCGCATACTCCAAACCCGTGGGCGTCGAAGACATCGGCACATCGTCCGATCCGCTGGCCTCCATTCGCTGGATGTCGGCCAGGCCGGTCCTGACGGTCGTCGGCTGCCACGCCGGCGGCGAGATCGGGAACGTCGTCGTTGCGGGCGTGGAGCCGCCACCCGGCGCGACCGTCTTTCAGCAGATGGAGCACCTGCGCGCGGACGACTCGCTGCGCCGCCTCCTACTCCACGAGCCGCGCGGCAGCGTGGCTGTGCATTCGAACGTCGTCCTGCCGTCCAAGCGGGCCGACTGTGCGTACGGCTACGTGATCATGGAGCCGACCGAATACCCGGCGATGTCGGGTTCGAACACGATCTGTGTCGCCACGGTCCTGCTCGAGATCGGGATGGTCCCGAAGGACGAGCCTGTCTCGCGGTTCCGTCTCGAAGCTCCCGGCGGGCCGATCGACATCACCGCCGGCTGCCGCGACGGCAAGGTCCAATGGGTCGAGCTGGAGAACGTGCCCTGCTTCGCGGACCGCCTCGATGCCGTCCTCGAAGTCCCGGGTCTCGGCACGCTGACCGTCGACGTCTCGTTCGGCGGCATGTGGTACGCGATCGCGGATGCGCAGGCGCTCGGCTTCGAGCTCGTGCCGGCCGAGGCGCGCGACCTGTCACGGGTCGGGGAGCTGATTCGGGCGGCGGCGCGCGAGCAGCTCGATCCAGTCCATCCGGAGAACCCCGCGATTGCCGGCGTGAGCATCGTCCAGATCGCGGAGCCGTGGCGCGGCGTCGGGGCCGTGACGAAGAACGCTGTCGTGGTCGCGCCCGGGCGCCTCGATCGTTCCGCTACCGGGACGGGATTGTCGGCCCGCCTCGCCGTCCTGCATGCCCGCGGTTCGATGGGCGTCGGCGATTCGATGACGCACGCCTCGGTCATCGGTTCGACGTTCGATGGGCGCATCATCCGCGAGGTAGATCTGGCCGGACGTCCCGCGATCGTCCCTGCGATCCGGGGCACGGCCTGGATCACGGGCGTCACGCGCGTCCTGGTCGATCCGACTGACCCGTTTCCGGAGGGCTATCTTCTCTCGGACACCTGGCCCGGAGACGACATCCAGGGCTGATCTGGCGCGCCGGAGGGCATCGGGCGCGCAGAGGAGACGGGACGTGATCCAAGAAGATGCCGCGCGGAACGCCTCGGGATTAGGCCGGGCGTTTCGTGGCCAGGTGATCACGCCAGATGCGCTTGACTACGACCGCGCCCGCAAAGTCTTCAACGCGTCCGTCGACCGGCATCCCGCACTGATCGTCCGTCCCACCGACGCGGACGACGTGGCCCTTGTCGTCACACATGCCCAGGAACGAGGCCTGCCGCTCATCGTTCGAGCCGGTGGCCACAGTCTGGGCGGCCTCAGCACGGGCGACGGCGCGCTCATCCTGGACCTCTCAGCGATGCGCGCCGTGGAGCTCGACGCCTCCGGGCAGACTGCTTGGGCCGACGCTGGCATTCTCGCCGGCGAGTACACGGCGGCGTCGCACGCGCAGGGCTTCGTGACGCCGTTCGGGGACACCGCATCCGTCGGCGTTGCCGGGCTCACGCTCGGCGGCGGCGTTGGCTGGCTCGTGCGCAAACACGGGATGACAATCGACAGTCTCCTCGCGGTTGAGATCGTGACCGCCGACGGCCGGCGGCGGATCGCCAGCGCGAGCGAGGAGCCGGACCTCTTCTGGGCCATCCGCGGTGCCGGGGCGAACTTCGGGGTCGTGACCCGCCTGCAGTTCCGGCTCTATCCGCTGGGCAACGTGCTCGCGGGCGACATCCTTCTGCCGGCCTCGCGCGACGTGCTCCGCAGCCTGGTCCCCGTCCTGCTTGCCGCGCCCGACGAGCTGACGGCGATGCCCAGCATCATGCTCGCGCCGCCGGATCCAGCGATCCCGGATCAGCACCACGGGCAGCCGGTCGTCTACCTCTCGGTCGCCTGGTCAGGTTCGTCGGACGGCGGTAAGCTGGCGCTCGCGCCGCTGCGTGCCCTGGGCTCGCCGATCAGCGACAGCGTGACCTGGAAGCCGTACCCGGACCTGTTCTCCCCGGTCGACCGTGACGAGGAACCGACGTTTGGCATCTCGAGCCGCACCCTGTTCCTTGACTCCCTCGACGAGGCGAGGATCGACGTGATCGAGCGGCGACTCATGGAGGCTGGCGCGCCGGACGCGGTCGTCCAGCTGCGCGTCCTCGGCGGCGAAATGGCGCGCGTCCCAGCTGATGACGCCGCGTTCGGGTGGCGAGATCGACCCGTGCTGCTCTGGCTCAGCGTCTGGGACCCGGAGCTGGGCCGTGCCGCCGCCAACGATGCCTGGAACGCGGCCTTCCGTGCTGAGCTGGCCGGCCCCGGGGCCGCCAGCTACGTCAACTTCATGGGTGCCGAGGAAGCTGATGCCGCTCGTGGCGCCTACCCGGCGCCCGCGTATGCCCGCCTGCGCGAGCTCAAACGACGCTTCGACCCCGACAACGTCTTCCGGGCCAACCACAACATCCCGCCGGCGTGACGACGGCCGGCTGACGGACTCGGGTCGTTGGCGCGCCCGGAGGGATTCGAACCCCCGACCCTGTGGTCCGAAGCCACATGCTCTGGTCCACTGAGCTACGGGCGCGTCGGGCGAGTGTAGTGGACGACCGTCAAATGCCGGTCTCGGCGAGGCCCTCCTCCGCGTCGCGCAGCCCGTCCTCGTTTTCGGCGGGATCGTCGATCCCGGTCATGTCGTTCGTCGCGATCCGCTTCGCGAAGTAGTCCGCCTGGACCGCCCAGCGGACGGCGCGCATCACCTCGAGCGTTCGTTCGATCTCGGGCGCCTCGAGCCCGCCGGCGGCCGTGTATGCGTCGAGCAGGGGCCGCGCTCGGGCCGGCCCGCCTCCGTACATCACCGCCGAGGCCACGTCGTACATCAGCGGACCCATGAGGGCGCGATCCCAGTCGATGAGCCCACAGACGCCTGTGCGGGCGTCGTACCGGAAGGCTTCGGGAGCGGGATCCGAATGGACAAGACCCCAGGTCAGCGATGACGGCGGGATGTGCTGCCAGCGTTCGAGCACAGTCGCGATGGCAGGCCGGAGCCAGCCTCGGAGGTCGAGGTGGTCGGCGCTCGCATCGAGCCAGTGGAACTGATCTGCGCCGGCGACGGCCTGCCCGGCGAGGGCCCGATGGACACGGGCCAGGGTTCGCCCGATCGTCGGTTGCTCGTCATCCGTGCCCGTGAGCTCGACGCCAGTGACGAATCCGAGGAGCGCGAGCTCGCGGCCGTCGATCGCGACCGTCGATGCCCCGGCGCGCGTGAGGAGCGGAGCGCCGGCAGGAATCCCGGCCGCCTCGACGATCGACGCGACGGCCAATCCTGCGCCCAGATTGACCGAGGCGGGGTCAACTGCCTTCGCAACCCAGCGTCGCTCGCCGGAGGTGACGAGCCATGTCTGCGAGTTCATGCCGCCACCGAGCGACGCGACAGTGGCGTCTCCTAGCCCCCAGTCCTCGTCCAGCCGGTGGGCAACGTCCTCGAACGAGATTCGCGGTGGTCCTGCCGAGGCGTCCACGGTCAATCGCAGTCCACGCTGGGTTTGGCCCCCACCGGTGCCATGTACGGACAGAGGAGCGCAAACGAACCCGCTCCACGCTCGAGGAACATGTACGGGCCCGGTGGTGCGTTCGTCTCGCCGATGTTCGGTCGGATCTTGACCACTAGCAGTCGCGTCGGATCGATATCGGCGAGCCGAAACGCCGACTCGGACAGGAGCCAACTT
>DASRJS010000037.1:0-11122 GCA_035649355.1 Candidatus Polarisedimenticolia bacterium
GCTCGTCGGCCTTGATCCGCTCCCACTGCCGGGTCACGTCCCCGGCCGTCCGCGCGACCGCATCGCCGAAGACGTGGGGATGGCGGCGGACGATCTTCCGGACGATCGAATCCTGGACGTCGGCGAGGTCGAACACGCCGGCCTCCGCGGCGAGCTGGGCGTGGAGGACAACCTGCAGGAGGAGGTCGCCGAGCTCGCCCGCCAGTGCGGGCGTCGCACCGCCCTCGAGCGCGTCGTAGACCTCGTAGGCCTCCTCCAGGAGGTGCTTGCGGAGCGAGGCGTGCGTCTGCTCACGGTCCCACGGGCAGCCGTCGGGCAGGCGCAGCCGGTCGCTGATGTAGGGCATCGCCCACGGGCCGGCCGACGCGAGCTCCGGCGCCAGCGGCGCGAGATACAGCGGCGTACCCAGGTCCGCCGCGCTCAACGAGCCGATCGTGACGCCCTCGGCCTGCCCGAACCGCCCGACCGGATGATCGGCCGGGTAGAGCCGCCGCAGGACCGCGAGCGGATCGCGGCCGTGCGGTCCGTGCCGGCCGGCGAGCGGCCGCAGCCCCGGTTCCGGGGCCTCGCCGCCTGGCCGAAGGAGCGCAAGCGGGACGACGAACGCGGGGCGCGAGGCCTCGAGCGGCGTCGCCACCAGGAGCTCGGCGGCGATGACCTGGAGCCCGGCCGCCGGGTCGAGGCCCCAGCGCAGTCGGGCCTCGGCGACGAGGGCGTCGAGCATCGGTCCGCAGGGCGCGGCGGAACGCCGCCTAGCCGCCGACCCCGGAAGCGGCGCCGGCGATGTCGATCTTGGCCTCCGCGTACTTGCCCGAGTACCAGTTATCGAACCCGTTCGCCTTGAAGATCTCGATCTGATCATCGGTCGGCGTGCGCATCTCCTCGGCGACCACCTTCCAGAGGTACGAGCCGTCGTCGGGGATCGTCACGACGTCGGTCACGCCGCCAATGTCGGCATCGAAGATCGGGACTTCCTTCAGCTCGCCTTCCGTGCCCTTCGCGATCCAGCCGACATCGCCGCCCTTCGCGGCCTCTTCGCCTTCGCCCTGGTCGCGCGCGAGCTCCTCGAACTTGGCGCCGTCGAGGGCCTGCTGGCGAACCGACTTCAGCCACGACTCGTCGCCAGCACCGTACGTCCGCAGGAACTGGATGACGTGCCAACCGAAGCCGGACTCGACCGGGACGAGCAACCGGCCAGGGGTGAGGCCGGGCTCGAAGATCGCCTTCGCGAACGCCTGGTCGATGAGGCTGTTGGTTTCATAGAACGGCTGCTTGCCGCCGGTCGTCTTGGCCGATCCCTCGTCGGAGAGCGTTCGGGCCATCTCGTCGAACTTCGAAGGGTCCTTCTTCAGGGCCTCGTAGGCCGCCCGGGCCTCGTCTTCGGCCGCGCGCCAGGCCGGATCGGTCTTCGCCAGGGTCTGCGCTCCGGAGGGGTCATCCTTTGGCGCAAAGAGGATGTGCCGGACCTTGACCGCGTCGGCCGGCGGCACCGTCGACTCGACCGGCAGGTAGATCTGCTCGACGTGGCGCTGGAGGCCCGGCTTCGAGAGATCCGCAACGACCATGTCGTCGAGCTTCTGGCGGACGACGTCAGAGCGCACCGCGACCTGGTAGTCGGCGACGGTCATGTCCGCTTCCTGGATCCGCGTGTCGTACGTCTCGTCAACGCGCTCGGGGTCGATCTCCGTGACCCGGCCGATCCGGAAGATTCCGTCCTTGCCTTCGATGACGTCGGTCGGCGTGTTCGCCGCGACGGAGAACACCGCGTCGAGGTAGCCCTGGTCGAGCGGGATCTCCTTCTCGGCCCAGCCGAGGTCGCCGGCCTGCGGCGCGCTGTCGGCGGTCGAGACCGCCTTCGCGACTTCGTCCCAGGACTTGCCCGCCTTGAGGTCCGCGAGGGCCGTGTCGGCCTTGTCGCGAGCCGCGGCCTTCTCGGTGTCACCCGGCTCGCCGGTGTCCGGATCGTCCGCGGGCGCGACCTCGATGACCCAGATGTGGCGCTCCTCGGGGATCGTCTTCTCCTTGAGGAACTGAGCCGCGACGTCCGCATCCGTGACCGTGATGTTCTCCGTCTTCGCGAGCTGTGACTGGAGCTCGGCGTCGACGAGCCGGCCCACGGCGATGACGCTGATCTGCTGGCTCCGCTGCTGGAGCTGCTGGAGCTGCTGGTCCGCCTGGGCTTGCGAGAGCCGCCCGGCCGTGAGCAGCGTCTGGATCCTCGCCTCGGTGTACGTGATCCGGAACTGTTCGACGCGCAGGCGCGCTCGCAGGTCGTCCTTCGTGAGCGTGACCCCGTTCACGGTGGCGACGGTGCCGTTGTGGTCGTCCCACCACGACCACGCCGCGTAGCCGACGAGGATGAGCAGCGACAGGGCGATGGCGAGCGTGAAGCCGAGGTTGACGAGGAAGGTCCGGCGATCGCCGCCGGTTCGGTCTGGGCGGCCGGACCGGCTCGAGACAGGTTTGGCTCGGAGCGTCATTCGGTGCAGGTTCCCTGTTCGGATTGGAAGTCGTGGCGCGCCACAGCGTCGCAGCGGCCCACGGGCCGGAAGGGGCGCACGGGGCGCGTATGGTAACGCAACGGCGACATGCGTCCGGCTAGCGGCCGGCCGAGCGGCTGGCCAGTCGCTCGACGATCGCGACGTAGCGACGCGCCTCGACCTCCCATGAGCGCTCCTCGACGAGCGAACGCAGGGCGGCGACGCGCCGTTCGCGGTCGGCCGGATCGTCGGCGACCGAGAGGATCGCCGCGGCAAGGCTCGCCGGGTCAGCCGGCTCATAGGTCCACAGGGCGTCTGCGGGCAGCTCCCGCTCGATCATCGGCAATCGAGACGCGACGACCGGCTTCTCGAGCGCGCCGTACTCGAAGATCTTCGTCGAGAGGCTGACGTCCGTGAATGCATCGCGCCGCGTCGGCGCAAGGCCAACGTCGGCTGCCGCGATGGCGCCCGGCACGGCTTCGATGGGGATCCGGCCGTGGAAGCGAACGTTCGCCGCCAGGCCCAGCGTCGCCGCCTGCGCCTCGAGCGCGGGCTGGGAGTCGCCGCGGCCGTAGACGTCGAGGCGGAACGGGAGCTCGGGCCGCAGCTCGCGCACGCGAACGAGCGCCTCGAGAACGACACCAAGCTCGTAGGTCGGCGTGACCGCGCCCGCATACACGAGGCGCAGCGTGCCGTCGGCCATGAAGGGCCGGGCCTGGGCGGCGGCGCGATCGAACAGCGCGAGCGATGGCGCGTTCGCGATGACGTCGATCTTCGAGGCCGGCAGGCCGCCCGCGACAAGGCGATCGCGGAGTCCGTCGTTGACGGTCAGGCAGTGGCTGGCGGCGGCGAGGGACACCCGCTCGGCGAGCGTCATCACGCGGCGGGCGGGACCGCGCGCCAATCCCGGGAACCGGCTGGCGAAGAACGCCGGCATCGACTCGTGGAGGTCGAGGAGCAGCGGCGTGCCGGTCATCCGCAGCGGCAGACCCGCGAACACGAGCCAGTCGGGCAGGGTCGCGACCTGGACAAGGGCGTAGCGGCGGCGCGCGTGGCCACGCGTCAGCGCGAACTGCGCCCGGACGAAGAACGACACGTACTCACGCAGATAGGTCGCGGGGCCCGCACCCTGGTGGCGCTGCACGTCCAGGCGCTGAACCCGGACGCCGCCGACCTCGCCCGTTTCGGGGTCGTCCGGACGGCGAAGCGCATAGACGTCGACGGCGTGGCCCGCGGCGACGAGCGCTTCGGCCTGGCGACGGACGCGCGGATCCTCGTCGTAGTAGCTGTGGGTGACGATCCCGATCGGGCCCTGTGGCCGCTGACCCTGCATCACCAGCGCTCGAGGATGGCGTCTGCGAGCCGCCGACCAAGCACGGTCCAGTCGAACTGCGTTTCGGCGACCTGGCGCGCCTTGGCACCGAGTCGCCGAGCCAGCGGCTCATCGCTCAGCAGCCGCTCGAGGCCGGTCGCGAGATCGTCGGCGGTATCGCCGGATGCCACGACACCAACATCATGCTCGCGAACGAAGCGGGCGAGCTCGAGCCGTGGCGTCGTGAGCGTCGGCCGGCCGGCTGCAAGGGCGTCGTAGAGCTTGATCGGCACGACCGAATCCCAATACTCGTGCGCCGGCGTCGGGATCGCGAGCACGGTCGCGCGTCCGAACTGCGGGCTGAGCTGGTCGTAGGGCACGCTCCCGATCTCGATCCACGGCCGGTCGGCGACTGTGGCGCGGAGGGCGTCGAGGTAGGCGCGGGACGCGTCGTCCGTCGCAGCGAGCCACAGGAGAAGCCGCGTCGACGGGTGGCGCTCTCGAACCGCGGCGACCGCGTCGACGAGCTCCTCGATTCCCCGTCGCGGCGCGGCGCCGGAGATGAAACCGACAGCTGGCTCAGCCGGCCAGGGCTCGGCCTGGATGATCGCGGTATTCGTCCCGCTCGGACCAACGATCACACGATCGCGCGGAAGCTCGAGCAGCTCCGCGAACGGCGCCGACGGCACGACCAGGTCACGGAACGCCGCGAGGTTCATCGCGAACCGGGCTTGGACTACGGCAGCGTCGTCCGCCGGCAGCTCGAGGCCGAGCGCGGCGGCCTGCCGGAGGGGGTCGTCATGCACGTCGAGGACGGCGGCCCGACCGCGCGCGACCACCGCAGCGAGCTGCTTGTCGACGAGCATCTGCGTTGCGGCGACGAGTGTGCGCCGTCGCCAGACCTGCCAGCGCGGACCGCTGTGACGGCGGATCGCGAGGCGGATCGGGAACGTCCGATGATCGTGGAGCGGCTCGGCGCCTCGCTCAACGAGACCATCGAAGATGTACCTCCGCCGGAGGTCGCCGCCCCAGCGAAGCCGATCCACGTTCCGGAGGACAAGCCACGGTCGCATCAGCTGAACCCGAGGCTGCCCGACCGGCGCCGGAGAGCCGGCAGGCTCGACCCGCTCACCACGCTCGACCGGTCAGCCGGCTGTATTCCGCGACCAGGCGCTCGAACTGGGGTTCCCAGGAGTAGCGGGCTCGAGCCGCTCGCGCACAGCGCGTCCGAAGGTCCGCGGCGCTTGCCTTCGGGAGGTCGAGGATCGACGCGATGGCCGCGGCGATCGCCGCCGGATCGGTCGGATCGCACACGGCGCCGAGCGGGCCATCGGGGTCGTCGACGACGATCCGCCGCCGTTCGTGGAAGTCCGAGGACACCACGGGGGTGCCAGCGGCCAGGCATTCGAACAGCTTGTTTGGTGTCGAGAGCCGTTCGTTGAGGTTTCGTGGCTGGTTCGGCATGACCCCGACGTCCGCCGAGCCGACCCACTCGAGGAGCTCGTCCGGTGGGACGGCGCCGAGGACGTGGATCCGGTCGCGACTCGGGGAGCTAGCGATCGCCGCCTGAAGGCGCTCGTCGAGCCCGCCGTAGCCCATGAGAACGAGATGGGCGCGCTGCAGGCGCGTGTCGCCAAACGCGGTCACGAGCTCCGGCAGCCCGCGATTCGTCATGAACCCGCCGTGGTACAGCACGATCGGCGTGCCCGTCGCCAGACCGAGTGCCTTGCGCAGCCGGTTCGGTCGGCGACGCCGCGGCGCCTGCGCGGGCTGACAGTTCATGACGACCAGCGGGCGTCGAACGCCGAGGCTGGTCGCCAGGTAGTCCGCAAAGGACTCGTTCGTCGTCACGACGCGCGCAGCCCCGCGTGCCCAGCGCCGCTCCCGGAGGAGGAAGAGCCACCTCACAGACCCGGGCAGCCGGGACAGGTTCGTCGATTGGGCGTAGATGTCTCGGGCGTCATAGACGAGCGTCGCGCCGCCTCCGCCGGCGAGCGCCCGACCCACGGGCAACGCGAGGAAGCCCATCGCGTGGACCACGTTGGCGTCCAGGATCGCTGCGTCGCCGAGCGCCACCGCGGCACGCGCCTGGACCGACGTCCGGCGAGCAACGCCGAGGATCCGCCGAGCCTCCGAGATGGCCCGCCGCGCGGCGCCGCGCGGCGGCGCATCTGGGGATGCCGGCGCGTAACCGGCGTCGATGCGGATGAGACGGGCACGCGGAGCCAGCTCCTCGACGTCCGGCAAGCCGGCCTCGCGCCGCGCGACCACGGTCACCATGTGGCCGCGTGCGGCACACCCAACCGCGATGCGGCGTGTCCGCGAGTCGAACTGGCCGGAAGACGGCAGGACGATCACGAGGCGTTGCGGCTCAGGCGCCGTCGCAGCGACGTCCGCCGCCATCGAGGCGACCGCGGGAGACAGGTCCGCGACGAGGTCGACGACCTTCGCGCCCTCGCGCTCCCAGCTCCATCGCTCAAACGCCACGTGGCGAACGCGGGCGCGGAGGGCGTTGCGCTCCGCCGCCGGCGCGGCCACGATCGTCGCGATCGCCTCGGCCACCGCCCACGGCGACGTCGGATCGCAGACGACGCCGAGTGGCCCTGCCGGATCGCCAAGCACGATCTCCCGCATCGCCGCGAAGTCGCTGGCGACGACTGGCACTCCGGCAGCAATCGCCTCGAAGAGCTTGTTCGGCGTTGACAGGCGATGGTTCCGGGTCGTTGGCGCGATCGGCAGAACGGCAACATCCGCGCCCGCGACCCAATCGGTCACCGTGAGGGGCTCAACTGCGGGCAGCACGTGAAGCCGACCGCCAGAGGAGGCGGCGGCTGCGGCGGCTTCGAGCCAGGGCCGTAGGACGCCGTCGCCGAGAAAGGCAACGTGGACTCCCGCGAGGGACGGCTCGCGAGACGCGGCGACGATGGTTTCGACACCGCGTCCCGGCGCCAGCGAGCCCGTATAGATCGCGAGAGGCACGTCAGCGTCCAGACCGAGAGCGGCCCGCAGCGGCGACCCAGCCCCGACCTCGTCCCCCGCCTGGCGGCGGAGCGCGGCATTATGGACGACGACGAGCCGCTTCGGCGCGGCGACCTCGCGGATCGCGGCGGCGAGCGCGGAGTTCACCGTCATGACAGCGTCGACGTCGCGGATTGCGGCCCGCTCGCTGCGGGCGACGATCGCTCGCGCCCAGCGGGGCCGAGTCGCGGTATCGCCGGCGTCGAGGTACAGCTCGTGCATGTCGTATACGGCGCGGCCGCCGTGGCGCTGACGCGCCGCGAGCGCCGCGGGGATCGCCGACAGGTCGTGGCCGAACCAGACGTCCGCCACGGGCGAAGCGGCGGCGGCGACCCGGCACCAGGCGAGCGTCCCGAAGCGCCAGCGGACGAGCCAGTCGAAGCCGTCGAGGAGTCGCCCGACGAGTGGCACGCGCAGCGCCGCACGCCAGGCTCTTCCGAGCGGCCGCAGGCGCCCGCCAGGGGATCGCGCGCCGGTGCCCGTACCGCCCTCGGGCGCGCTCCCGCGGCCGGCCCCGGCTAGGAGGAGGAAGGCGCGGACCCGGCCCGGAACGGGGACTCGCAGAATCTCGACGCCATCGTGGACCTCCCGCTGAGCGCCGCCTCGATGACCGTGGCTCGGCCGCCCGACGATCGTAACGACGTGGCCCGCGGCCCTGAGCGAGCCAGCCTCGCGAAGGACGCGCGCGTCATGGCGAACGTCATTGAGGACGAACATGACGACGCGGCTCATGGCCACGTGTTCGCGTGCCCGGAGCTGGGCCCGCGGTCTCGGGCGGTCACCGTCGAACGGCCTGGGTCAACCTCGCCCGCCAGCGGCGCAGGAACAGGCGGAGGGGCATCGGCAGCCGGTCCTTGAGCGTCCGGTCGTCGATCGCGTCGACGGGCAGGCCCAAGCGCCGCCGGTAGCGCATCTCGCGCCAGCGGCCCTCGCGCAGGAGACGCTCGAGGCTCTCGATGCGCCGCGCCGGCGCGAGCGAGAACCAGTCGGGAAACGCCTGCGGCTGGACCGCCTTCGAAGGCCGCTCGTAGGCGGCGACGAGGCGCGGCGCGAGCACCTCGGTGTCGTGGACGGATGCGACGTGGGCTCGGCCGCGCGCCGCGAGCGCCCTTCGGGCGTCGACGTCCGCGATCAGGTCGCCAAGTCTCGCTTCGGCATTGTCCGGATCGACGGCGTACACGGGTGCGGCGGGAAACGCCGCGAGGCTCGCCGACTGGAGGTTCGCGACCGCGACGCGCGACGAGGCCATGGCCTCGATCGAGACGACCTCGTAATCTCCTGTGATCAGGTTGTCGACGACAATGTCAGCGGCCTGAATGGCCCGCCTCGCCTCGGCGTGGGGCACGCCCTCGAGGAGGCGGAAGTCGAACGCGACGCCGGCCGCACGGAGACGTTCGACGATCGCCAGCAGCAGCTCGGTGCCCTTCGTCCCCCGCCGCGTCGGCACGTGAAGGATGACCGGCACGTCGCGCTGCTCGGGCGGTTGCTCTGGCCATTCGCGCAGCTCGATGACACGCGGCATGAGCTCCGCGTCCGGGACGTACTCGAGGTAGTCCGGCGCAGTGACGAACTGCTGGTCGGCGTACGTGCGAAACGTCTCGACGATCTTCTGTGTCCGATCGTCGTCGGGCCGGATCGAGGAGTACTTGAAGTAGCTCCACGGGTTGACCTCGAGGTGGACGCGGCGCAGCCGGCAGTCCGAGCCGTGCCACGTCACGACGACCTTCTTGCCGAGGATGCGATACAGCGGCAGGTCCCACAGCGGCGGCAGGCCGCCCCAGTCGGCGGGGAACAGCGAGCGCCCAAAATGGAAATGGAGGACATCGAAGCGTTCGATGGCCTCGAGGAACGTTCGCCAGAAGACCGTCGGATCGCCACCCCGGATGTCGATCAGGCGATCGGCCGGGTAGCTGAAGACGTTCTCGTCGTAGTCCCACAGCTCGGCCTCGTGCCCGAGGCGCCGGAGCGCGGCCACGAGGTAGCCCGCCTGGTTGGCCGGATTTCGGGGTGCGTGCAGGATTCGCATCAGCGCGCCGGGTCCACGAGCTCGCGCCCGGCGGGGTCGAACATTCGGGCGAGTGTAGCCGGGAAGCGTGCTACCGTTCGCCGCCGATGACGTCCTCCGGGCTGGTGCTGCGGGCCACCTACGGCGGCCCCCGGCCGAGCGCGCTGACGCTCGTTCGCCAGGGTCTTGAAGAGACCTGGTCCCGGCGACGTCTGACCCGCTATCTCGTCGGCGCGGACCTCCACAAGAAGGGCGCCGACACGCTGCTCGGCAACGTCTGGTGGATTCTCGATCCGCTCCTCCAGATGGTCGTCTACGTCATCCTCGTGTCGCTGCTCCTCGGGCGCACGACGGAGGACTATCCACTCTTCGTGTTCGCGGCGATCCTGCCCTGGAAGTGGTTCTCGTCCGCGGTCAACGACGCGATCCTGTCGGTCGTCGCACGCGAGCGGATCATCAAGCAGGTCCACTTCCCGAAGATCGTCCTGCCGGTCGCCGCGACGATGTCCGGGATCGCGAACTTCGCGTTCGGCCTGATCCCGCTCGTCGCCCTGATGGTTCTCTTCTACTCGGATCGCCTCTCGGTCTTCCTTCTGACCCTGCCGATCATCGCCGCCGTCCAGCTCGTGTTCACGCTCGGCGTCGCGATCCTGCTCTCGGCCGTGAACGTCTTCTACCGCGACGTTGGCAACGTGGCGCGGCACATCCTCCGGCTGTGGTTCTACCTGTCGCCGGGGCTCTACTCGGTCGAGCAGGTGACGAAGCTCGTGGAGAAATACCCGGCCGCCGGCGTCGTCTACGGGTTGAATCCGTTCACGGTGATCTTCGAGGCCTACCGGGCGGCGATCTACGACGGCAAGCTGCCGAACTTCGTCGGGTTGGCCGTGCTGCTCGGCGGCTCATTCCTCGTCCTGTTCGCCTGCATCTACGGTTTCAAGCGCCTCGAGCCGGCGTTCGCCAAGGTCCTGTGATGGGTCGCGCTGCAGCGCAGCCGGCGGGCGACGGCATCGCGATCGATGCCCACGGGATCGGGGTCCAGTACAGCCTCCGCTTCACGAAGAAGACGACCGTCCGCCAGTCATTCGCCGAGCTGGCGCGGAAACGCGAGGGCCCGACCAGCTTCTGGGCGCTGCGCGACGTCTCGTTCCGGGTGTCACACGGCGAATCGCTCGCGGTCATCGGTCCGAACGGTGCCGGCAAGAGCACGCTGCTGCAGGTCCTCGCGGGGATCATCGAGCCGTCGGAGGGCCGGGTCGAGATGGTCGGCAAGGTCTCGAGCCTGCTGACGCTCGGGGCCGGCTTCGACGTCGACCTGACCGGTGTCGACAACATCCTCCTCGCCGGGGCGTTCATGGGTATCCCCGATCGCGAGATGCGGGCCCGACTGCCGGATGTCGTCGAGTTCGCGGACATCGGGCCGTTCATCGACGCGCCGCTCAAGACGTACTCGTCGGGCATGCGGGCACGGCTCGGCTTCAGCATCGCGACGTCCATCGAGCCCGACGTCCTCCTCGTCGACGAGGTCCTCGCGACCGGCGACCAGGCCTTCCGCGAGAAGAGCCGCCTGCGGATCGAGGAGCTGATCGGCGCTGCGAAGGGCATCGTCCTCGTCACCCACGACATGCACTGGGTCACGACCTTCTGCAACCGCGCCATGCTGCTCGAGCGGGGCCACGTGGTCGCCGAGGGCGAGCCGGCGGACGTCGTCAAGATCCACGAGGATCACATGGAGCAGGCGCGCCTCGACAAGGAGGCCGAAGCGGCCAAGCATCGCCTCCAGGGCGTGATGTAGCGGCGGTCGACGTCGTTACGTGGCCAGCGCCGCCGCGATCGCCTCAGCGGCGCCTGCGGGCGCCACGTTCAGGCGAATGGCTCGCTCGGCGGCCGCCTGCGCGGAGCTCGACTCCGGAGCGAGGCGGGCCAGAGCCCGCTCCGCCCGGACAGGGTCACGGCCGACGAGGACGGACCGCGCCGCGTCGCCCGCGATCGTCTCGAGCCACTCGGTCGATTCGCGCAGGACCAGGCAGGGCGTGCCCAGCCACGCGGCCTCGCGCTGGACGCCGCCCGAATCCGTGATCACGGCCGCAGCATGGAGCTGCAGCCCGAGCGAGGTCCGATAGCCCTGCGGATCGACGACGATCACATCCCTGCCCGGTCGGACGCCGGCCGCCTCGGCCGCGCGGCGCGTGCCTGGATGGAGCGCCAGGATGACGGGTCGGGCCGGCGTTGCGAGGTGGTCGAGGAGGGCCAGGGCCGCAGCCAGCGCCTCCGGCTCGCGGTTCTCCGCTCGATGGATCGTGGCAAAGA
>DASRJS010000038.1:0-27438 GCA_035649355.1 Candidatus Polarisedimenticolia bacterium
CGACATCAGCGCCGCGATCACGCACCGCTTCCCGTTCCGCGAGCACGAAGCCGCCTTCGCCGCGGCCCGCTCCGGCGACTCCGGCAAGGTCATCATGGACTGGACGACATGACGCACGACACGACCATCCATCGAGATCCCCTCGCCCACCTCGCATCGGAGGTCCAGGGGCTGCGCGACCAGAACCTCTACCGCGCGCTGCGAGTCATGACCTCGGAGCAGGGTCCCGAGGTCGAGCTCGACGGGCGGCGCGTCATCAGCCTCTCGTCGAACGATTATCTCGGCCTGACGCACCATCCACGGCTCCGCCAGGCGGCGCTTGATGCCGTTCGCGACTTCGGGGCCGGAGCCGGGGCGGTTCGAACGATCGCCGGGACGATGGCGCTCCACGAGCAGCTCGAGGCTGAGCTGGCCGAGTTCAAGGGCGTCGAGGCGACGCTGACGTTCCAGTCCGGCTTCACCGCGAACACCGGCGTCATCCCGACGATCACCGACGAGCGCGACCTGATCGTCAGCGACAGCCTCAACCACGCCTCGATCATCGACGGTATGCGCCTGTCGAAGGCGCCCCGGAAGGTCTTCCCGCACAAGGACGTCGCCGCGTTGCGCAAGGTCCTCGCCGACGCCCGCGAGCTGGGCCGCTCGGACGCCGGCCACGAGGGCGAGCCATATCGCCTGATCCTCGTCGTGACCGACGGCGTCTTCTCGATGGACGGCGACATCGCCCCGCTCGGCGACATCGTCGAGGCGGCCGAAGCCCACGACGCGGCGGTCATGGTCGACGACGCCCATGCGTCCGGCGTGCTCGGCCGGGACGGTCGTGGCAGCGTCGACCACTTCGGTCTGCACGGCCGCGTCGCGATCCAGGTCGGGACGCTGTCGAAGGCGGTCGGAGTCGTTGGCGGCTACGTCGCCGGCTCGACGGCGCTGCGCGAGCTGCTGACCCAGCGCTCGCGGCCGTTCCTGTTCTCAACGTCCCATCCACCGGCCGTCGCGGCGGCGTGCCGCGAGGCACTGAAGGTCTTCGTCGAGGAGCCGTGGCGGATCGAGCGACTGTGGTCGAGCACGAAGCGATTCAAGACCGAGCTCGCGCGGCTGGGCTTCGACACCGGCCGCTCCGAAACGCCGATCACGCCGATCATCGTCGGCGACTCCGGCCTGGCGAACCGCTTCTCGGCCCGCCTCTTCGAGGAGGGTGTGTTCGCGACGTCCGTCGTCTACCCGACCGTGGCGCTCGATCAGGCGCGCCTTCGAACGATCGTCACCGCGGCGCTCTCGGATGAGCAGCTCGACCGGGCGCTGGGGACGCTCGACAAGGTTGGGCGGGAGCTCGGAGTCATCTCGGGGTGACCAGCCAGCAGGCGCGCGACCTGCCGCTGGACTCGCACCTCCACACGGATCAATCGCCCGACAGCAACGTCCCGATCGACGCCTACGCCGCGCTCGCGCTGGAGCTCGGGATCGCCGAGATCGCGATCACGGACCACGTCGACTTCGATCCTCGCGATCCGGCCTACGAGTTCGCCTCCTTCGAGGACCGCGAGCGCGTGGTCCGCGACGCCGCCGAGCGCTGGGCACCGCAAGGCGTGCAGATCCGGTTCGGCGCCGAGCTCACGTACAACACGTCATGGGACGCCGACGTGCGGGACCACCTGCGGCGCTACCGCTACGACTTCACGATCGGCAGCGTCCACGACTGGCCCGGCTCGCCGTACGTCCGCCCGGTCGACCGCTTCGTCACCGGCCGCACGCTCGCGGAGATCCTCGGGCCCTACTTCGAGCAGGTCGCCGCGGCGGCGCGCTCCGGACTGTTCGACTCGATCGGCCACTTCGACGTCGTCAAGCGCTATCTCTGGCCGCACGTCACGCCGGCAGATCTGGCGGCCGCCCCCGAGCTGCTCGACCCAGCGCTCCGCGCGATCGCCGAGTCCGGCGTCGCGCTCGAGGTCAACTCGAGCGGCCTCCGGCACACGGTCAAGGAGACGTATCCCTCGCCGGCGACCGTCCAGCGCTTCCGCGAGCTCGGCGGCGAGCGCGTCACCGCTGGCTCGGACGGACATCGCAAGGAGTGGTTCGCCTATCGCCTGGACGCGTCTTACGCGGCTGCGGCAGACGCCGGGTTCGACCGGTTGGCCTTCCGACGTGGCGGCGAGCGCGTGAACGTCGCGGTTCCAAACCGGTTCGGGCACGCACCTGCCGTTGCAGGCGCGTCCTAACACCCGCGCATGCGCGTTCGTTAGGGAAGATGGACGACGAAGCGATCGAACGGCTCGTCCGAGCGGCCCAACGGGGAGACCCAGAGGCCTTCGGCCGGATCTTCGACCATTACTACACACCGCTCCATCGCTACGTCGCCAGCCGCGTCGGACGCCCGAGTGACGCGGAGGACCTGACGCAGCTCGTCTTCGTCAAGGCCCTGGAGGCTCTGCCGCGCTACGAGGCGCGGGGCATCCCGTTCGGGGGCTGGCTCTTCAGGCTGGCCAGGAATGCCGTCATCGACCACGTTCGCACCCGCCATGAGCACGCCGGCCTCGAGGTCGTCGCGCAGCAACCGACGGACGCGGACGAGCCCGCCGAACGGGCCGAGCTCCATGGCGAGCTCGACGCGCTGGCGCGGGCACTGGAGACGCTGACGGCCGAGCAACGCGAGACCATCGCGCTGCGCTTCTTCGGCGGGCTGTCGGCCCGCGAGGCGGCGGAGGTGATGGGCAAACAGGAAGGCACGATCCGAGGCCTCCAGTTCCGGGCCATCGCCGCGCTGCGGCGGGCACTCGACGCGGAGACCGCGAATCGGCCGAAGACGAAGGACAACGAAGCGACGTGATCGAGAACCCGTTCGAACCGAAGCCTGCTGACGACGTCGAGCGCCTGCTGACGGCCTTTGCGGCCGCGTGCCTCGACCCGTCGCCCGCTGCCACGGACCGAACGCGCGGCGCGGTGATGGCCGCGGCCCGGCGCCGAGGCACGGGCGGCGGCGCGTTCTTCGGGGGACGCCAGCGGCTCGCGGCGGCTGCGCTACTGGCCGCGGCGCTCGTGATTGGCATGGCCGGCGCGACGTTCGCGGCCGCGCCCGGCAGCCCGTTCTACGGACTCCGGGTCTGGGTCGAGAATGCCACGCTGCCGACCGAGGCAAACGCGCGCGCAGATGCCCAGCTCGCGCTTCTGCGGGAGCGGCTCGCTGAGGCGGAGGCGGCGTCGCTCTCGGGCAATGCCTCTGGCGTCGCGGCCGCGCTCGCCGCCTATCGCGACGAAGTCGCCGACCTTCTGGCGACCGTTGACGGCGACGCGCTGCGGCTGGCCAAGCTCGAAGCGGCGCTGGGCACGCACCTCGTGGCCCTCCATGCGCTCGCGTCGCAGGTGCCCGAACAGGCGCAGGACGCGATCCAGAACGCGATCGACCGGAGCTCGAACGCGGTCGACCGAGTCCACGAGTCGCAGGGCCAGGGCCCAGACGCGTCGTCAGGGCCCGACAAGAGCCCGAAGCCCGACCACACCCAGGGTGGCCCGCCAGGCGACCACCCGACGCCCGGCCAGCAGCCCTAGCCCATCCGCGGGCGCTCGGGCGCCCGCCCCAGCGCGAGCCCGAACCGTAGACTCCCGCCGTGGACCTCACGGTCATCGGCGCCGGTCCCGCGTACACCGACGATCCGGAGTCGGTCGGAGCGTGCTATCTCGTTCGCCACGGCGGATCCGCGGTCGCCCTCGACCTCGGCCAGGGTGCGTTCGCCCGCCTGGCCGCACGGATCGAGCCGAGCCGCCTCGAGGCGATCGTCGTGAGCCACCTGCACCCGGACCACTTCGTCGATCTTGTCGCCGCGCGGCACTACCTCCGCTACAACCGCCAGCCGCCGGCCCGGCTGCGTGTTCTCGGCCCGCCCGGGCTCGGCCACCGGATCGACGCGCTCCACGCCCAGCCCGGGTTCTCGGCCGCGGCGCTGGACTGCATGCCGCTCAGCCCGGGGTTCATCGACGTTGGCCCGTTTCGGATCCAGGCGGCTCGGGTCACGCATCACGGCGACAGCTTCGGCGTCCGCCTGTCGGTCGCTGACTCCGGCGAGCGCGGCCTCGTCTACTCGGGCGACGTCGGCGTCGCCGATGACCTGCGTCCGCTCATCCAGCCTGGTGACGTCCTCGTCATCGAGGTCTCGTTCGGACCCGGACCCGTCCCTGACGGTGCCATGCACCTCAACGCCGCGGCCGTCGCCCGGCTCGCCGCGGAGACGCGACCTTCGCGTGTCCTGCTCACGCACCTCCAGATGGGCCACGATCGCCAGGCCACGGTCGACGCCGTGAAGGCTGGCTTCGACGGTCCTGTGGAGCTGGTGCAGCCGGGCTTCGAGATGGCGATCTGACCGAGACACAAAGAACCGGCCGGGTGCGAAGCCTTCGCACCCGGCCGGCGAGCCAATCGGGGACAGCGATGGGTCAGCGCGCTCGGCGGCGCTCCGGCAGGCCGATCGTGGCGGCCAGGATGAGGACACCGAGGAAGGCGACGATGACTCGCCAATCGATGCCGCGGCCCTGGTCGGACGGTGCCACGAGCGTGTCGGTCGGAGGCGGTGCGACGGTCGGGCCGTCGGTCACGATGCCGAGGACGTCCTGGAAGGCGTCGGTGGAGCCGTCGTCCGTCGAGTCCGCAGGCGGAGTCGTGTCGTCGCTCGGCGGGGTCGTGTCGTCGCTCGGCGGGGTCGTGTCGTCCGCAGGCGGAGTCGTGTCGTCCGCCTCGTCTTCGGTGTCGGCCTTCTCGACCGTGTAGTTGTCGTTCTTCTTGGTCTTGTCCTGCTCGACCTTGACCGAGTACACGCCCCAGTCGTCGGCCGCGATGACGTACGCCGCGACGCAGAACGCGCCTTCAGCGTCAGTCGTTCCGTTGCCGCTGGTGACGTCCTGGTTCGGGTCACCGCTGGCGCCGCCGGGCTTGCCGGTGATGGTCCACGAGATCGCGGTGCTCGCCGCGAAGTTGGCGCCGCGCACGTAGACCGTCTCGCCAGCCAGGTACGAGTTGTCGTTCTGGGGCGCAGGGTTCGCGCAGTCCTCGCCGGTGGTCCAGATGGACCCGGAGGGCTTGGCGAGTGCCGGGCTCGCCGCCGGGCCGATCGCGGCCAGGGCAAGCAGAGAGGTGCCGGCCACGAGGCCGACGCGCCGAAGGGTGTGCTGCTTCTTCATCATGGTCCCCGAGTGCTGGTTGGATGAGTCCGATCCGGGAAGATCCCGGAGCCCTTGCCTAGAGGGCACGGCCAACAGTGGGACCAGGTCCGGGCCTTGTCTAGGACCCTTGGCGACCGGCGAATCCACCGCTCCCGCCCTGACCGCACAGCCGACCCCGAATCTTGGTGACGGGCGTCAACGAGGGTCCTGTCCGAGGTGACCGAATGCCCGGACCAGGGTCATGGGACCAGCTCGGCCGAATCCGCGGCGAACACCATGAAGCCGGGGCTTCCGCCCCGGCTTCATGGGTCATCGTTGCCGATGATGTCGGACGGGATGCACTCAGGCCAGCGCACCCCGTCCGGGTCTCGGGGACCCAGCGTTGGGTCCGAAGGAAGGTCTCCGACTAGCGGCGGCCCTCCGTCCGGCGGCGGGCCCGCGCAGGAACCGGGGTGACGTACCCGAGGCTCAGGGCGAACGACGCCAGGGCAAGCAGGATGAGCATCAGGCCAAAGCCTGGGTTGCTCGGAGCCTGGTTGGGGCTGTCGATGGTTGAGGTCGGCGGGTTCGTGATGTCCAGGACCTCCTGGACGAGCACGCTCGCGTCGTCGCTATCCGGCGGCGTCTCGTCGCTGTCGATCGTGGCGACGTTGACGATCGGCTGAGCCAGATCCGGCGCCGTCTCGAGGACGAGGACCTTGAAGGACAGGGTCCCGTCGACGCTCACGACGTCGGCGTTCCAGGTAAGCGTCCGCGTAGCCGGGTTGTAGTTCACAACGTCGAACTGCGCGTCCGTGGTGGCCGAGCCGGCCACGTACTCGAGGCCAGCCGGGATCGGGTCGGTGATGACGCCGTTGTTCGCCGGCGGGCTGGAGATGTCGTAGTTGAGCGTGAAGGTGAGGGTGTCACCGACCTTCGCGATCGGCAGGCCGTTGATGGCCGTGCCGCCGGTGTTACCGGAGACGTCCTTGAGGATGGTCAGCTGCGGCTGGTTGACGAAGACGCTCTCGTTCTCGTCATTGCAGGCGCCGGAGACCGCGTTGTTGTTCGCGTCGCCGCTGTACGAGGCGATCCAGCGGTAGGTGCCGCCGACATTCGCGACGAACGAGGCGGAAGTTGCGACACCGGCCACGAGCGGCTTGGTGTCAGTGAAGATCGAGGTTGCGCACGTCGCGTCGTCCGGGCCGTAGAGGTTGAACGTCACGGTGCCCGTCGGGTTGTTGCCGCCGGAGACCGTTGCGACGTCCCAGATTGCGCCGCCGACGTTGACGTTGGCCGAAGCCACCGTCGCGATTGTCGGGCTGGCCTTCTGGACGGTGTCGTTCTCGCCGGCGTCGCCACAACCGCCGCTGACGGCTGCATTGTTGGCGTCGCCGCTGTACGAGGCGATCCAGTGGTAGACACCAGGGGCCGCGGGCGTGAACTCGACCGGGCCGTAGGTGCCGTTGCCGTCCACGTTCACAACGAACGTGGCGAGCGCGGTGCCGGCGCAGGTGTCGTTGCCGTAGACCTTGAAGGTGATCGTGCCGGTCGGGTTGAACCCGCCCGAGAGCTGAGCTGCGTCATGGATCGCAGCGCCGATCGTCACGGTCTCGTTCTCCGAGGTGGTGATTGTCGGGATGTTCGCGGCGACCGAGACGATCTCGAGGTTGCAGGCGCTCGAAGCGCTGTTGTTCTTGGCATCGCCGCTGTAGTCGGCCTGCCAGTAGTACGTGCCTGCGACGTTGATCGTGAAGTCGTTCGAGTCCGCCGGGGCGCCGTTCGTGACGGCCTTGGTGCCGGCATCGAAGACGAGCGTCTGGCAGGTCGAGTCGCTGAAGACCTGGTAGTGGACGGTGCCGCCTGCGTCAGCCGTGGCGCCACTCAGCGAGGAGCTGTCGTGGACCGCGGTGCCGAGCGGGACGCTGATCGACGTGCCGTTCTGGCCGCCGCCGTGAAGCACGGTGGCGATCGTCGGATTCGTCTTGTTGACCAGGTCCGTCTCGCCGGCGTCATTGCAGGCGCCTGAGACGGCGTTGTTGTTCGCGTCGCCGTCGTAGGAGGCGATCCAGCGGTAGGAGCCGACGGCGGTTGGCGTGAAGCCGACCGGGCCGTAGGTGCCGTTGCCGTTGACAGTGGCTGTCGTCGTGTAGGCCGCCGCGCCCGAGCACGTCGCGTCGTTCGGCCCGTAGGCGTTGAACGTGATCGTGCCCGTGGGGTTCACGCCCCCGGCGAGCGTGGCGGAGTCATTGATCGCCGTGCCGATCGTGACGCTCTGCGGAGCCGAGGTGACGATCGTCGGGTTGACCTTGGTGACGGTGTCCGTCTCGCCGGCGTCATTGCAGAGGCCAGCGATCGCGTTGTTGTTGGCATCGCCGCTGTACGAGGCGATCCAGCGGTACACGCCGGCAACCGCCGGGGTGAACGAGGCCGGGCCGTAGAGGCCATTGCCGTTCACCGGGAAGGTGGCGGAGGTGAAGACAGCCGCGCCCGCGCAGGTCGCGTTGTCCGGGCCATACGCCCGGAACGTGATCGTGCCGGTCGGGTTGAAGCCGCCTGACAGGGTCGCCGAGTCGGAGATCGGGTTGCCCGCCGCGACCGACTGGGTCGCGGAGGTCACGATCGCCGGGCTCGCCTTGAGCACCTGGAAGCACTCTGTCGTGGCGTTCGTGTGCGAGGCGGCCAGGTACGGCGAGTCTGCGGCCGGCGTGTACTCGGCCCGGAAGCAGTACCAGCCTGGGGCTGTCGGCGACATCGCATTCGAGGTCGCGTCACCGCTGCCGTTGATCGCCTTGTCCTGGCCGGCATCGACGATGCCCGCGCCGGGGAACGTGGCGTTGCAGTCTGCCGCGGCACCGGTCGGGCCACAGAGGAAGAAGTCAACCGTGCCAGTCACGGGGCCCTTTGCGCCCGTGAGGTGCGCCGTATCGATGACGCTGGTCCCCGAGCCGACCACGTACGAGGAGTGGTTGACCTGGGTCGTGATCGTCGGCGGTACGCATGTGTTCAGGTCGCCGAGCGCGAAGTCCTTGAGCTGGGCGTCCGTCTCCTGCGATGAGCGTGTCTCCGCGAGGAAGGTGCCGAAGCAGGGCGGCTGACCGTTGAACATGTCGCTGAGGTTGATGCCGCCCTCGAAGAACTGGCCAACCGCGAAGTCGTTCTCGCCGTCCTTGTTCGTGAACGCCCAGGGCGCATTCGCAACGGCAGCATTGGTCCGGGCACAGATGTCGAACGTGCCGTCCGCGACGTCACACGCGGCGCCCGCGGCGACGAGGTTCAGGTTGCTGCCATTCGTCGGCGGGTCACAGTCGCCGGCATCGGGGATGAGCGTGGCACCGCCACCCGAGCCGTCCCACTCGTACGCACAGACGAGGTCGACGACGCCGCCGTTCGTGTACTCACTGAGGATCAGGACATCGCCATCGGCGTGGGTGCCGGTGAAGTCACCGTTCGCGATGCCAACCTCGTTCTGGAAGAACCAGAAGCCGATCTGGGCATCGCCGTCGTTGTCAAAGCGGTCGGCGCCGAAGTAGACCCATGTCTCCCCGCCCGATTCGAAGACCGCGGCGTAGGCGTCGAGCAGCTCGTCCTTGTCGGGGACGGAGTTGGGCGTGATCGCCCAGCTGGGGATGTCGTTTTCGTCCTTCGAGCCACCCGTGGTGAAGTACGTGTCATCGACAGCCGCCGCTTCGACGTCTGCCCCGACGAAGAAGTCGTCGGCCGCTCCCTCGGCAACGGCACCGTTCTCCCAGTCGGCTCCAGGTGTGGCTGCTGAGTCGTCGGCATTGCCGTCGAGCTCGAACAGCCCGTTGTCATGCGACGCGAGTGCGCTCGGCGGATTTGCCAGCACGCCAGCCTGCATGAGCAGGGACAAAACAAAGAGCACCGTCCACGCCAGCGTCAAGCTGCGCCGCGTGCCGGTACTCATAGTCGACCAGATACCCCGAGACCTCATTTTGGAAACCCCCTTCGTTCCCGAGACCAACGCTCGATCCAACTCCCTTTGATTTGCGGATGCTCAGTTGCAGCCGCACGGGTATGAATCCGGCCGGGAATGTACCCCCGGAGGATCGCCAAAGGTACTAGCCAGTACTGGCCTTGACTAGTAGGCAATTGCACTCACTCCACCGGACCGCAGCGTTCTCAGGGGCTGAAACTGGTGCCCGCCTGCACCGAGGGACCAGGACCATGGTCCGGGGCCGGGGCCCGGCTAGGATTCACGCCCGTGAGTCCCTCGATCCGCGATCAGGTCCGAGCCGCGATCGCTGCCGCCTGGCAGCGCGCCGAGGCGGACGGCGCGCTGCCGCTGCCCGGGGATGGCGGGCGGCCCACGGTCGAGATCGACCGCCCCAGCCACCCCGAGCACGGCGATCTGGCGACAAACCTCGCCCTGAAGCTCGCGCGGCCGCTGCGGATGCGGCCGCCGGAGATCGCCGCGGTCCTCGCCACGCAGCTGGCCCAGACCGCCCTGGGCGGCGACGGCGCATCGCCGATCGCGAGCGCGGAGGTCGCCGGGCCGGGCTTCCTCAACCTCCGTCTGGCTGACGCGGCGCTGGAGCGGGCGATCGACGGGATCCTCGCGGCGCCCGAGCAGTGGGGCCGGGTTGCCTCAGGGCCGGACGCGCGACGGGTGAATGTGGAGTTCGTGTCGGCCAACCCAACGGGGCCGCTCACGGTCGGCAATGCCCGCGGCGCCTTCGCCGGCGACCTGCTGTGCCGCGTCCTCGAGGCCGCGGGCCAGCGTGTCACGCGCGAGTACTACTTCAATGACTCGGGAACCCAGGTCCACAACCTCGGCCTCTCGGTCATCGCGGTCCGCGATGGCACCCCCATTCCAGAGGACGGCTATCACGGCGATTACGTCGCCGACCTCGCCCGCGAGCTTCCCGACGACGTGCTCTTGTCGGCCACGACGGACGAGGACCGCGCCTGGGCGGCCGGGCGCTGGGCCTCGGATCGCGTGCGCACGGGCATCGAAGCCTCGCTTGCGGCTCTCGGTGTCGAGTTCGACGTCTGGACGACCGAAGGCAGCCTGGTCGAAAAGGGCTGGGTCGAACGGGCGATCGAGCGCCTTCGCAGCGGCGGGCATCTGTACGAGCGGGACGGCGCGACGTGGTTTCGGTCCACCGCCTTCGGCGACGACAAGGATCGGGTCGTCATCCGCTCGAACGGCAGCCTCACGTACTTCGCGTTCGATCTCGGATACGTCACTGAGAAGTTCAGCCGCGGCTTCAACCACCTGATCTACATCTGGGGCGTCGACCACCATGGGACGGTCGCCCGGAACCGCAACGCGGCTGAGGCAATGGGTTACGACAAAGCCGCGGTCGAGATGCTGCTCACGGGCTGGGTGCGCTTCGTCCGCGACGGGGTCGAGGTCTCGATGTCGAAGCGCGCAGGGACGTTCGTGACGCTCGACGAGCTCCTCGCCGAGGTCGGCGTCGATGCCGCGCGCTGGTTCTTCGCCTCACGCGGCACGAACGTCGACATCGACTTCGACATCGAGCTCGCGAAGAAGCAGTCGAACGAGAACCCCGTGTACTACGTCCAGTACGCCCACGCCCGGATCGCGTCGATCGTTCGGAAGGGCGCGGATGCCGGGCTCGCGCCGGCCCCATCCGTGAGTGGCATCCTCGACGGGCCGCCCGAGGCGGCGCTCGCGCGCGTCCTGATCCGCTTCCCGGATGTCGTCGCCGACGCCGCCGCCGCCCACGAAGTCCACGGGATCACGACATACGCGACCGAGCTCGGGACCGCGTTCCACGCGTTCTATCGCGACGCGCGGGTCGTGGATCCGGACGAGCCCGAGCGCTCGGCCCGGCGGCTCGCCCTCGTGCGCGCGACCCAGCTGACGCTTGCGGATGCCCTCGGGCTCCTCGGGATCTCGGCGCCGGAGTCGATGTAGGCGCCAGGCCGGCGTGTCCGCCGGCCCCGGTCAGCAGCAGCCGCCGGTTCGGACTTGCCCGGCGAGGCCGTCCACGGCGTCGCGACTCGTCCCGAACACGAGGACGACGCGGGTCGTCGAGACCCGGATGACGGCGTCGAAGGCCTGGCCCGCGATCGCCGTCCGCGCGGCCGCCTCGAACTCATCGGCATCGTCGGACGTCGCCCAGTCGGTGACCAGTAGGACGACGTGATCGTCGCCGCTCTCGAAGAGGGCGATCCGGTCGCTGGTCCATCCTGCCGATGCCGCGGATGCGTCCGCCTCGCGCACGCCGCTCTCGCTGAGCCAGACGCTCGTGATGAGCTCACCGAGCGTGTCCTCGCGGCGCTCGAGCCAGCCATTGCCGGCGGCTTCGGCAAAGCCCGAGAGATCCTCGAGCACCGGCGCGCCCGAGCCTGGATAGGTCCCGGGATGAAGAATCTGGGCGGTCGACTCCGGCGGTTCGCCGAATGCGGCATTGACGCCCTCGAAACCGCCGGCCGCGCGAAGGCTCTCGACGAAGCCAAGGCCGGCCTGGTACGGGAAGAGCGAGGTCTCGCGCAGGATCGCCGGCGCCCGGGCGAAGGCGGCGAGCACGTCGGGGTCGGACGCGTCGGCGATGAGCTGGGTCAGCTCCTCGGTCGTGAGGTGGGCGAGCATCCATTCGGTCTGAGTGGCGACGGCGTCGCCCTCGACGAGCGCGAGCCGCCCAAGAGCCCGGTCACCGTTCGAAAGGTCGTCGATGTCGAGGCTGTCGAGATCGAAGTTCTGGTCCTGGAGCGCGTGCGTGAACTCGTGGGCGAACGTCGCCTTCTCTGTCGGGCCGAGCCCGCCGCCGCGGCTCACGACGAAGAGCGCCTTGTCGTCGGGCGAGTAGTAGCCGATGACCTGGCTGCCCTGGAGGTCGAGGTAGGCGTCGCGCAGTGAGCCACCCGGCGGCAGGAGCCCAAGAGCGATGAGGAGGGCCTCGTCCTTCGCCAGGTCCTCGGCCTCGTTCGTGCGGTCGAACTCGGCCGTCAGGTTCGCGACGAGCGTCGGACCGTCGATGATCGTCGGCACGAGGCGGTTCGTCGGCTGGAGGCCGCGGATCGCGATGACCTGGTCCTCGATCTCGCGGTAGAGCGCCTGGTCGGCCGACGGGTTGCTCGTCGGGGCGGTCGTTTCACTGGCTGACGGCGTCGGCGTCGCGCTCGGCGCGGGCGATGGCGTGGCCGTTGGGCCGTTGGGGCTGCAGGCCGAGAAGGCGATCACGGCGAGGGCGATCACGGCCGAGAGCCGTTTCGGGGCCAGCCTCACGGCCGTTCGGGCGGCCATTGGGGTCCGGGACATCCGCCCGATCGTACAGGCGGTGACCGATGAGCAATCTCGGCACGGGTCCCGCCGCCGCGAGGTGTTCGTTTCTTAATCCGTTGACGACTCGCATCTGAACCCGCCGGTCCTAGCGTTCGATTCGGACCGAACCCTCAGGTTCCATCCTCCCTCCCTCCGACCGGGGGCGCCGATTGGGCAGGCGCCTCCGGTCTGCTTTTCCGTGCGCTTGCCGCGCGGCCCGCCCGATTCGCGGCGGCGAGAGCGGCAGTCGATCCCGCTGTGTCAGAATCCGGGGTCGATGGAGATCACCTGGTACGGCAGGACGTGCGTTCGATTGAAGGGCCGCGATGCGGTCGTGGTCGCTGACCCGTATCAGGCCGTCGTCGGACCGACGGGTCGGGGCATCACCGGCGACATCATCACGTTCAGCCACCCCGACGACACGCCGCTGCCGAAGGCGAAGGGCAAGCGCTCGCGCGACGGCCAGACGGTCCTGCCAGCCAGCCTGGACGCGGCGTTCGTCCTCGATGGGCCGGGCGAATACGAAGTCCGCGACGTCCTGTTGACAGGCGTTCGAACCTACCGCGACGAACAGCGCGGCGCGTTGCGGGGCCGTCAGACCGCGTTCGTCGTCGAGCTCGACGGCCTGCACACGATCCACCTCGGCGACGTCGGCCATCTGCTGACCGAGGAGAAGATCGGCGACATCGGCTCGGTGGACATCGCGTGCGTCCCGATCGGCGGCTCGCTGTCGGCGACGAAGGTGGCCGAGCTCGTGGCGCAGCTCGATCCGAAGATCGTCATCGCGATGCCGGTCTGCGACGACGAAGCCGCATGCGCCGAACCGCTGGCACGCTTCTTCCACGAGATGGGCGGCGAGATGACGCCGCAGCAGAAGCTGTCGGTCTCGATCTCAACGCTGCCGGACGAGACGACGGCGGTTCTGCTGGAGTCGCGCGGCAAGGTCTGACTGCCTCCGCCCGCTCGCGGATCGACCGCCTCACGGGCGCTCGTGGACGATCCGACCGGACTTCACGACCGCGCGCACGAGGTCTGCCGCCGGCCAGTACGGGATCTGGCGGTGCGTCGGCACGCGCCAGATGACGAGGTCCGCAACACGCCCGGGCTCGATCGCGCCGATCTCCTCGCCGAGGCCGACCGCGAAGGCGGCGTTGATCGTCACGGCCGCGAGGGCCTCGCTCGGCGTCATCCCGAGCTCGAGACAGGCGACGGTCATCACGAACGGCAGGCTCGGTGTGGGTGAGGTGCCGGGGTTGAAGTCCGTCCCGAGCGCGACCGGGATGTCGCGCTCGATGAGGCGTCGCGCCGGAGCGCCATGCTCGTGGAGCAGGAACCACGTCGTCGCCGGGAGGAGCGTCGCCACGACGGGCCGGTCGGTCGCCGCGGCCTCCGCCAGCGCGTCGACCCCCGCGTCAGAGATCGCCCCGAGGTGGTCCGCGGACAGCGCGCCAATCTCAGCGGCGAGCTCCGCGCCGCCGCTCGGAGCCAGCTCATCAGCGTGGAGCCGCGGGGCGAGGCCATATGCGGCAGCCGCGGTGAGGACGCGGCGGCTTTGGTCGGCGCTGAAGACGCCGTCCTCGCAGAACACGTCGGCGAAGCGCGCCCGGCCCTGGGCCGCGATGCCCGGCAGCTGCTCGTCGAGGAGGTGCTTGACGTAGGCCTCGGTGCCATCCGGCCGCGTCCGAAACTCGCGCGGGACGGCGTGTGCGCCAAGCCACGTCGGCAGCACGTCGACCGGACCTGCCGCGCCGAGCCGATGCGCCGTCTCGAGGAGCCGCAGCTCCGTCGCCAGATCGAGCCCGTAGCCGGACTTCGCCTCGATCGTCGTCGTGCCGTGGCCGAGCATCTCGGCCAGCCAGCGCCGGCCGTGGGCCTCGAGCGCCTGGCTGCTCGCCTCCCGCGTCGCCTCGACAGTCGAGAGGATGCCGCCGCCGGCCGCAAGGATCTCGAGGTAGTCCGCGCCGCGCTGGCGCAGGACCAGCTCCTCCTCGCGCGCGCCCGCGAACAGCAAGTGGGTGTGCGGGTCCACGAGCCCTGGCGTGACAGTGGCGCCGTCGGCGTCGAGCGGCTCGAATCGCTCCGCCGGATAGCCGCCGGCGGCAATCGCGCGATCGACCTCGGCCCGCCGGCCGGCAAGGACGATGCGGCCCTCCCAGGAGGCGATGACCAGGCCGCCGTCGGTTGCCGGACCAGCGCCGTCGAGGTGCAGCGCCGCGACGTCGTCCTGCGCATCGCCGCGTCGCAGGCCGCCGGCCATCGTCACGATCTCCGACGCGCCGACCACCAGAAGACCAGGCTTCGCGCCCGCTTCCGTCTCGCCGCGCCCGCCCTGGATGAGCCGGAGAGACATCTAGATCGTGCGCGGGATCGTGTGATGCCCCGGCACGCGCATCAGCCGGTCGGCTGGGTGACGCCGCCCGCGGACGTGCCGCCGGCGGCCTGCGCTTGGGCGAGGCGGAGCTCGAGCGCCTGGAGCGGCGAGAAGTCGCGCAGCTTGATGAACTCCGCCGCCGAAGCGAGGCGCTCCTCGATCGCCGCGCTCGTCGGGACTTCGGCGTGATCCGCGATCGCGAGCAGTGCCGCGAGCGGAGCCAGGCCGATGAGCTCTGATTCGCGCAGCTCCACGCCGTCCTCGCGCGCGATCGCGCGGACCTCCTGCCAGACCCGCCACAAGGGCGTGACCGCGAAGTCGAGCAGGTTCATCGAGACCTGGCTGCAGCCGAGCTCCTCGATCATGAAGCCGTTCGCCTGGACCTTCGGCAGCCCGCCGCCGGATTCCCGGACCCGGCGCGCGATCCGCCGGGCCAGCTCCACGTCCGCGGACTCGAGGTTGATGTTGTAGGCGATGAGGAACGGCCTCGCGCCCACCGCGGTGGCACCGGCGCGCGGGTGGAGCTTCGATGGCCCGAAATCGGGAGCCCGTCCGCGGGTCGAGATCTCGCGCTTCAGGCCTTCGTACTGGCCGCGGCGAACGTCGGCGAGCTTGACGCGATCCTGGTGGCGGGCGGCTTCCGCGTACAAGTACACCGGCAGCGAGAAACGCTTCGCGATCCGGGCCCCGAACTTCGTCGCGAGGGTCACGCACTCGGCCATCGTCGTGTCGCCGAGCGGCACGAACGGGATGACGTCGACTGCACCGATCCGCGGATGCTCACCGACGTGCGTCTCCATGTCGATGTCGTCGATCGCGATCTCGATCGTCTTCTCGAGCGCCTTCGTCACCGGCTCGGCTTCGCCCGCCATCGTCAGCACGGAGCGGTTGTGCGAGGCGTCGCTGGTGCGGTCGAGGAGGTGGACGCCGGGGGTGCTCGCGACCGCTTCCGCGAGGCGATCGACGACGTCCGGTCGGCGGCCCTCGGAGTAGTTCGGGACGGACTCCACGAGCTGGCCCACGTCGGCAATCGTGCCACCTCCGGCGGCGGCGCGGAGCACCGATCGGCACGCTAGACTCACGCGCTCATGGCAGCCCCGACCGGCATGACCGCCAGCGCGCCGCGCCTCGCGCGTCACCCCGACTTCCTGAAGCTGTGGACGGCCGAGACCGTCTCGGTGTTCGGGACGCAGATCACGTTGCTCGCCCTGCCCCTGGTCGCGGCGACGATCCTGAAGGTCACGCCGTTCGAGTTCGGGCTCCTCGGGACGATCGAGTTCCTGCCGTTCATCCTGCTCAGCCTGCCGGCCGGCGTGTGGGTCGATCGGCTACGGCGGCGGCCGATCCTGATCATCGGCGACCTCGGGCGGGCGATCGCCCTCTCATCGATCCCGGTCGCCTTCTACTTCGATGTCCTGTCGATCTGGCAGCTCTACGTCGTCGGCTTCATCACGGGCTGCCTCACGGTCTTCTTCGACGTCGCCTACCAGAGCTACCTGCCCTCGCTCGTCGAGCGCGACCAGCTCGTCGAGGGCAACTCGAAGCTCGAGATCACCCGCTCGGCCTCGCAGATCGCCGGGCCGGGCCTCGCGGGCGTCCTCATTGGCCTCGTGAGGGCGCCCTTCGCGATCCTGCTCGACGCGCTGAGCTTCGTCGTCTCGGCGATCTTCGTGTTCTGGATCCGAAAGCCAGAGCCACCGATCGTCCCGCACAACGAGGACACCGGTCCGCGGCCCTCGATGCGGTCGGAGATCGCCGGCGGACTGCGCTACGTCACCGGCCACCGCTGGCTCCGCTCGATCGCGGCGACGACCGGCGTCTCGAACCTGTTCGGGAATCTCGGCGGCGCGATCCTCTTGCTCTATCTCGTCCGCGACCACGGCTTTTCGCCGGAGCAGCTCGGCTTTGCGTTCTCGCTGGGTTCGTTCGGCGTCCTCGGCGCCGCGCTCACGGCTGGCCGCGTTTCGAAGGCTCTCGGCCTCGGCCGGACGCTCGTCATCTCGTCGCTCGGCTTCAGCGCTGCGGGTCTCGTGATCGTCGTGTCGCCCCCGGAGCTGCTCTTCTATGCGGTCGCGCTGTCGATCCTCATGGGCGGCTATTTCGGTGTCGTCTGGAACATCAACCAGGTCAGCCTCCGCCAGGCCATCACCCCGCTCCGGATGCAGGGCAAGATGAACGCGACGATGCGCTTCATCGTCTGGGGCGGCATCCCGATCGGGAACCTCGTCGGCGGCTTTCTGGGCGGCGTCATCGGGCTCTACCCGACGATCGTCGTCGGCGCCCTCGGCGGCCTCGTGGCGTTCCTCCCGGTCGCGCTGTCGGAGGTCCGCAAGCTCAAGACGATGCCGGAGCAGGTCGGCGACGACGCGGCCGAACCCGCCGCACCAGCGGCCGCGGGAGCCTAGTCGCTAGGTCTCCCGCATCGGGATCCGGACGCCGCGCTCCTCGGCCACCTCGATCGCCCGCTCATAGCCGGCGTCGACGTGGCGGATCACGCCCATGCCTGGGTCTGAGGTCAGCACCCGCTCCAGCTTCTGGGCCGCGAGATCCGTGCCGTCGGCGACGACGACCATGCCGGCGTGCTGCGAATACCCGATCCCGACGCCACCCCCGTGGTGGATCGAGACCCACGTAGCGCCGGCGGCGGTATTGACGAGCGCGTTGAGGAGCGGCCAGTCCGCGACCGCGTCGGACCCGTCGGCCATCGCCTCGGTCTCGCGGTTCGGTGATGCGACCGAGCCTGAGTCGAGGTGGTCGCGGCCGATGACGATCGGCGCGCTGACCTCACCGGTTCGAACGAGCTCGTTGAAGGCCGAACCGGCCTTCGAACGCTCGCCGTAGCCGAGCCAGCAAATCCGTGCCGGGAGGCCCTGGAACGGCACCCGAGCCTCGGCCATCTCGATCCAGCGCCGAAGGGACGCCTGCTCCGGAAAGAGCTCAAGGATCGCGCGATCCGTTCGCAGAATGTCCTCGGGGTCGCCGGACAGCGCGGCCCAGCGGAACGGGCCGCGGCCCTCGCAGAACTGCGGCCGGATGAACGCGGGCACGAAGCCCGGGTAGTCGAAGGCGTTCGCCACGCCGGCTTGCTGGGCCTGCGCACGGAGGTTGTTGCCGTAGTCGAACACGACGGCCCCTGCCGACTGGAAGGCGAGCATCGCCCGGACGTGATCGGCCATCGCCGACATCGAGAGTCGGACGTACTCGTCCGGCTGCGTTCTTCGGAGGACGTCGGCGTCGCCGAGCGAGATCTCGACCGGGATGTAGCCCGCGAGCGCGTCGTGGGCCGAGGTCTGGTCGGTCACGACGTCGAACGTTTCGCCTGCTCGCGCCCAGGCCGGCTCGATCTCCGCGGCGTTGCCGACGAGCGCGATCGAGCGCGCCTGGCCGTTTGCCGCCGCCGCACGCGCGGAACGGAGCGCCTCGTCCGGTTCGAAGGTCAGCTCGTCGACGTAGCCGATCTCGAGGCGCCGCCGCGCCCGCGCCTCGTCGACCTCGATCGCGACGCAGACGCCGTCGTTCATCGTCACGGCCAGCGGCTGGGCGCCGCCCATGCCGCCGAGCCCGGCGGTCAGCGTCACGCGACCCTTGAGGCTTCCGCCGAAATGCTGCCGCGCGAGCTCCGCGAACGTTTCGAACGTGCCCTGGAGGATGCCCTGCGTCCCGATGTAGATCCAGGAGCCCGCGGTCATCTGGCCGTACATCATCAGGCCGTCCCGTTCGAGCTCCCGGAAGTGCTCCCAGGTCGCCCAGCGCCCGACGAGGTTCGAGTTCGCGATCAGGACGCGGGGCGCCCACTCGTGCGTTCGAAAGACGCCGACGGGCTTGCCGGACTGGACAAGGAGCGTCTCATCGTCCGCGAGCCGACGCAGCTCGCGGACGATCGCGTCGAAGGCGGCCCAGGAGCGCGCCGCGCGCCCGGTCCCGCCGTAGACGACGAGCGCGTCGGGATCCTCGGCGACCTCCGGATCGAGGTTGTTCATGAGCATTCGGAGCGCCGCTTCCTGGCCCCAGCCGCGGCACGAGATTTCCGGCCCGCGAGGGGCGCGGACAAGCCGCGCACCGGGAAGAGCGCGCGAGTCGACGGTCACCCGGCCATCCTAGTTTGAACGCTCGCGCACTCGCGGCTCCCATAGGGTCCGGACAACGCCCCCGCTGGGCGTGACGAGGTACACGGCGCAGTGGATCACGATCTCGTGGAGCGAGCTCGACGCGGTGACAGGGAGGCTTATGCCGACCTGATCCGTGTTCGCGGCGACCGCCTCTACGCGATCGCGCAGCGGATCCTCCGCGACGTCGATCGGACCGAGGATGCTGTGCAGGAAGCACTGGTGATCGCCTGGCGCGATCTGCCCACGCTCCGCGATCCGGACCGTTTCGACGCGTGGCTGCACCGCCTCGTCGTCCGCTCCTGCATCGCCGAGGCGACGCGCAATCGCCGCCTCGTTTCCCAGCTCCGCGTCCTCCCGATGGACCTGCCATCGGCGAACGATGAGTTCCTCAGCGTCGCCGACCGGGACCAGCTGGAGCGCGGCTTCCGACGATTGCCCATCGAGCAGCGCGTGCTGCTCGCCCTTCGACACTACGCGGGCTTCGAACCGGCGGAGATTGCCGAAACGCTCGGCATTCCCGCCGGCACGGCCCGATCCCGACTCCATCACGCCCACCGCGCGATGCGCGCTGCCCTCGAGGCCGACGCTCGAGCAACCGCCGTCGGAGGGTCTTCGGCATGACGCGAGAACGAGACATCGAACGCGTCCTCGACGCCTGGTTCGAACCCGGGCCCACCGAGATGCCGGACCGCCTCTTCGACGACGTGCTCGCCCGCGTCGATCGCCTCCCTCAGCGGCGCATCCCGCTCACCCTGAGGTTCCCTGCAATGGACTCCCGCATTCGATGGCTGGCCCTGGCTGCCGCGGCCCTGGTGGTCGTGGTTGGCGGACTGGCTCTGATCAAGCCCCCCGACGCGAACGTCGGCACGTCACCAACACCTTCACCCACCGAATCCTCGACTCCGTCGGGGCCGCTGGGCGTGACTCCGGCCGCGCTCCAGCACCGATTCATCGGTCCGCTCCGCTCCGTCGAGGGGCTTCCCGACGGGCCGATTTCCCATGTGGTGGTCTCCGGGCGGATCCTCGTCTACGACAACGGTACGGGCGGGCTGCTCCGTTCCCAGGCCGGCGTCGAGGGCGACGAGCTGATCCTTCGCAACGACGCGCCCAACATCGGCTGCGAGGCTGGGAACGAGGGTCGCTACCCGTTCTCGATCTCTCCTGGCGGCTCCATCCTGACGATCCAAGCCGGCAGCGACGACTGTGCCGCGCGCCTTGCCGCGGTACCTGGAACGTGGCAGCGCTCTGATTGCCGCATCTCCGAACGCCGGTGCCTCGGGATCGTCGAGGCCGGGACGTACCTAAGCCAATACTTCAACCCGGCTGCCGCCACCCACGAAGCGGCCGTTCCGGACTTCGGCGCATTGACGTACACCGTCCCCGACGGCTGGGCCAACGAGGGCGACGAGGGATCGCTCTATGGCCTAATGCGCGCGGCGAGCTACGCGGCGGGCGGGCAGAACACCGGGCCAAATCCGCCTGACAACCTCACCCTCCTCGCTCGTCCAATGGCGGCAGCGTTGCACGCCGGCTGCCCGGACGGCGTGCCCGAGACGGGCGTCGGGTCGGACCGAAGCGCGCTCACCGCGTGGCTCCTCGCCCATCCCGGTCTCGTCAAGACTCAGCAGGCCGACATCACGATTGACGGTATGACGGCCACGGTCCTCGACGTCGAGGTCACGCCCGATTGGAGCGAGACCTGCGACAGCGTCAATCCGTTCATCGCGGCACCGCTGTTCGTCGGCGGGGTCGGCGGGTACCACTGGGCGATCGCGCAGGACGACCGGATGCGGATCATCTTGCTCGATCTACCCGCCGGGACGACCGTGGCAATCTTCATCGATCCGCAGGACCCGACGACGTTCGATGGCTTCATCGGCGAAGCCATGCCGATCGTCGAGTCCTTCGACTTCAGGTAGTCGCGGTAACCCGATCGGATCCGGGCGCCGGTGGCGGGCTCAGCCCCCACCGGCGCTTCACTACGCCCGCTCGCGTCGAGCGACGAGCATGACTCCGATCACGAGCGCCGCAAGCGCGCCGAGGCCGACCAGGATGCCGACCGGCAGGCCGCTCGCGTCGGACGGGTCATCGGCTCCGACGGCAACCCCCGGACCGAACGCCGTGACCACCTCGCGAGCGAGCGCCTGGCCCTCGGGCGTGTTGAGGTCGCCGGAGGGCGAGCAGACGCCGGCGTGGACGATGCCGCTCTCCACGAATGCGATGAGCACGAGGTGCTGGCCCGTCGCGAGCGGCATTCCGCAGTCCGCTCCCTGGCCACCCTGGACGGGAACGATCGGATCGCTGCCGCCCTGGAACCACTGCTCGACGGCAAAGCTGCCGCGTTGGTTCGCATCGATCGATGCGACACGCCCGACGAGGACCGCGTACTCCGGATTTCCGCGGTACTCCGCGATGGGTCGCGGCTGGACGCACGAGCAGGCGTAGGTCGAATTCGGGTCGACGAGCCCGGCCAGACCGCCGAGCCCGACGAGGGCGAAGACAGCGAGGAGCGTGCGGAAGCGAACCATCGCCGGACCTCCCGAGCTACGGGCGGAGGTTCTCGACGAGCTTCTCGCCGAGGCGCCGCTCCTCTCCGACCGCAGACGCCGAAACGATGAGGTTTTGTTCCGCCAGCCAGACGTGATAGGTCCGAACGCCGCCCGCGCACGTTCCGATGTACACGGTTCGACCGTCGATCTCGGTCTCGGCGTGACCGGCGACGCCGCCGGCCTGCGAGCACGCTCCCTCGTCGAACGAGTCACGCCAGTCGCGGAAGCGCTCGTCGCCCATGACGCGCGGTTTGAGGTGGATCACGGCCGCATAGACGTAGTCATTCGTTGCCGGATCGAGGGCGAACGCTGCCGCAATCGCGTCCGCCACCTCGCCGAGCTCGGGATCCGAGAGCCCCTGCGCCTCGGCTTCGGGCGATTCAGCCAGCGCCAGTCCGTCGACCTCGGCCGGGAGGACACCGAGCAGGGATGAATCGATGACGACGCCCTGGGCATTCGAGGGCGGCGCCGTCGGCGAGCCGGCGGGCGACGAGGACGGCGAGGGTGTCGGCAGCTGGGTCGATGACGGCGATGCGCTCGGCGTGCACGCGGCGAGAAGGAGTGCCAGCGCGAACGGTCGAAGCCCTCTCACAGCTCGCGCCTGACGACCGGAAAGCGCTCATCGTCGACGGCGACCTCGAATCCGCAGCCGACCCAGAACGCCGGCGTGGCAGCGCTCGTTGCGTCCGGCCGGGCGTTGGGCTCTGGATACGCCTCGACCGCCGAGAAGCCACGGCCGGAGAGGTCGTCGCAGATCGCCGCGACGAGCGTCTTCGCAAGACCTGCGCCGCGGGCTTCGCGTGTCGTTGCGATGCACGTGATGACCGCCGGCAGCGGAGATGCGGGCAGCCGCGGGTAGAGCTCGCGAACCCGCAGCGCCCTCGGGTACGCCGAGAGCGGGCCGAACTGCGCGTATACCGCCGGCTCGTCGTCTCGCAGCAGGACCTTCGCATACGAGCCGAAGACCGCGAGCCCGCGGCCGAGGAGCTGGAGCTTCCGTGGCGCGCCGGCGGCGACACCGGGTCGCGCCTCGCGTTTCGGCGCGAACGGGTTGTCTTCGTCGCCTGCGTCGTCGAGTGCGAATGGGTTGAAGGCTGGCGCCTTCGATCCGGCCGAGGCGAACGGGTTGAACGCCGGCTCGGCGTCGCTGCTGAAGGGGTTCGCGGCCTTGGGACGCGCCGCAGGTTCCGCGGCGGACGGGTCGAACCACGCGAGTCGCGCCGCCTTCGAGCCGCGGTCGGCGTCCTCCCAGTAGTCGCAGCTCCGGTGGTCGAAACCGGGATCCGCGCACAACGGGAGCCGGGCGAACCCGTCGCCATCGACGACGTCGATGACCCGCAACTCCGTCACCGTCAGCCGCCGCTCCCCTGGGCCGCGAGGTCGGCCAGGGCGCCGTCGCGGACGAGGGCAAATGCGGCAGTCAGGTCGCGACCGGGCTCGCGGTCGTGGTCGAGCGGCAGCACGCGCTCGCGCGTGCGCGCGTACGCCTCGCCTACGCCGGCACCGGGGGCCGCGCCGTCCATCAGCTCGACGCGCTTCTCGAGCGCCTGCGCGGCGCAGATCAGCTCGATCGAAAGGACGTGAGCGACGTTCTCAAGCACCTGCCGGGCGTGGCGCCCGGCGATCGGGCCCATCGAGACGTGATCCTCCTGGTTGGCGCTCGTCGGGATCGAATCGACGGTCGCCGGGTGGGCGAGGACCTTGTTTTCGGAAACGAGGCCGGCGGCCGTGTACTGGAGCAGCATCAGGCCCGAGTCGAGGCCACCCGAAGCGGCGAGGAACGCCGGCAGCCCGCCGTTCAGCCGGGCGTCGAGGAGGAGCGCCGTCCGGCGCTCGCTGATCGAGCCGAGCTCGGCGATCGCGAGCTTCGCGAAGTCGAGGGCGAGGGCGATCGGCTCGCCGTGGAAGTTGCCGCCCGAGATGACCGTCCCGCCGCCCGTGGCGACGGTGTCCTCGGAGGCAACGCCGCCCTCCGGGAAGACGAGCGGATTGTCGGTGGCCGAGTTGAGCTCGATGTCGAGCACGCGCCTCAGGTGGTCGAGGGCGTCGCGGACCGCGCCGTGGACCTGCGGGATGCAGCGCAGCGAGTACGGATCCTGGATCTTGTGGCTCGTCTCGTGATGAGCGGTCTGCAGCTCGGAGTCCCGAAGCAGGTGCCGCAGCTCTGCCGCCACCGTGATCTGGCCCGGGTGCGGGCGGGCCAGCTGGTAGGCGGCCGCGAACGCGACATCGGTCCCGAGCAGCGCTTCCACCGACATCGCGCCCACAACGCTCGCGGTTCGGGCGAGACGGTCTGCATCGGCCAGCAGCAACGCCCCGAGCGCGCTCATCAGCTGCGTCCCGTTGAGGAGCGCCAGGCCCTCCTTCGAGCTGAGCGTCAGCGGCTCCAGCCCCGTCTCCTTGAGCGCGACGAGCGCCGGCCCGACGTGGCCGTTGAGCTCGACCTGGCCGCGTCCGATGAGCGGCAGCGCAAGGTGGGCCAGCGGCGCGAGGTCGCCGGACGCCCCGACCGAGCCCTGCTCCGGCACAACCGGGTGGATGCCCTTCTCGAGGAACTGACAAAGGCGGTCCACGATCAGCGGCCGCGCGCCCGAGTGGCCGAGGGCCATCGTGTTCGCGCGGAGGAGCAGCATCGCCCTGACCACGTCTCGCGGCAGCGCGGCGCCAACGCCGGCGGCGTGACTGACGAGGAGGTTCTCCTGGAGGTGCTCGGCGTCCGCGGCCGGGATCGAGACCGACGCGAGGTCGCCGAAGCCCGTCGTGACGCCGTAGACCACGGCGCCGGAGGCGACGAGCCGCTCGACGACGTCACGTGACTCCTGCATGCGCGCGCGGGCATGGACGTCGAGCCGCGCCGAGGCGCCGCCGCGGGCGACCGCCTCGACGTCAGCGATCGTGAGATCCGCTCCGGTCAGGACGACGACATCGCCCCGGCCACGTGCCGGAGCTCGATCGGGCGCGAAATGGGGCTCGATCGCGGGCTCGGTCACCGGCCGAGGATAGTCGGTAGACTGGCCCGCGTTCCCCGGCCGATCACGCGGCCGATGCCGAGGTCGACCCTAGGCCCGCCGTTCGGAGGTCGCCGGTTGCTGGCGTTCATCGACCAGATCGTCATCCCGTTCCTGAACGGCCTGTACGGCGCCGTCGGCTACGTCGGGGTGATGGTGGCGATGGCGATCGAGTCGGCGATGGTGCCGCTGCCCTCCGAGCTGATCCTTCCCTACGCCGGCTTCCTCGTCTCCGACCCGTCGCAGGTTGAGCCGCTCACGGGCGGCGCCTGGTCGTTCTGGATCGTGGTCATCGTCGCGACGATCGGCAACACGATCGGTTCCCTCGTCGGCTACGCGATCGGTGCCTGGGGCGGCCGGCCGTTCCTCCTGCGCTGGGGCAAGTACCTCCTCATCCGGCCGCACGAGATCGAGCTCGCGGACCACTTCTTCCAGAAGTACGGGCCCGCCACCGCCTTCTTCAGCCGCCTCCTGCCGATCGTCCGGACGTTCATCTCGTTCCCCGCGGGCGTCGCCCGGATGCCGCTCGGGAAGTTCATCGTCTACTCGACCGCCGGGGCGCTCCCGTGGTCGTTCCTCCTCGTATTCGCGGGGGAGCAGCTGGGCTCGCGCTGGACCGATATCCGCCACGCCCTCCAGCCGTTCGACCTCGCGATCGCAATTGGCGTGATCGCGCTGGTCGCGCTCTTCATCTGGTGGCGGCTCGGGATGCCGGGACGGCCCAGCCGAACTGCCTGAGCGTCAGCCCGCGGACGGAGCCTCTCGTTTCGGGGTGTTGAACTCCACGTAGCCCGTGACGGTCTCGAAGCCCATCCGCTCGTAGACGCCAAGACCCATCTCGCTGCTCTGAAGCACCGCCGTCGTCATGCCCCAGGCGTCGCGCCCGGCCGCGATCGCGGCCCACGTGATCGCCGTCCCGTACCCGCGCCGCCGCGCCCGCTCCTGCGTCCCAACCGCATAGATCCCGAGCGCGCTGGCTGAGCGGGCAGCGATCGCGCAGCAGACCGGGCCCTCCGCGTCGTGGCCGACGGCAAACAGCAGGTTGGGGTTCGACAGGGCCTCGAGTGGAATCAGCCGCCTGAACAATGCGCTGTTCCCGAACACCGCGAGCCAGTCGTCCAGGCGCCGCCGGTCCGATCGCGTCCGGGTTCTTCCGCCTCCGAAGACTTCGATCGCCACGTCGGAGGGCGGGTCCGGCACGACTGAGGGAATCGGCTGGAGCGCCATCGCCGGCGTGACCCGCGGGTCAGCTGTGAAGCCGCGGGCGGCGAGATGGGCGTCGAAGCGGTTGCGTAGGTCCACGCGCACCTGGATACACGGCTCCTGACCCCGCTCGCGGATCCACGCGATTGCTGCGTCGATGTCCTCGATCGTCACCCTCGGATCCAGCGCAAACGCGGCGTTGTAGAACGGATGGTCGATGCCGCTGAAGATGGCGCCGGCCGCGCCGAACGACCGGCGCTCGCCGCCCAGGCCGGCATAGGGTGCGACGAGCTCGAAGGCGGCAACGACATTCTCGTCACTCGCGCGCCGGAGTGCCTCAAGGCTCACCCGCGCGGATCCTCGGGCGCGGGCCGAGCCCGAAACGCCCGCCACAACGCCAGGTCGTAGACGATCTTGAGCCCGCCGCCGACGAAGAACGGCAGCGCCGCCAGAGCCGGGACGGCCACGAGCGGCCCCGCGATCGCCGAACCGATGGCCGCGCCGATGGAACGGGCGATGCCGGTGACACCGGCCGCGGCCGAACGCTCGTCGGGATCCACGACGGCCATGGTGTAGCTCTGACGCGTCGGGACGTCCATCTGGCTGATCGAGAAGCGGGCGAGGAGCACGATGACTGCCAGTTCCAACGATGGCATGAGCGGCACGGCGATGAGCAGCACGTTCGATGGCAGGTGCGTGAAGACCATCGTGTTGATGAGCCCGATGCGACTGGCGATTCGCGCGGCCGCGAGGGCCGAAGCCGCGGCGAGAAGGTTCGCCCCGAAGAAGATCGCGCCGAGCGTCGCCTCAGGAACGCCGAACCGGACGTGGAACCAGTACGCGAGCAGGCTCTGCATGACGAGGCCGCCGGCGAGCGCGTCGACGCTGAACAGCGCTGCCAGCCGCGTGACGATGCTCCGCGAGCGATGCAGGCCCAGTCGTCGCCGAATCGACGGATCTCCGGCGTCCTCGGGACGTGCCTCAACCAGTGGCGAGACGAGCTCGAACAGCGCGGCCATCGCGAGCCCGAGCCCCGCATAGCCAGCCACGATGACTCGATAGGCGTTGACGTCGGCGAAGCCGCGGTCGCGCAAGGTCCCAACGACAAGACCCGCGACGAGGGCGCCGACGGCAGTCGCGACCGAGCCGACGAGGTTGTACCAGGCGAAGACCGACGTGCGCTTCGAACCCGGCAGGGTCTGGCTAAGCGAGGCCTGCTCGACCGCAAGGAACGGCCCGACTTCGTTCCCCGACGGCGAGATGACGCCAACCGTCGCGGCGAGAACGAGGACCGAGAACGCACCGGCGACTCCGAACACGGCTCCGGCGCCGGCCATGAGCAGCGCGCCGATGACGAGAACCTTGCGCCGGCCGACGCGGTCGGCCCGCGTCGTCAGCCAGAGGCTGATCAGCGTGTCGCCGGCGAGCGTCAGGCTCAGCAGAAGCCCGATCTGGAAGCCGTTGAAGTCGAGCGCGGCGAGGTACAGGACGAGGATGACCGCGACCGCCCCGTAGCCGAACATTCGGATCGCCCGCGCGGCGAACAGCAGGCGGGCATCCCGGCTCATCGGCCGAGTGTAGGATGCGGCCATGCCCGATCAGAAGCCCGCGATGCCGCACGAAAGCGACGCCATGGCCGGCCCGCATGGCTCGATGGACGATCACGGCGAGTCGCACGGTCACGACGACCACGCGCACGGCGCCGAAGCGATGGCGCTCGGCTCGATCGACCTCGTCGCCTGGGGAGCAGCTGCCCTCGGGATCGCCGCCGGCCTGGCGGTCGCCCTCGTCCTCGCCTGGTCGAACCTCTGATCCT
>DASRJS010000039.1:0-15258 GCA_035649355.1 Candidatus Polarisedimenticolia bacterium
CCGCTCCGAAGGTCGCCGCCGTCGCGCAGCGGCTGGGCACGGAGCGGACGTTCGTCGTCCATGGCGCCGGCGTCGACGAGCTGCCGCTTGACGGCAGCGGCATCCTCCATGACGTCAGCCCGGACGGCATCGAAACACGGACCGTCGACGCCGCGGCGTTCGGGTTCAAGCACGTCGCAACCGAAGCGCTCGGCGGCGGCTCACCGGACGAGAACGCCCGCGCGATCGAAGCGCTGCTCAACGGGGAGCGTGGGCCGCGACGCGATGTCGTGCTGCTCAACGCCGGCGCCGCGTTCATGGTCGCCGGGCGGGCGCCGGACCTCGAATCTGGGATCGTCCTCGCGGCCACGACGATCGACAGCGGCGCCGCTGCCGCGACGCTCGAACGCCTGCGGGCGTGGAAGGCGGCTGCGGCCGAGGCCGAGGCCTCGGCATGACCGTCGCCACCCGCCCGAAGGCCGCGTCCCGCAAGCCCGGAACGAACCGCGGGATCGTCGACGAGATCGCGGCCCGGCGCCGCGACGACGTCGCGACCGAGCTCGCCGGAGTCCGTCGCGGCGACCTTGATCAGAGGGTCGCGGCCGCCCCACCGCCGCGTCCGATTGCCGAGCGGCTTGCCGCGCCGGGCCTCCACCTGATCGCCGAGATCAAGCGCGCCTCGCCGTCGGCCGGCGCGATCGCCGCGGAGGGGGACGACCTCGTCGCCCGGGCGCGCGCCTACGAACGTGGCGGGGCGGTCGCGATCTCCGTGCTCTGTGAGCCGCACTGGTTCGGGGGCTCGCTTGCCGACCTGAGCGCGATTCGCGCCGCGGTCTCGGTGCCAGTGCTGGCCAAGGAGTTCGTCGTCGACCCGCGCCAGCTCGTGCTCGTCCGAGCGGCCGGTGCCGACCTCGTGCTCCTCCTTGCCGTGCTTCACGACCGCGCGACGCTGGCGCGACTCGTCGATCGCGCCTTCGAGCTCGGTCTCGAGCCGCTCGTCGAGGCCCACGACGAGCGTGAGCTGGACGCCGCGCTGGCAACGGACGCGCGGCTCATCGGGCTCAACAATCGCAACCTGCGCACGCTCGAGGTGGATACGGAGCTCGCGAGCCGCCTGCGCGACCGGGTTCCGGAGGACCGCATCGCCATCGCCGAATCCGGCGTTCGCGATGCGTCGACGGTACGAAGCTGGCGCGCCATCGGCTTCGATGCGGCGCTCATCGGCGAAGCCCTGGTCCGGTCCGCCGATCCCGAGGCAGCGGCTCGATCGTTCGCGGCCGCCGGTGAGCCCCCGAAGGACCCCGCGAACCTCGACCGCCAGCCGTTCGTCAAGATCTGTGGCGTCACCGACACGTCCGGGATCGAGGCGGCCGTTCGCGCGGGCGCTGACGCGATCGGCCTCAACCTCGTCGCCGGGACGCCGCGCGAGCTCGAGCTCGCCGACGCCGTCGCGCTCGCGTCCCACTTGCGCGCCGTCGCGCCAGCTGAAGGGCGACCGCTCGTCGTCGCCATCACGGCCAATCGAACGGCCGCGGAGCTCAACGCCATCGGCGCCGCGCTCGAGGCGGACGCGATCCAGCTGAGCGGCACCGAACCCGCGTCCTTGCTCGGCGCTCTCGAGCGACCCGTCTGGAAGGTGCTTCACGCGCCACCGACGACGAACCACCCGGAAGCCGCCGGCGCGGAGCTCATCTCGGCCGCTCGCCGCTACATCGACGCCGGCGCTGCCCGAATCATGCTCGACACGTCAGGCGGCCCGCACCCCGGCGGCACCGGCGTCCGCGCCGATGACGAGATCGTGGCGCAGGTCGCTCGCGAGATTCCGATCACGCTCGCGGGTGGCCTGAACCCGGCGACGGTTGGCGACGCCGTCCGTGGCGCCCCGATTGTCGGCGTCGACGTCGCGTCCGGCGTCGAGCGGCCTCGCGAACCGGGCAGCCGGCCAACGAAGGACCCGCTGAAGGTCGCGCTGTTCGTCAAGCGCGCTCGCGCCGCGCGCGTCGACCGCCCAAACCTCGCCGCCCGTCCGAGCCCGGTGCCCGCCGGGCTCGTCGAAGCCGACGCGCACGGCCGCTGGGGCCTCGAGCGCGACTTCGGTGGCCGCTACGTGCCCGAGACGCTCATGGGCGCATTGGAGCAGCTCGAGGCGGCGTATGACGAGATCCGCCACGACCCGCGCTTCTGGGCCGAGCTGCGTGAGCTCCTCGAGCGCTTCGCGGGCCGGCCGACGCCGCTCTATCGCGCCGACGCGCTCGCGGACGCCGTCACGACCGAGGCCCGCCGGCTCGCAGCCGGGATCGGCCGCCGAGCGCTCCACGCTCCGGCGATCCGGCTCTATCTCAAGCGCGAGGACCTCGCGCATACCGGCGCCCACAAGATCAACAACGCCCTCGGCCAGGCGCTGCTGACGCGGCGCCTCGGGAAGACGCGCGTCATCGCCGAGACCGGCGCCGGCCAGCATGGCGTTGCGACGGCCACGGCCTGCGCGCTCCTCGGGTTGCCGTGCGTCGTCTTCATGGGCGAAGAGGACATCCGCCGGCAGGCCCCGAACGTGCTTCGAATGCATGCTCTCGGCGCCGAGGTCCGCCCGGTCACGTCCGGCACGGCCACGCTCAAGGACGCCGTCAACGAGGCGATGCGCGACTGGGTCACGAACGTCGAGACGACGCACTACGTCCTCGGCTCGGCGATGGGCCCGCACCCGTATCCGACGATCGTCCGCGACCTCCAGCGGCGCATCGGCGACGAGGCGGCGGCCCAGCTCCACGAGGTCGAAGGCCTGCTGCCGGACCTCGCGATCGCCTGCGTCGGCGGTGGCTCGAACGCGATCGGCCTCCTCGCCCGGTTCATCGGCGAGCCCGCCGTGCGCCTCGCCGTGGCCGAGGCCGCCGGCGACGGAATCGACACGGGGCGCCACGCCGCCGCGATTGCCGGAGGTTCGCCGGGCATCCTCCACGGCTCGCGCTCCCTGATGCTCCAGGACCGCGACGGCCAGGTGGCCGAGGCCCACTCAGCGTCGGCCGGGCTCGACTACCCGGGCGTCGGGCCGCAGCTCGCCGCGCTCGCCGAGGGCGGCCGCCTCGAGGTTCTCACGGCGACCGACCGCGAGGCGGTCTCGGCGATGAAGACGGTCACGCGGACCGAGGGCATCCTCCCGGCGCTCGAAACGGCGCATGCGGTCGCGGCCCTCCCAAAGCTCCTCGCGGGCGCCGAAGGCGGTCGGGCGCCGCTGCCCGACCCGGCGCTCGTCCTGCTCGGCTTCTCCGGCCGCGGTGACAAGGACCTCGCTGCGCTCGAACGCTTCGCCGACGTCGAACCGTGGCCGGGCGCGTGACCGCACTCGCGATCGAGACACCGCCTGTGGTCGGGAGCCGCGACACCCCGGGCGCGCGGAGGATCGAAGCGGCGTTCAGGGCGGCAGCCGATGATGGGCGTACCGCACTCGTTCCCTACGTCGTCGCCGGCTATCCCGACGCCGAAACATCGTTCGAGATCGCCGTCGCGGCGATCGACGCTGGCGCCGACCTGCTCGAGATCGGCCTGCCGTACTCGGACCCACTCGCCGACGGCGCCACGCTCCAGCACGCCTCGCAGGTCGCGCTCCGCGCCGGCGCGACGCTCGACACCTCGATCGACCTCATCCGCCGCATCTCACGCGCCCGGAAGGACGTCCCGCTCGTGCCGATGGCCTACGCGAACCAGGTGATCGGCGGCGGCGACGGCCGCGACCGGGCGAAGCGGCTCGTCGCTGCCGGCGCCTCGGGCGTGATCCTCGCCGACCTGACGCCGGACGAAGGCGGACCGTTCGAAGCCGTCGCCCGCGAGATCGGTCTCGCGGTCGTCTACCTCGTCGCCCCGACGACCTCGCCGGCCCGCCGCGCGGCGATCGCGAATCGAAGCGGCGGCTTCCTGTACTGCGTCAGCCTCGTCGGCGTCACCGGCGCGCGGACCACGCTGCCGACGTCGGTTCGCCGCCTCGTCAAGGACGTCCGCGCCGTCTCGCCCGTCCCGGTCGCCGTCGGCTTCGGTGTCTCGAAGCCCGCTCACGTCCGGGCCCTCGCAAAGGCCGGTGCGGACGGCGTCATCGTCGCCTCGGCGCTCGTCGACGCGCTCGGTCCCGACGGGCGAGAAGTCACACGAATGGGTCGCCTGGTGGCAGAGCTGCGGGCAGCCACGAGCCGGTAACGTCGAGGCCGATGGCGGCTGCCGCCCGAGCCCGAATGCCCGCGGCGCTCAAACCACTGTCGAGCAGCTGACGCACCGAGGTCGCGCCGTCGGCTTTCGAGAGCTTTCGCCCATCTGGTCGACGGATCAACGGATGATGGATGAAGCGAGGTGGCGCGGCGCGGCCGAGCAGCCGGCCGAGGCGGATCTGCGCCGGGGTGGCATCGAGCAGGTCCTGACCCCGAATGACGAGGTCGATCCGGTGACGGAGGTCGTCGACGACGACGCAGAAGCTGTACGTCCAGTTGCCGTGACGGTCCCGGATTGGCATGTCGCCTGCACCGGCGACCGGGCCAGGACGAGGTCCGAGCACGACGTCGTCCCAGGCCTCGTCGCCCTCGCCGAGTGCGACGCGCCACACGAGATCTGGCTGGAGGCCGAGATGTCGTGAGGCGCAGCCGCCCGGGCAGCCACCGCCGCGCCAGACCCGCCCGTGCTCGGAGCTCCACGTCGCGAACGTTGCTCTCGAGCAGTCGCAGCCGTAGACGAGGCCACGGGCGTGGAGCGTTGAAGCCGCAGCGGCAAAGACCTCGCCGTTGTCGCTCTGGCGGTAGTCCGACGGCGCGCCGGATCGGAGGTCGTCGATCGAAGGCTCGTCCGGATCGAAGCCAAGCGCTTCGAGATCGGCGAGTAGCGCCGCTTCGAACTCTGGTCGACAGCGCTGCCGATCGTGGTCCTCGACCCTGAGGACGACGGCGCCACCCGTCGCCCGGGCGACGCCCCAGACGACGAGCGCATTCGCGACGTGGCCGAGGTGCAGGTAGCCAGTCGTTGCCGGCGCGAAGCGCGTTCGAAGCCCGCCCGGCAGGTCTGACATCGCCGCGGTCAGGGCGGCGGCAAAGGCCAGGTCAGCCGTCGGTCGCCCTCGGTCGCTTGCGATCCGCTGTTTCGAGCGCACGCGTCGCCGCGAACAGCCGCCGGTAGAGCGCGAGCAGCTCGGCCTGCGGCATTGGTCCGACATTCGCCATCGCCACGCGCAGGAGGATGTCCCGCTCCCGTTCCAGATCTCGAACCGCGCGCCGGCCGGCTGCGAGCTTCGCGCGCCCGACCGAGCGCGCGAGCTCGGCGCGCTCGTTGAGCAGCCCGACGATCTTTCGGTCGAGGACGTCGATCCGGCGCCGCAGCCGCCGCATCTCCACGGTCTCGCCGCCGACCTTGTCAGTCATCGGCTGCGCCCTCGAACCGGGCAGCGATCGCTTCGAGCGCGAGCAGGTAGCCGAGCTTGCCGCGACCCACGATCGAGTCGGCGGCGACGTCGCTGATGAAGTTGACCTGGCGAAAGGCCTCGCGCTTCGCGGGGTCCGAGAGATGGACCTCCCAGAACGGCCGCTCGACACCGAGCAGCGCATCTCGCAGGGCGACAGAGGTATGGGTCAAGCCGCCCGCGTTGACGACAACGGCGTCGAAGTCGCGCTCGTGGAGGCGATCGATCAGGGCTCCCTCGTGGTTCGACTGGAAGAAGTCAACCTCCAGCCCGAGCTCGCTCGCCTTCGCGGCGATCTCAGCGTGGATGTCGTCGAGGGTGTCGCGGCCGTAGATCTCGGGCTCGCGCGAACCAAGCAGGTTGAGGTTCGGGCCCTGGAGCACGAGTACGCGGGTCATGCGCGAGCTCCCGTGGCGGCGGCAGCGGGCAGGAGCAGGCCGGCCACCGTGGACGCGACGAGCTCGTCCGGAACGTTGTCGCGAACCGTCCAGCCGTCGGCCGTCGGAAGGACCCAGCGCATCCGTCCCGCGGCGTGCTTCTTGTCGGCGCTGAGTGCTTGGAGGACCGCGTCCGCCGAAAGGGGCAGGGGATCGCGGGCGAGCCCGAGCGCGTCGAGCAGGCGCTCGATCCGCGCCGCCCGCTCGGGTGGTGTTTCGGTCATCGCCACACCGATCCGGCAGGCGCCGCGGAGGCCGACCGCGACGGCCTCGCCGTGGCGCAGATCGCGGTACTCAGCCGCAGCCTCGACCGCATGACCGATCGAGTGTCCGAGGTTCAGCGAGATCCGCCGATCGGCCTCGCGTTCGTCCGCGAGAACGGTCTCGACTTTCGCCCAGGCCGCTCGTTCGACGGCCTCCGCAACCGCCCCGCGTTCGAAGGCCTGCGCGTCGCCGCGAGCGATCGCGGCGCCATCGGCCTCGAGGAGCTCGAACAGCCGCTCATCGCCGAGCGCGGCCATCTTCACGACCTCGCCGAGGGCCGCTCGAAGCTCACGCTCCGGTAGGTCCCGCAGCAACCGAACGTCGATGATCACGGCGACGGGCTGGTGGAACGCGCCGACGAGGTTCTTGCCCTCGGGCAGGTCGACCGCCGTCTTGCCGCCGATCGAGCTGTCGACCTGGGCGACGAGCGTCGTCGGGACGTGGATCAGCGGCAGCCCGCGGAGGTACGTCGCGGCGAGGAATCCGGCGGCATCGCCGAGCGCACCGCCGCCGATGGCCACGATGGGCTCGCCGCGTTCGACGTGCATCCGCGCGAGCTCGCGCGCCGCGGCCTCGATGACACGCATCGACTTCGCCGCCTCGCCCGGCGGAAAGTCGCCGCGCTCGATCGGCAGCCCGGCCGCGGCCAGAGCCGCCTCGATGTCGGCGCCGACGGCTGCCCAGGCACCCGGCTCGGTCACGATCAGGGCGCGCCGCGCCTCGAGCGCCTGAAGCGCGGCCATCAGCGATGTCGCGGCGATCCCGTCGCCGATGACGATCCGCCCGATCCGGGTCTCCGCGGCGAGCAGAGTCGTTCCGTGCGCCGCGTCACCCTCGCGCGCCGCCGCTGCGACCTCGGCATCCACGGCGTCGACGACTGACTGCAGCTCCGCGACTCCTCGGACGCGCCGCCCCGCGGCATAGAAGCGGCCGCGCGCCTCGGACAGCTCACGAAGCGTGCCGATCGGGTCCCGGCCCTGGACGAGCGGCCGCACGTTCGGGGAGCGGCGAAGGCGCTGGGCGAGAACCTCCGGCCGGCCGTCGAGCCAGATCACCGTGCGGCCGCGATAGAGCTGCCAGCGGTTGCGCGGATCGACGATCGCTCCGCCGCCGGGGGCGATGATCCGGCGCACGACCGGGCCGCTGTCGCCCGGCCCGAGGTCGGCAATCGCCGTCCGCTCGCGTGCCCGGAATCCGGCCTCGCCCTCGGCCTCGAAGATCTGCGGGATCCGAGCCCCAGCCTCGTGCTCGATCCGCTCGTCGAGGTCCACGAACGTTGCGCCGTGGCGCGTCGCCAGGCGCTTGCCGACGGCGGTCTTGCCGCTGCCCGGAAGGCCGACGAGAACGACGTCCATCGCTCCGCCCGGCCTAGTCGTCGCCGCCCGAGCCGGCTTCGTCGGTGCCGCTCAAGCCGTGGGCGTCGGCGCTGGCCCCGGCGCCGCTGGCCTCGGCACCGCCCGCCCCGCCGGCGACCGGAGCCGCCATGGGCGACGCCAACCGCGCCCGATGGCGATCGAGCGCCGCCTTCACATCGCCAAGCGTGTCGCCCCCGAACGTCTCGGTGATGAATCGCGCCAGCGTGAGCATGACCATCGCCTCGCCCACGACGCCGGCCGCGGGCACGACGCTGATGTCACTGCGCTCGTAGTGCGCCTTCTCGACCGCGTCCCCGGTCACGAGATCGGCCGACGGCAGCGGCCGCGCCAGCGTCGAGATCGGCTTCACGGCGCCGCGGACAACGAGAGGCTCGCCGTTCGTGATGCCGCCCGTCAGGCCACCGGCATTGTTCGAACGGTGGGCCCAAACCCCTTCGGACGAGCGGCCCTCGATGACGTCATGGACCTCCGAGCCGAACCGCCGCGTCTGCTCGAACCCGAGCCCGAACTCGACGCCTTTGACGATGTTGATGCTGACGATCGCCTGGGCGAGGGCCCCGTCGAGGCGGCGATCCCAGTGGACGTACGAACCGAGCCCGATCGGGAGACCGGTCGCCACGACCTCGAACACGCCGCCGACGGTGTCGCCGGCCTCACGGGCGGCGTCGATCCTGGCGACCATCCGCGCTTCGGCGTCCGGGTCCGGGCAGCGCAGGGGCGACGCCTCCATCTCCTCGCGAGTCCGCGTCATGTTCGAACGGTCGAGAGCGACGCCGCCGACCTCCGCGGTGTACGACCAGACGTCGATCCCGAGCTCGCGCAGGAACGCCCGCGCGACGCCGCCGGCGGCCACGCGCGCCGCGGTCTCGCGCGCCGACGCTCGCTCGAGGACGTTGCGGACGTCGTTGAAGTCGTACTTCAGGGCGCCCGCGAGGTCCGCGTGACCCGGCCGGACGCGCGTCACCGGCGTCGCCTTCTTGTCGCCGCTTTCCGCGAGCGCCGCCAGCTCTGCGGCTTCGGCCTCGGACAGCGGCTCGACCTGCATGACCCGTGTCCAGTTCGCCCAGTCGCGATTCGCGACGAGCAGCAGGATCGGCGACCCGAGGGTCCGGCCGTGGCGAACCCCCGACAGAATCTCCGCCTCGTCGTGCTCGATCTGCTGCCGGGCGCCGCGGCCGTAGCCACCCTGCCGTCGGCCAAGGTCGACGCGCAGGGCCTCAGCCGTCAGCGGCAGCCCAGCAGGCACGCCCTCGATCGTGACGCCAAGCGTCTTCCCGTGCGACTCGCCCGCGGTCAGGAACCGGAAGCCGCCCACGCTCGCCGCCCGCTCCCGCTCGCCGTCCGCCGCGTCCGGCTACGCGCCGGCGACGACAGTTGTGCGGTCGCCGGACGGCTCACCCTCGGCCGAGACGACACCGCCCGCCCGGGCCGCCGCAAGGGCGTCCGCCATGACCTCGAGCGGTGCCGGCTGGCCGGTCCACAACGAGAAGGACGCGGCGCCCTGGTGGAGCAGCATCAGCTCGCCGTCCCTGGCCGTGCAGCCGGCCGCCTCGGCGTCGCGCAGCAGGCGGGTCTGCTTGTAGATGAGATCGAGGACGAGAAGCTCCGGCAGGAGCGCCTCCGCCGGGACCGGCGACGCGTCGCTCGTCAGCCCGATCGACGTGGCATTGATGAGGAGCTTCGTCTTCGCGATCTCCGATTCGATGATCGACTCGTGCCACGGCATCGCCCGCAGCTCCATGTGCGCCGCGCTTCGCGCGAAGTGGCGCACGAGCCCCTCGGAGCGATGAAGGTGGCGGTTGAAGACGATGACCCGCTGGAAGGCCGCCCGAATGAGGCCGTAGACGACCGCGCGGGAGCCGCCCCCTGCACCGAGGACGACCGCCGTCCGCGGCATCTTCTGGCGCCCGACAAGCTTGTCGAGCGCGACCTCGAAACCGGCGACGTCCGTGTTGTGGCCGACGAGCCGCGGGCCCTCGTGCGTGATCGTGTTGACGGCGCCGGTGGCGGTGGCCTCCTCGGTCGAGCGGTCGATCATCGGCACGACCCGCTCCTTGTGCGGGATCGTGATGTTCGCGCCGAGGAAGTCGCCGCCGCGAAGCTCCTCGATGGCCTCCGGGAGCTCGATCGGCGGGCGATCCCACAGCTCGTACCGGGCGTCGATCTTCAGGGCATCGAACGCCGCCTGCTGCATGGCGCCGGACAGCGAATGTGCCACGGGATGGCCGATGAGGACGACGCGCTTCGTCATGATCGGATCCTTTCGAGATCTCCAAAGAAACCGGGGTACGAGACGGCCGCGCTCGCGGCGTCGTGGATGTGCGTCTCGCCGTCCGCGATCAGGCCGGCGACAGCGAACGTCATCGCGAGCCGGTGGTCGCCGCGGCTGTCGACGGCGGCGCCATGGAGCTTCGTCGGGCCGTCGATGGTGAGGTCGTGGCCGTCGACCTCGATCCGGGCGCCCATCGCAGCCAGTCCGTCGACGATGCCGGCAATCCGGTCCGACTCCTTGTGGCGCAATTCGCCGGCGCCACGGATCGTGGTCCGACCGCTGGCCTGCGTTGCAGCGAGGCACAGGATCGGAAGCTCGTCGATCGCCGCGGCCACGTCTGCCGGCCCGATATCGATTGCGTGGAGCTCAGACGAACGGACGCGCAGGTCCGCTGCGGGCTCGCCGTCGGTTCGAACGAGGTCCTCGTCGATGCGCCCGCCCATCGCCCGCAGCAGGTCGAGGCCGGCGCGGCGCGTCGGGTTCACACCGGCGTCGCGGATCGTCAGGTCCGCGTCGGGGTGGATCGCTCCGGCGACGAGCCAGAACATCGCCGACGAGAGGTCGCCGGGGACCCGCTCGTCGATCGCTTGCACCCTCGTTCCTCCCTCGATCGAGACGCTCGCGCCGCCGCCGTCTCGAAGCTCCGTTCGTACGTCGATGCCCCGCGCCCGGAGCATCCGCTCGGTGTGATCCCGCGTCGCGACGGACTCGTGGACGCGGGTCGTCCCCTCCGCTCGAAGCCCCGCCAGCAGGACAGCCGACTTCACCTGCGCCGACGGCACCGCGGTCGTCCAGGCCACGGACCGAAGCGGCGTGCGACCGATCACGGTCACCGGCGGAAGGGAATCGTCCTGGCGGGCGCTGAGCTCGGCACCCATCGAGCGCAGCGGTTCGATGATACGGGCCACCGGACGGCCTCGCAATGAAGCGTCGCCGTCGAGGACGGCCTTCAGCGGCAGCCCGGCGAGGATCCCGGCGAACAGGCGGAGGCTGGTCCCGGAGTTGCCGCAATCGAGCGTCGCAGTGGGCTCGCGCAGCCCATCGGCGCCGGGCGAGGAAACGCGATACGTGACGGTTCGCCGATCCTCGGCCAGGCGTTCGACGGTGGCGCCCAGCGCCCGGACGATGCCGGCCGTCGACCGGACGTCAGCCCCGTCGCCGCAGCCATCGATCCGGCTCTCACCGTCCGCAAGCAGCGCGAGCATCAGCGCCCGATGGCTGATCGACTTGTCACCAGGCAGCGCCAGCTCACCGCGCAAGCCTGCGGCCCGTCGGATCGTGGCGTCAGTGGGCTCCGCGCCCGCCACGGGGCGCTCGAGGGCGGCGGCCATGGCGGCTACGAACCGATCCGGTTGTCGGCGGCGAGGTCGCCCCGCAGGTCGCGGACGCCATCGTGGACGGCCCGCAGTGCCGGCATCATGTCGGCGAACTGCTGGATCGTCAGCTGCTGTTCGGCGTCCGAGAGCGCCGAGTCCGGATTCGGGTGGACCTCGACCATGACGCCGTCGGCGCCGACGGCGACGCCGCCCATCGCCAGCGGCTTGACGAGCGAGCGCTTCCCGGTCGCGTGCGATGGATCCACGATCACCGGCAGGTGCGTGAGCTGGTGGAGAATCGGCACGGCGGTCAGGTCCATCGTGTTCCGCGAGTACGTCTCGAACGTCCGGATGCCGCGCTCGCAGAGGATGACGTTCGGATTGCCGGAGCTGACGATGTACTCGGCGGCCATCAGCCACTCCTCGATCGTCGCCCCGTAGCCGCGCTTGAGCATGACCGGTCGCGCGACCCGGCCGACCGCCTGGAGCAGCGAGTAGTTCTGCATGTTTCGCGTGCCGATCTGGAGGATGTCGGCGTACTCGGCGACGATGTCGACCTGGTTCGGTTCCATGACCTCGGTGATCACCGGCAGCCCGGTCCGCTCGCGGGCATCGGCGAGGTACCGCAGCGCCTCCACGCCCAGTCCCTGGAAGCTGTACGGCGAGGTCCGCGGCTTGAACGCGCCGCCGCGCAGGATGGTGGCGCCGGCGGCGGCCACGCCGTCCGCGGTCTCGAACAGCTGCTCGCGCGACTCCACCGAGCACGGTCCGGCCATGACGGTGAGGGAGCCGTCGCCGATGACCGCGTCGCCGACGCGGATGACCGTGTCCTCGGGCTTGAACTCGCGAGACGTCAGCTTGAACGGCCGCGAGATCGCCGTGATCGACTCCACGCCGGCGAGGGCGGCGAGCTTCCGCATCAGCTCGGGCTTCCGCGGCCCAACCTCACCCACGACCGCGATCACGACGCGCTCCGCACCCTGGTGATCGAAGGGCGTCATGCCCTCGGCCAGGATGTGGCTCTTCACACCGAGGACCTCGGCCTCGGTGGCGCTGCGGCTCATGACCACGAACATCGGTTGGGCGATCCTTCCCGAGAAACAAAAAGAGCAGAGGCTGGACCTCTGCTCCCACCCGGCACGACCCGTGCCCCGGCGTTCAGCCGGGCTTGATCATGCCGGGGGCGTAAACCAATACGGGGCGTTCATGCGTGGGCGGGACACTAGCGAGCGGCGCTCGGCGTGTCAACGAGCGTCGTCGTAGGGCGAGGCCGGTGCGCCGGCGCGGGCGATGATCGCTTCGACGACCTGGGTCTTCGCGTCGGCGTAGTTCTGAACGTACTGCCAGGTTTTCGACGCCAGCTCGCGCTTCGTCCGCTCATACAGCTCGCGGTCGTCGTCGTGCGTCCGGAGCCAGTCGCGGAAGCCGACCATCCGCTCGACCTCGACGCAGTCGCGCGAGAAGACGTGCAGGTTGACGTTCGTGTCCGGCCCCTTGAACGTCCGGTGCTCGAACCAGTCCGGCTCGCGGATCCACAGCCGGTAGCCGGCGGCTTCGAGATCGGGCACGTAGGCGGACTCGTCCGCGGTGTCGGGGATGACGAGCGTGATGTCGATGACCGGCTTGGCGGCGAGACCGGGCACGGACGTCGAGCCGGTGTGCTCGATCCGGAGCACGCGGTCGCCGAGGATGCCCCGGATCCGAGCCTCCTCGCGGGCGTACAGCGCCGGCCACATCGGGTCGTAGTCGACGAGCGTGATCGGGGCGTTGTGCTGCCTGGCTCCGCCGACCCAGGCTGCCTGGATTTCGGCCTCGGTCGACGGCTTGCGGGTCGTCGGTGGGAGGGGTTCGGACATCCCGCCCATGGTAGGATCGCGCCCGCTGCGGCGACGGAGAGGTCGCATAGAGGCCGAGTGCGGCGGTTTGCTAAACCGTTAAGTGGGGTAACCTGCTTCGAGGGTTCGAATCCCTCCCTCTCCGCCAGTTCTCCTGGTCCGTCCAGCGTTCTGCGCGCCCGTAGCTCAGTGGAGAGAGCGTCAGGTTGCGGACCTGAAGGTCGTGGGTTCGAGTCCCGCCGGGCGCGCCACTTCCTCGTCGACCTCAACGATCTCCGAATCGGCTTCGGGGGTCGTTTTCGTGTCCCGCCACAGCGACACCGCCAGCCAGCCGAGTAATCCGACGACAAGGGCGTTGCGGACGTTGAGCAGATAGATGACCGGCGGCTGCTCCTCGATCAGCTTGTCGTAGTTGAGCGGGTGGATCCCGACCGATAGCGCCGCGATCACTGCGAAGAGCCAGAACTGCCGTCTCGGAAGCAGGGCGGCGAACGGCAACAGCCACACGACGTACTGCACCGAGAAGACCTTGTTCGTGACGAGCAGCGCGGCGATCGTCGCCGCGACGGCGGTTACCAGGCTCGCCGGATCGATGCTGCCGAGCCGCTCAACGTCGACGCGGAAGCGCCGGTAAGCGATGAGAGCGATGCCTCCGAGCGCCGCAATCAGGATCGGCAGCTGGATCGCGAGGATGCGCTCCGCCCACGGGCCGGCGACGTGGACGGCCGAATGGTCGAACGTCAGCCGCGCCGGCGTCTCGGTCACGACCGCCCGAAGCAGGAGGAGGCCGGCGCCAATCGACTCGGCCTGGAGGCCGCGCTCGTTCTGGTAGGTGATCGGGCTCCAGATCGCATCGCCGACCAGGCCGAAGACCAGCCCGGCAACGAAGACGAAGATGGCGGCGCCAACCAAGGCGAACTTCGCGACCCGCTGCCAGTCGCGCGACAGGATCCACGGCAGGACGATCGCGGGGACGAGGACGGCCGGGTACAGCTTCGCGAGAACACCGAGCGCGACGGCGGCGCCGGCGACCCCCGCGCGTCCCTGGAGCGCCGCCAGCACGGCGAGCGCGCTGAGCAGGGCGGGGAAGAGGTCAAAGCGCCAGGCGAGCGATGGCGCGGCGACGATCGTCAGGACGACGAGCCGGATCGCGACGGTGCGGGAGCCGTCGGCCGGCCAGACGCGCTGCGCAATCGCCCCAAGCGTCCCCACCAGTGCCACGAGCAGGGCCGCCTCCCAGCCGAGGAACAGCCAGTGGTAGACCTCGAACGGTGGCGGCCCGCCGGGCCAGACGAGATACGGCACCGTCATCGGGACGAGCGCAAGCGGCGGGTACTCGAACGGGAAGCCGCTGTACGGCAGGTGGCCGTGGGCAAGCGCCTCTGCGTTCTGGAAGTAGAGGTAGACGTCGAACTGGTTCGGGAACAGCTGATCGGCCGGCGTCACAACGCCGACGAGCAGGATGACGAGCGCAGGCAGCACCAGCAGCTCGAGCGGCGGCAGGGACATCCAGGGGCGCGTCACCGGCCGAGCGTACGCGCCCGGCGGCTACCATCGGCTCCGTGACTCGCGTCGGCTTCGTCGGGCTCGGGACGATGGGCGCGGCCATGGCCGCCAACGTCGCGCGGGCCGGCTTCGAAACGAGCGCATGGAATCGAACGCCTGGTCGCGGCGCAGAGCTGGATGACCTCGGCGTCAAGCGACTCGACAGCCCGGCCGCGGTGGCTTCGGCCAGTGACGTCGTCGTCACCATCGTCTCGAACACGCCCGACGTCGAGGCCGTGCTGTTCGGCGCCGGAGGGGTCGCCGATGGAGCCGCGCCCGGGACCCTGATCATCGACATGTCCACGATCTCGCCGTCAGCGACGCGAGACTTCGCCGCTCGACTCGCGGAGCGCAAGGTCTCCATGCTCGACGCGCCCGTCTCCGGCGGCAGCGAGGGCGCCCAGAAGGGCACGCTTTCGATCTTCGTGGGCGGCGAGGCGGCCGATCTCGAACGGGCAAGACCTGTCCTCGAGGCGATGGGCAAGACGATTACCCATGTCGGCCGGATCGGAGCGGGCCAGGCCGTCAAGGCCGTCAACCAGGTCATCCTCGCCGGCACCTACCTCGGAGTCGCCGAGGGCATCGTCCTCGCGATCAAGGCGGGACTCGACGTCGAGCAGGTCGTCGGCGCACTCGGCGGCGGAGCGGCGCAAAGCTGGGTCCTCGCGAACCGCAGCGGCCGAATGCTCGCGAACGACTACCCGCTCGGCTTCAAGGTCGCGCTCCACCGGAAGGACCTGAACATCGCGCTCGCGATGGCCCGCGAGCTCGGCGCGGACCTGCCGGTCTCAACCCTCGCCGAGGCC
>DASRJS010000040.1:0-34149 GCA_035649355.1 Candidatus Polarisedimenticolia bacterium
CTGCCCTCTAGCAGGACATGTGCGCGTCACCGAACCGTCACCGGCGGGCCATCCGGGCGTCACCGCGCACGCCGAGCATGCGCACCGTTCGCAGAGGCGGACCGCCTGGCGGAGATCGCCGGACGAACTCGACGGAGGCTCCCCCCAATGCGTCGTCTCTTCTCCATCCTGTCCGGCCTCGTGGTCGCCCTCTCGATCGTCGTGGCGCCGGTGGCCGCGGGCGGCCCGCCTTCGCTGGCGTTCTACATCGATGACGTCCGCTACCGGACCGTCGGCACGCCGACAGACTTCTCGAACACCGGCGCCCCGGACTTCACCTACGACAAGATCTACGGGCTCGGCAATGGCCTCGCGAATGTCGCCGATGCGAAGCCGGGCGACACCGACTTCAACGGCGGTCGCTGGGCGGTCTACCCGGTGACGTGGCACACGACGCCGGTCCAGCTCACGAACGACGGGCAGGTCCTCGCCTACGCCGCGAACGGCTGGATCACGATCGCCTCGACGCCATCGAAGCTCTTCTTCTGCTCGGTGAGCAAGGTCCCGGGCAGCGCGTCCGGTCACTGATCCCAGCGCTCGGCTCGATCGAGCCTTCGAATGGGCCGAGTCTCGGGCCCGGCTGCCTCGTCCTACGATGCGGCCGTGCCTGGCTCGGCCCTGACCGATTCCGCCATGACTCGCCCGGTCCTCGTCGTCGATGACGACGCCAAGATCGTCCGGCTCGTTCGAACCTATCTCGAGCGGGCCGGTCACCGCGTCATCGAGGCGCGCGACGGCCGGGCGGCGCTCGCGTCGATCGCTCTCGAGATGCCGTCGCTCGTCGTCCTCGACGTGATGCTGCCGGAGGTCGACGGGCTCGCCGTCCTTCGCGCGGTTCGCCGCGGTGGCGCGACGACGCCGATCCTGATTCTGTCCGCGCGCGGCACCGTCGGCGACCGGATCGCCGGGCTCGCGGCGGGCGCCGATGACTACCTGCCCAAGCCGTTCTCACCGAGCGAGCTCGTGCTGCGGGTCGAACGTATCCTCGAACGCTCGAAACCATCCGACGCGGGGGCGGCCGAACGGACGTCCGCGGTGCCGGCACGGCCGGCATTGCGACACGGCGACCTCGTCGTGGACCGCGACCGCCACGAGGCCTCGATCGCCGGCCGGTCGCTCGGCCTGACGTCGGTCGAGTTCCGTCTCCTGGTTGCGATCCTCGAGGCCGACGGCCGGGTCCTGAGCCGCGATCAGCTCCTCGACGCAGTGCACGGTGAGGATGCCGTCGAGATCCTCGATCGGACGATCGACGTCCACATCCGCCGCCTGCGCGACAAGCTCGACGACGATCCCGACGAGCCGATGTACGTCGCGACGGTCCGCGGCGCGGGCTATCGGGCGGCGCCGCGGCCGCGCCGAGTGCCGACCGTGGAGTCGGCCAGCTGATGCCGCGACGGGGCGGGATCAGTCTCCGGATCGCGATCGCCGCGGTCTCGACCTCTGTCGTTGCGGTCGTCATCCTCACAGCCGGCGTCATGGTCGCTGGCGGTGACGCGTTCAAGGCGCTCATGGTTGAGCAAGGTTCGTCGACGGCCGAGGCCGCCGAGATGTTCGACACCGCGGTTCGCGGAGTTGTCGCGATCTCGCTCATCGTCGCCGTCGCGGCCGCCGTTGCCCTGGCGATCGTCCTGGCGCGCCGGCTGGCGACGCCGCTGCACTCGATTGGGCGGGCGGCTCGACGCATCGCCGACGGCGACTACGCCGCACGGGTCCCTCGCGACGGCCCCGAGGAGGTCGCGAGCCTCGCCGACTCGTTCAACCAGATGGCCGTCGCGCTCGAGGAGCAGGAGCGGATGCGACGCGACTTCATCACGAACGCCGCCCACGAGCTGAAAACCCCGCTGACGAACCTGACCGGCTACCTCGAGGCGCTTCGCGATGGCGTCATCCCGGCCGAGGCGGCGACCTACGACTCGCTCCTCGAGGAGACCGAGCGGCTCGTCCGCCTGTCGTCCGAGCTGGACGTCCTCGCGGCCGGCGATGCGGAGCTCGGGCTGGACGAGATTCGCGACCTCGACCTGGGGCAGGCGATCCACGCAGCGGTCGATCTCGCGACGGCCGCGGCGGTGCGGAGCGAGCTCAGCCTCGAGGCCGAGGTCCCGCAGCCATTGGCGGCGCGCGCGAACCCGGATCGCCTGGCGCAGGTCCTCGGCAACCTCCTCCACAACGCCATTCGCTACACGCCCGCCGGCGGCCGGATCCTCGTCCGCGCCGAACGCCGGCCGGGCGACGTCCTCGTCACCGTCTCGAACACCGGCCCGGGCATCCCCGAGGAGGACCTGCCGCGGGTCTTCGAACGCTTCTACCGGGTCGACAAATCGCGCGACCGAGCGCTGGGCGGCGCGGGGATCGGCCTCGCGATCGTGCGGCAGCTGGTGGAGGCCATGGGCGGCCGCGTCGGCGCGGCATCGAACGACGGTCTGACGCAGTTCTGGTTCAGCCTCCCGGCCTGACGCCGACGCCCGGGCTGACGCCGACGCTCGGGGCCGCGGCGAGGCGATGCGCTAGCGTGGCCGCGTGACGCGCAAGTTGAGCTGGGAGCTACCCGTCAGCGCCCCACGAGATCGCCTCGAAGCGTTCCGCGAGCCGGTTCGGGCGGCGGTCATCCTCGCGAGCGCGGGGCTCATCGTGGGCTCGCGACTGCCGTGGATCGAGGGCATGCTGCCCTACCAGCCGCATGTCGTCGTCGGCGGCTACGACAATGCCGGTGACGGTGCGATCACCCTCATCGCGGCGCTGTTCACGCTCGGCTGGGCCCTGCGCCGGCAGATCTTCGACAGTCGCCAGGGGGTCGTCGTCGTCTTTCCGCTCGTCATCGGCCTTGGCGGGCTCGTCATTAGCCGCGTCGCCGCGCAGAACGCCGAGATCCTGATCGCCGACTGGGCGAAGCGCGGCGGCAGCGGCTCGATCAGCGTTGGCCTCTGGCTCACCGCGATCGCATCCCTGGCGCTGGCGGTCGCCGGAGCCGTCCACGTCTGGCGCCTGCGGCGCGAGGTCCGATTCCGTCTCGGCCTGACGCCCGGCGACATCGGCGCGGTCGTGGGTGGCGTGGCCGGCGCGATCGGCGGAGTCATCGCCGCGACGATGGTCGCTGGGCAGTTCGTGTCCCAGGACCAGGCGGCGGTGTTCGCGAGCGCCCAGGTCGTGATCCTGCTGCCGATGCTGTTCATCGGCGCCTGGATCGGTGCGAGGATCGGTCGCACGATCGGCGACGGCTTCCGGCCGATGCCGCCTTCTGGTTCGTCATCAACCCGCGTCTGACCGGCGGCCGGAGCGACGCACGCCGGTGCTGAACCGTGCCTGGGCGGCGTTCGTCGACGGGCCCTCGTATCCGGCGACGCCCGCGGACCAGAGGACGGTTCGGATCTTCGGACTGGACCTGCCACTGCGAGCGACGACCGCGATCGTCGCGGTCACGCTCATTCTGCTGTTCGACTTCTCGCGGACGGCGATCCCAGAGGAGGTCCAGGCCATCGGGCGCGCGGCGTCCGCGGAGCGCTACCAGGCGCTGACGCGCGTCGTCCTGTTCTTCCTCGTGCCGATGGCGATCGTGGCCTTTGCGTTTCGTGACAGCCCGCTCGACTATGGCCTCCGGCCCGGGAGCTGGCGCCTTGGCCTGGCATTGGCGCTCGTCGGCTGCGCCGTCATGACGCCGATCGTGATCGCGGTCGGCTCGAACCCCGACTTCCGGAGCTACTACGCCGTCTCGTCGGCCTCGACCGGTGACCTGCTGACCACCAACGTCCTCGACCTGATCCCGACGGAGTTCCTCTTCCGCGGCTTCCTCATGTTCACGCTGCTCCGCGCGATCGGACCCGTCGGGCTGCTCGTCGCCCAGCTGCCGTTCGTGTTCGCCCATCTCGGCAAGCCCGAGATCGAACTCTTCTCGACGTTGTTCGGCGGCTCGGTCTTCGGCTGGTTGGACTGGCGCACGCGCTCGATCTGGTGGAGCGCGCTCGCGCATGTCTACATCCTGACGCTCGTGGTGGTGGTCGCCAGCAGTTGAGCCCTAGGCCTTCGCGGCGGCGCTGCCCCAGCGGCGGACCTCGGCGTCGATGTCGAGCGGCAGGATCGCGGCCTGCTTCTCCGACTCGCCCCAGGCGTCCTTCGGGACACGCCACATGATCTCGAACTCGATCCCGTCGATGTCGCGGCCGTACAGGGACTTCGAGACGCCGTGGTCGCTGGCGCCGGTCAATGCGCCAGCCGCAGAGAGCTCGCGAGCCGCCGTCGCGAGGTCCTCGATCGTCGGCACCTCCCAGGCGAGGTGGTACAGGCCGCTCGAACCGCGCGGTGGACGGGGCGCCTCCGGGCCAACGGAGAACAAGCCAAGGTCGTGGTGGTTCTCGCCGCCGGCGGCGCGCATGAAGACGGCGCGGCCGGCAATGTTGTCGACCACTTCGAACCCGAACACGCGACCGTAGAACTCGGCCGACCGCTCGGCGTCGCGGACGAACAGGACGGCGTGGTTGAGGTTGGCGACGGGGATGCTCATGTCGAGAGCATCGCACGGGTGCGCGGCGACCGCTGCCAAGCCACTACCATCGGCCCGCCCGTACGTTCGAGGAGGGAGTCCGGTGGCGAGGACCGTTCGGTGGCTGGCCTGGTCGGTCGGCATCCTGTTCCTGGTCGGAACGGCGCTGCAGCTCGTCGACGCGCTGAATCTCTATGCGACGCCGCCGGCCGGCGAACCGGCGAACATGGTCGAGGGCCGCCTCGGGAGCTACGGCTACCGGGTGGCGATCTGGCCCGTCTTCTTCCTGAGCAACCTCAGCTTTGGCGTGGCGTTCGTGGCGCTCACCGGGCTCGGATTCGCACTGGCCTCGTGGCTCCCGAGCGGCGATGCGCGACGAATCGGCATCGCGACGAGTCTCGGGGTGGCGGGCATCCTCGGCGCCGCCGGCCAGCTCATCATCATCGGCGCGGCGAAGGCGACGATCGACATCCAGTACTGCGACTGCGGCTTCAGGGACACCGAGATCGTCAGCCAGATCTGGGCCCAGATGATCGCCGAGGGCGCCGCCTTCTGGCTCATCAATGGCGGCGTGGTGCTCTCGGCGATCGGCATCATCGCCGTTGCCTCGGCATTCCGGGAAGCGGTCTCCCCGACGCTGAACGTCGTCGGCTGGGTGACGGCGGTCGGCCTGGTCGCGGGGGTTGTGATCCCGCAGATGAGCATCGGCCCACAGGAGCTGGGGCTCTGGCTGCAGGTGGTCGTCTCCGGCGTGCTCGTGCCGGTCTGGGTGATCTGGCTCGGGCTGGCGCTGGCTCCCCGGGGAGCACCCGAGCCCGCGTAACCATCCGAGCCGCCTGGGCCACCCGGCCCACCCGCCGCCCCGGCTACGCGTTCCCGCTCGCTCCGGGTAGACTTCCTGCGCCCTAGATTCCCGCACCAGGTGATGCCCCGTTGAAGGTTGGTGTTGCCAGGGAGACGGCCGCTGGTGAGCGGCGGGTCGCCCTGGTCCCCGAAGCGCTCGCGAAGCTGACCCAGGCCGGCTACGAGGTCCTCGTCGAGAGCGGCGCCGGAGCCGGCGCGCTCATTCCTGACAGCGCCTTCGCCGAGGCCGGCGCCAGGGTCGTCTCGACCAAGGACCTGTATGACCAGGCGGACGTCGTCCTCAGGGTTCAGAAGCCCAGCAAGGATGAGGTCAAGAAGCTCCGGACGGGCCAGGCCGTCATCGGGCTCCTCCAGCCGCTGATCGATCCGCAGACCGCGCACGCGATCGCCGAACGCGGCGCCACGGCGATCAGCCTCGACGCGATCCCGCGAACGCTCTCGCGGGCCCAGACGATGGATGCGCTGTCGTCCCAGGCGAACGTCGGTGGCTACAAGGCCGTGCTCCTCGCGGCGAACGCCTTCGGGCGCTATTACCCGCTCCTGACGACCGCCGCAGGCACGGCAAAGCCGGCGAATGTCCTGATCCTCGGCATTGGTGTGGCCGGCCTCCAGGCGATCGGCACGGCCCGGCGGCTGGGTGCCGTCGTCAAGGCTTACGACGTCCGGCCGGAAACCCGGGAGCAGGCCGAGTCGCTCGGCGCGACCTTCGTGAAGCTCTCGACCCAGATCGACGCGACGGGCGCAGGCGGCTACGCCCGCGAGCTGACCGCGGAGGAGCGGGCCGCCCAACAGGCCGAGCTGAACGAGGTCATCGGCGGCATGGACGTCGTGATCACGACCGCGCAGGTCCCCGGGCGCAAGCCGCCGGTCCTCGTGACGGCGGATGCGGTCAACCGGATGAAGCCCGGCTCGGTGATCGTCGACATGGCGGCCTCGGCGCTCGGCGGCAACTGCGAGCTCTCGAAGGCCGGCGAGACCGTCGTGACCGACAACCTCGTGACGATCATCGCGCCCGACAACCTGCCCGCGACGATGCCCGTCGGGGCGTCGCAGTTCTACGCCCGCAACATCAGCGCGCTCCTGCTGCACATGACGAAGGACGGCGCCCTCGTCGTCGACCTCGAGGACGAGATCGGCGGACCGGTGACGGTGGCCCACGGCGGGAAGGTCGTCTCGGAGGCCGTAAATAGGCTCCTCAACCCGGGAGGTGCCTCGTGAGCGCTGAGCTGCTCGCCGCGCTCACGGTCTTCGTCCTGGCGGTGCTCCTTGGCTTTGCCGTCATCTCGAAGGTTCCGGCGACGCTCCACACGCCGCTGATGTCCGGCGCGAACTCGATCCACGGCATCGTCCTCGTCGGCTCGATGCTGATCGCGGCCTCGGCGACCGACCTCCTCAGCCAGATCCTGTCGCTCGTCGCGGTCGCGTTCGCGACGATGAACGTCGTCGGCGGCTACGTCGTGACCGACCGGATGCTCCAGATGTTCAAGAAGAAGCCAGCCGCGGCCCCGAAGCCGAAGGCCGAGGGCTGACGATGGACACGATCGAGCTCCTCGTCCGGATCACGTGGCTCCTCGGTGCCGTCGGGTTCGTCATCGGCCTGATCCAGATGAACTCGCCGGCCACCGCCAGGAACGGCAACCTGCTGTCGGCCGGCGGCATGGCGCTCGCCGTCGCCGGCACGGCCGTGCTCGTGGCGACCGGGCGGGCGGGCGAGGTTGCCGGCCTCGGCTGGCCGATCATCATCATCGGCATCGCGATCGGCGGCGGGCTCGGCCTGTACACGGCGCGGACCGTGAAGATGACCGCGATGCCGCAGCTCGTCTCGCTGTTCAACGCGGTCGGCGGCGGCGCGGCGGCGCTCATCGCGATCGACGACTATCTCCGGCTTTCGAACGTCCAGTCGTTCGCCCCCGGCGGTGTCATCCCCCTCGAGATCACGGTCCCGACGGTCCTTGACGTGATCATCGGCTCGGTGACCTTCACCGGCTCGCTCATCGCCTCGGGCAAGCTCATGGGCCTCATCCCCGGCAAGCCGATCCTCATCCCCGGCGGCCGGATCGTCACCGCCGGGCTCGCCGCGGTCGCGGTCCTCGGGGCGGGCTACCTGTTCGCGGGCAACACGCACGTCGGCGTCCTGTTCGCGATCATCGCCGCGTCCCTCGTCTTCGGCGTCACGATGGTCCTGCCGATCGGCGGCGCGGACATGCCGGTCGTGATCTCCTTGCTCAACAGCTTCACGGGCACGGCCGTGGCGATGGCCGGCTTCGTCATCGACAACCCGGTCCTGATCATCGCCGGCGCGCTCGTCGGCGCCTCCGGCGCGATCCTCACGAAGCTCATGGCCGACGCGATGAACCGCTCGGTGATCAACATCATGATCGGCGGCTTCGGTGGCGGCGAAGGCACGGTCGGCGCCGTTGCGGGTGCCGGTGGCTCGGTTCGCGAGCTCAGCCCGGACGACGCGGCGATCCAGCTCGCCTACGCCTCGCACGTGATCGTCGTGCCGGGCTATGGCCTTGCGGTCGCCCAGGCCCAGCACGGCGTGCGCGAGCTCGCGGAGCTTCTCGAGTCCCGCGGCGTCGACGTGAAGTACGCGATCCACCCGGTCGCCGGCCGGATGCCCGGGCATATGAACGTCCTCCTCGCCGAAGCGAACGTCCCCTACCCCCTGCTCAAGGAGATGGAGGAGATCAACCCGGAGTTCGAACGGGCTGACGTTGCCCTCGTCATCGGCGCGAACGACGTGACGAACCCGGCCGCCCGCAAGCCGGGCTCGCCGGTGTCGGGGATGCCGATCCTCGACGTCGACCACGCGAAGTCGATCATCGTCATCAAGCGCTCGATGGGTCGCGGCTACGCCGGCATCGACAACGAGCTCTACGTCAACCCGAAGACCGGCATGCTCTTCGCCGACGCGAAGGACGGCCTCGCCTCGCTGGTCGCGGCCGTGAAGGCGCTCTAGCGTGCCGGACGAGAAGGCCGCGGACGCGGCCGACGCCGCGAAGTCCGGGGCCGCCGCCGACGCGAAGGCGACGGAGACGAAGCCGGCCGACCCGAAGGACGACCTCGTCGAGCGGAAGCACAGCCTGCAGGTCGGGCGGAAGAAGCTCGCATATACATCGAAGGCCGGCCGGATCGTCTTGCGCGAGGAGGTCCTCGAGGACGGCAAGTTCAGCGGGTTCAAGCCCAAGGCGACGGTGTTCCTGACGAGCTACACCCTCGACGGTGCCGACGCCGGCAGCCGCCCGGTGACGTTCGCCTTCAACGGCGGACCGGGCTCGTCGAGCGTCTGGCTGCACATGGGAGTCCTGGGGCCTCGCCGTGTCCTCTCCGGCGACGTCGAGGACCGGGTCCCGCCGCCGTACGGCCTCGCCGACAACGCCGAGACCCTGCTCGCCACGACCGACCTCGTGTTCATCGACCCGGTCGCGACGGGCTACTCGCGTGCGGTCGAGGAAGGCAAGCCCGGCGACTATCACGGCTACACCCGCGACATCGAGTCCGTCGGCGAGGTGATCCGCCTCTGGACGTCTCGGAACGGGCGCTGGCTGTCGCCGAAGTTCCTCGCCGGCGAGTCGTACGGGACGCTCCGGGCGGCAGGCCTGGCCCAGCATCTGCTCTATCGCCACGGCCTCTACCTGAACGGGATCATGCTGATCTCATCGGTCCTCGACATCGGCACGATCCGCTTCACCGAGGGCAATGACGTGCCCTACGCTCTGTACCTGCCGACGTATGCAGCGACGGCCTGGTACCACGGCAAGCACCCGAACCGAACGCTCCGCGCGGTGCTCGACGAAGCCGAGGCCTACGCCGCCGAGGACTTTCCGCGGGTGCTCGCCCGTGGTGACCGCCTCACGCCGGCGGAGCGGCGGGCGGCCGTCACGAAGGTCGCCAGGCTCACCGGGTTGAGCCGCGACTACGTCGACCGGGTCAATCTCCGAATCGAGCACCTCCGGTTCTTCACCGAGCTGCGGCGCGACGAGCGGCTCGCCGTGGGCCGCCTCGACTCGCGGTTCTCCGCACCAGAGCCGGACGGCGGCCGCGAGCACCTGACGTTCGATCCGTCGTACGCCCATATCTACGGGCCCTACACCGCGGCCTTCAATCAGTACGTTCGGGCCGAGCTCGGCTACGAGAGCGACCTCCCGTACGAGATCCTGTCAGGGCCGACGAACGAGAACTGGTCGTACAAGGAGTTCGAGGGCCGCTCGATCTCGGTCGTCGAGAACCTCGGCATGGCGATGCGGGCCAACCCCCACCTCAAGATCCACGTCGCCTGCGGCTACTACGACGGGGCAACGCCCCACTTCGCCGCCGAGCACGTCGTCGCCCACCTGCCGATCACGCCTGAGCTGCGGAAGAACGTCGAGCTCGCGTACTACGAGGCGGGCCACATGATGTATGTCCATGGGCCGTCGCGGATCCGCCAATCGGCGGACCTCGCCGACTTCATCAAGCGGTCCGTGCCCGCGCGCTAAGGCTTGCGGGCTCGCGGCCGCGCGCTAGCGGCCTGGAACCGGCACCGCGCGATCGGCATGGAGCGGCGTCAGCGTCTTCAGTGACTCGGCGACCACGAGCGCGTCATCGCCCGGCTGAAGGACGAAGTCGGTCGGCGGGTTCGTGTAGGTCTCGCCGGCCCGGGAGATCGCCAGCAGCGTCGCGCGATGGTCCGATCGCAGACGGGCGCTGACCTCGTCGACCGAGAGGCCGCAGAGATCGTTCGGCAGGTCGACCCGGTAGAGCTCCGAGCCAGTGCCTCCGGACACGATGTCCGTCACGAGGCCCGACAGCCCTGGATACAGCGCCGATCGCGCAAGCAGACGCGACGCCAGCCGCGACGTCACGAGGAGCTCGTCGACGTTCGCGCGCTGGAAGTGCTCGACGTGGCGCGGGTTGTTGACCTCGGCGACGGTTCGGACGTTCGGGGCGGCGGCGTGGATGGCCATGAGCGTGAGGATCGAATGCATGTCCGCGTCGTTCGTCGGTGCCGTCGGGAAGACGAGTGCCGCGGCCGCGTCTTCGATGCCGGCACGCTTGAGGTCGTCGATGTTCGTCGTGTCCCCACGGACGAAGTAGGCGCCGCTCGTCGGGCTCTTCTCGAGCTCCGCGAGGATGACGACCTTGGCCGGGTATTCGTCCCCGTGGAGCTCCTCGACGAGGTCGCGGGCGGTTGCATTCCAGCCGCAGACGATGACGTGGTCCTTGTAACCCGACGCACCCAATCCCTGGCCCTCCTTCAGCAGCAGGTCGATGACGAGCGCGACGAGCGCTCCGGTGATCGTTCCGACGATGGCGACGCCGAACAGCACCAGCAGCCAGCTGACGACGAAGCCGCCCGGCGACTCGACGAACGATGAGTCGCCCTGGCCGAGCACGGTGAAGAACGCCCAGTTCAGCGAGCTCCCGAACGCGCGAAGGGCCGGGCCGACGCCCTCGGTCCACGGCTTCTCCAGCAGCGTCACGAGGAGGGCGGCAATGACGACGATCGCCGCGCCGCCCTGGATCAGGGCCAGGAAGAAGCGTCGATCCAGGGAACCGCTGATCCGACGAACGTGCCACGCGAGCCGTCGGACAGCCGGGCTGGCAGCGAAGACCGACGCGACCGTGGCGGCAACCCGGTTTCGAGCACTGGACATGACCCGATTGTGTGCGCTTTTCAGGACGCCCGCCGATCTCTCGCGGAACCGTGAGGCGGCGGCGTCCGTCCCGCGGACGACAGCGCTCCGTACTCTGGACCCGAATGACCAGTCGACTCACTCGATCCGTCGCTCTCGCCGCCGCCGTGGCCGCGCTCGTCGCCTGCACCGGCAACACGAGCCCCTCGCCGAGCCCCAACCCGGTCGATCCGAACGGCTTCGTCTTTCGGGCCACGATCAGCCAGGCGCTGCCGCCAGACGCGACGTTCGCGTGGCTGCCGTACGTCCTGATCACCGCCGACGGGCGGGCGATCTCGGTCGGACCGACCGACGCCATGTTCCCGGGCCGGCTCCTGCCGAACCTTCTCGAACGCCCGATCAACAGCACGCAGTGGACCGCGATCGTCGCCGCCGCACGAAGCGCCGGGCTGCTGGACGGCAAGACCGACTTCTCCAACGGCGCGCCCGCACCGGGAGCGGCCGTCGCACGTCTCCAGATGGTCGTCGACGGACGCTCGTACGACCTGACCGGTGACCCCACGATCCCGCCGTGCGTCGCGCCCGGGTGTCCGCCCGGCCAGCCGGGCAGCCAGCTCGCATTTGCGCAGTTCTGGAGCCAGCTCACGAGCCTTGAGCTGCTCGGCGTGGACTTCACGAGCGAGCCGTACGTCGCGTCGTCGTACGCGATCCTCGTCGGCCCGCCGGCCGACGACGAGGGGCTGAACCAGCCGCCGCTGGCCTGGCCGCTCGACAAGTCGCTCGCAGACTTCGGCGACCCGATCGTCGCCGCGGACGGACGGCGTTGCGGCCTCGTTTCGGGGGCGGACGCGGACACGCTCCGGCCGCTGCTTGAGAGCGCGACATCGATCAGCCGCTGGTTCGACGCCGTCGAAACGGGCGCGGGCAACGGGCTCGTGGTCCGGCCGCTGCTCCCCGGGGAGACGAACCCCTGCGCGGCGCTGCTGCCCTAGCTCTCGGCCTGCGTCACATCGACGACCGCGGCCTTGAACGCCGCGACCAGATCCGCCGGCGTGAGGTGGATGTTCACGCCGCGGATGCCACCACCCACAGACACCACCGGCTGGCCGGTTGCTGAGGCGTCGAGGATGACCGGCCAGGCGTGGCTGGAGCCGAACGGCGTGATCGTGTAGCGGACATAACCCGTGACCGCCTGGGCTTCGTCCGCGTCAGGCAGGGACAGGCGGCTGACACCCAGGTGCGCCCTGAGCTTCGGCCAGTCGAACCGGCGGCCGGCGGGCACGAGCACGAACAGGTAGTCGTCCTCACCGCGGCGCACCACGATCGTGCGCAGCAGGGCGCCGAGTGGGATGCCCTGGAGCTGCGCCGCTTCCTCGGCGCTGCCCGCCGGCTCCGTCGTCACGACGCGATGAGCGACGCCGCTCGCGCGCGCGGCCGCGACCGCCGGGCTCTCAGTGCTCATGTCGCGGCCGCCAGCCCTGCCTCCAGCTCGCTGAATTCCGGATGAACGGGTAGGCGGCCTGCTCCTGGAGCCACGCCGCGGCGATCGCCCGCCGCTTCTCGTCATCGTCGGGCGTCCAGACGGCCGAGGCAAAGAGCGGCGAGCGCTGGACGGTCTCGTCCGAACCCATGGCCCGATCGTACCGTCTGGCAGGCGGGCCGAAACCCGAGATAAGCGGCAGCTAATCGGTCCCAGATACCCTCGCCCTGATCAACCGGCGGTGTCGCCAGGACGCACCAGGACTCCGATAGTCCTAGGCCGACCGGTACCTTCGTCCGGATTGTGGGCACTCAGACCGGCTCGTACGTTGACGGTCCCTTCGATCCCGAATGGGACGCAATCATTCGACTCAGTCATCAGGAGTGCCACCTCGATGAAGCACAAGCTGCAGAAGGCTCTCAGCCTCGCGCTTGCCATCGCCCCGCTCGCGGCCATCGCTCTGGTCGAAGCGGCGATCAAGCGCTGGTAGGCGCCTCACCACAGACCAACCTCCCGACCGGCCCAGGTCGGGACATCAACGCCGAACGAGACCCGGGATCCTCCCCCGGGTCTCTTCGCGTTTCCGCCTGGTGAGCGCGCGAAGCCGCTAGCGCGCGGCGACGAGGTCCAGGCGGACTGCGACCATCGCCGCCTCGACGCGGCCCGAGGCCCCGAGCTTCGAGAGGATGTTGCCGACGTGGACGCCGACGGTCTTCTGGCTGATGAACAGGCGTTCGCCGATCTCGCGGTTCGTGCGGCCATCGACGATCAGGCTCAGGACCTCGCGCTCACGGGCTGACAGCCCGAAGGCGTTGCCCGCGCGTCGCTCGGGCTCGGCGAACGCGGCGGCGATCCCGGCGTCGATGACCGGCACGCCGGCCTCATGGGTTCCGGCAACCGCGTCGGCGGCGCTCTCCGGCAAGGTGATCAGCGCTCGGCGCGCCAGCTCGCGGACCTCGCGAGCCAGCGGCGCCGCTCCCAGCTCCGCCGCGATCCGGGCCGCTTCACGAATGGGCTTCCGGGCAGCAACGCGACCGCTCCGCGCGTCGTTCCCCGTGAGCGCGGCCTCGGACTGGCGCCAGCGCGCCTTCGCCACCTCGTAGGGCACGTCGAGCCGCTCCCAGGCGCGCGCAACCGAGTCCCAGATGACCGGCTTGTCACGGCCGTCGACTCGAGCCGCATAGCCGCGGGCCGTGGCCAGGTAGGCATCGGCTTCCTGGCGCGACGGCGCTTCGGCCGGAACGCCTGAATCGCGCACCGCCGCTTCAGCCGCAGCGAGCGTCGTGGCGGCGTTCGCGCGGGCCGCCGCCAGGGCGGCCAGATCCCGGCGATCGCGCGCATCGGCGACGACCGCCGCCTGGACTTCCTCGTAGACCGCCGCGAGCCGCGCGACGGCGACCCAGTCTTCGCCGCCCCGGACGAGGCTCCAGCCAAGCTCTGCCGCCCGCGCGGCATCGTTGACGTCGCCGCGCCACAGCGCGAACGCTGCGGCGGTGCGGCTGGCGGGCACCTCGGATTGCGGGTCGGGTGCCTTGCGCAGCTCGAGCAGCAGCCGGCCGAGCAGTCGAGCGGCGCGTTCGTCCGAGGCGGTTTCGACCTCCAGCTCAGCGAGCGTGACCGCTGCCTCGGCGAAGGCCTCCGGGCCGAGGCTCCATTCGAGCGCCGTTCGAACGACGTCGCGCGCCTCGGCCCAGCGTCCGGCGAGGAAGAGCGGCGCGGCGAAGTTGCCGCGAATCGCGTTGCCGTACGACGCTTCGAGACCGTCATCGCGAACCTCGTCCAGCGCCGACATCGCCGCGGCGATCGAATCCTCGCGCCGGCCCAGCACGTTCAGCGCGGTCGTCAGGTTCGCCGCCGCGCGGAACGCGTCCTCGACCCGGCCCAGCTCGCGGGCGATGCCATGCGCCTGCTCGAGGAGCGGGATCGCTGCGGCGGCGTTCGCACCCCACGCCTCGACGATCGCGAGCGTGGTCAGGGCGTGGCCCTCCCAGGCCCGCGCCTCGCTTCCGGCCGCGCGGGCCAGCTTGACCGCCTCGCGGGCTCGTTCTCCGGCCTCGGCGAAGCGCCCGTCGAGCATGAGCGCCTGGCTGAATGAGGCGACGATGGGCGCGCGTTCCGCCGGGCTGGCTCCGGCGACGAGCTCGGCCGCGCGACGGTGATCCGTGATCGCCGCGGCGTGGTCCCCGAGGGCCCTGCGGACACGTCCGAGCCGCTCGTGGACGCCGGCGACGAGGACCCGGTCGCCGCGCTCGTCGAGCCGGCCCTGCGCGGCGACGAGATAGGCGAGCGCCCGGCGAGGCCGGCCGGCGGCGATCGAGAGATCCGCGGCGCGGATGAGCAGCTCCGCTCCCGCCGCACGGTCCGTGTCGCCATCGGCGCCCAGCTCGATCGCCGCCTCGAGCGCGGCCAGCGCGTCGCCGGGCGATCCGCAACCTTCGGCATCGCGCGCCGCGTCGAGCGCCGCGCTGCGGGCCTGATCCGGCTGGTGTGCGGATCGCCAATGCTCGAGGCTGACGGCCGGTCGGTCGGCGAACGCCGCGGCCATCGCCGCATGGATCCGCCGCAGCTGTGCCGGCAGGAGATCCGCGACGATCGCCGCCGCGACGAGCTCGTTGGCGATCGCGAGACCATCATCCGGGCCGTTGACCACGAATTGGTTCTCGATCGCCTCGTCGAGGCCCGCCCGGAGGTCTGCGTCCAGGTCGGCGGTGCCGCGACGGGGTCCGCTCGCCGAACGTGGCGGCAGGCCGCCGACGGCTCGCTCGTATTCCGCCGCAACCGCGGCCAGCTGCGTCGGTGTCAGGGGCTCAGCGGCCGGGGCAATGAACCGCAGGACCCTCCGGCATTCCGTCGTCCGGATCGCGAGCCGCGCCCCGACAAGCTCCTCGATCGACGTCCCGAGCGACACCCCCGCGAGCTCGCGTCGCGCCAGGAGAACCTGCTCGGCGACCAGTGGATTTCCTGACGAACGCTCGGCGACGAGGAGGAGGACGGCGCCGCTCGGCTGGCCGCCGTCGAAGGCGTGGACGAACTCGGCGAGCTCGTTCTGGCCGAGCGGGCCGACCTCGACGCGTTCCGGCGGGAACTGGCTGTCGGCGATCGCGGCAAGGTCGTCGAGGAACGGGTGGCCGCGCGAGAGCGCGTCCGGGGCATACGACATGAGGACACAGAGGCGCGAGCGACGTCGGACGCGCGCGAGGAAGACCGCGACCTCGCGCGTGGCGGCATCCGCGAGGTGCACGTCCTCGATCGTCAGCAGCACCGGTGCATGGCGGCTGGCCCGCTCGAGGACGCCGAGGATCGCCTCTGCGGTCCAGGCGACCTGGCGCTCATTCGGGATCTGCAACGGGCGCTGGCCGAGCAGACCGGCGGCCTCGAAGCGCGGCCGGAGCCCCGGCATGATCCGCAGCAGCGGCTCGGCGGCGCGGCTGACGATTGCCCCGAGCGCGGCGTCGTCGAGGCCAGCGAGGAACGACTCGAGCGCTGGCGCGAGCGGTGCGTACGGCACGCCGGACCGACCCGCAAAGGCGCGTGCGCGGATGACCGCGAATGGCGACGACATGCCCGCGACCCGGTCGACGACCTCGTCGACGAGCCGGCCAACGCCGACGACGCCCGGGCCGGCGATCAGGATCGTCGAGCGCTCGCCACCCGCCGCGATCTCGAGGCTCGCGGCGACTCGGGCAAGCTCGCGCTCACGCCCAACGAAGCCCGCGCGCCCGGACGTCCCCGTCATGCGGGCATCGTGCCACAGCGCACCGGCCCCGGAGACATCCAATCGGGCCCGCCGGGCAACGATTTGGGGCGAAGGCGTGGCGTCGGCGCGCCGCCCGCGAACGAGCCGGCGTCGGTTAGGCTCGATCGGTGCTGAAGCCAGCCGACGATGCTCCCGTCCGGGTCCCCCACCCCGACAACCAGCTGAACGAGCTCACCGGCGAGGAGTGGCTGTACTTCACCAAGTCCGTCTGGACGACGGCCTATCCCTCGGAGCTCGGGCATGCCCGCCGGAAGAGCCACGGCGCGAACAAGCCGCCACGGCTGATGGCCAGGCTCATCGAGTTCTTCACGAAGAGTGGCGAGCTGGTCCTCGACCCCTTCGCCGGGACCGGCGGGACGCTGCTCGGCGCCGCGATCTCGCGCGGGCCGCGCCGCGCGCTCGGGATCGAGCTCGATCCGCGCTGGGCCACGATCTATGCCGACGTCGTCGCCGAGGCGCTCGAGGCGCAGGCCGGCAACGGACCCCAGCTCGTCGACCTCGGCGAGCGAGACCCGGGCGGCCCACGTTCGTTCGACCCGTCCGGCTGCGAGCTGCGCGTCGGCGACGCGCTCGAGGTCCTGCCGACGCTCGAACCCGATTCGGTCGACTTCGTCGCCACCGACCCGCCGTACAACGTCCAGCTGCCGATGACGATGGCCGGCGGCAAGCTCTCCGAGGCTCACGCGAATCGCCGGACCGACTATGCGATGGTCTCGACGAACGCCGCCGACCTCGCGAACCAGCCAAGCTACGAGGCCTACCTCGACCGGATGGGCGCCGTCTTCGGTGAGCTGGTCCGGGTTCTCGCCCCGAGCCGCTACTGCGCGGTCATCGTGCGCGACGCTTACATCGACGGCCGGTACCGCTTCACCGGCGCCGACCTCAGCGAACGGGCGCTGTCGGCCGGGCTCGTGCCGAAGGGCGATCTCGTCTGGTACCAGGCAGGCACGCGGCTCCGGCCATACGGCTATCCACGGACGTTCGTGCCGAACATCACCCACCAGCACATCGTGATCCTGCGCAAGGAAGGGCCGCGAAGGGCCCGGCGTCAGGCGGAGGCGCGGACTCCGGGCGAGACCTGATCCCCGAGCGTCATCCGGTGCAACCAGCCGGCGCGGCCGTCCGGCGCCCGGACGAACCAGAAGAGTCCGGACCGCTCGCAAAGCTCGACTTCGTCGCCGGCGCCAAGGTCGCCGACCGCGATGCCCATGACTTCGTCGGGCCGGTCGAGGAGTCGGACCGTCGCGTAGCGGATGAGACGACGCTCGTTCGTGGACGCGGTGTCGTAGCCAAAGGACAGCGCGGGTCGCGGCGCGAGGCCTGAGTCCCGGATCGGGTCGTGCTTGCGGGCCTCGAGGAGCGACGGCCGGCGCCAGCGCGGCATCATCAGCTCCGGATCCAGGGGTTCGGGCACGAGGCCGGACGACGGGACCAGCCCCAGCCCGGCCGCGGCCGCGGCCTGGAGTGCTTCCGCCGAGGCCGGCATCTCCTCGTCTCGACGACGCTTGCCAAAGAGCGAGAAGGCCATCCACACGCCCACCGCGGCAGTCGAGCCGAGGGCGCTCGCGACGACGGGCAGCTGCAGCCCGCCGCCGCCCGGCAGGAGCGCGGCGACCGGGTCGGCACCCACGCCGTGGAGGTAGTCGGTCAGCAGGACGAAGAACCCGACGCCGGTGCCCGGCGCGACCGGCGGGAACAGCGGGTCGCCACCGCTTGCGCTGCCATCACCGGAGCCACCAGCACCGGAGCCACCGGAGCCACCCGCGCCATCGGGGCCCGTGCCACCGCCCGGCGAACCGGAGCCACCGCCGTCACCACTCACGAAACCGGCCGGCGCCCAGCCGAACCCGGTGCCGCCACGGCCGTCGTCGTCGGTTGCGTCGCTTGTGCCGCCGCGGCCGTCGTCGCCCTCGCCCGTGTCGGTGATCGAGCCGGGCGTCGCCGTGGAGCCACCGGGCGTCGTCGTTCCGCCGCCCGTGCCGGGTGTCGGCGCGGGCGCCGGCCCGGGATTCGAATGTGGCGGCGGTGGGGGAGGAGGCGGTGCTGCGATCGTCACCGTGCCGGCGGCCAGCTGATCCGTGAACTTTTCGAAGTCGGAGGCCTGGAAGGCGATCGCATACGTCCCGACGGCAAGCTTGCCCGTCCAGCGGTACCGGACACCGTCGCGATAGCTCGTGTTGCTCACGGCCGTCATCTCGTGGACGGCCGCACCGACCGAAACACGCACGTACTGGGGCGGCTTGTCGCTGTGATTGCGGTAGGTGACCTCGAGCGTGATCGTCGTTGCCGTCGTGCCCGTCGTGGGGCTCACGAGCGGCTGCTCGAGCTTCGTTGGACCCTGCGCGCCGAGCGTCGGGGCGGCGAGGAGGAGGAGGATCGCCAGCACGCCAAGCGGCACCGCGAGGCTGCGGCGAACGCTGCCGCGGGCCCGCTGGGCGCTGGTCATGCGAACGTCAGCCACGAACACCTCCGGCGCCTGCACGGATTCTGCTCAGGCGCTCAGCCGAGCATGCTCGGGCGACCACACGCCAGCAATGGTACCGGCGTCCGGTGCGCGCCCTGACGGTCGGGCTGGCGTGGGCGGGTCCGGTGCAGTCTGGTGCGGTCGATGGCCCGGACGCCGATCCGGACTGGTTCGAACCGGTCATGTCTCCCCCAGACCGGAAGGTGCACGATCCGGGCATGCAGGTCTTCTCCCCGGCACGGATCGACCGTGCCCGGCCCCGCATCGCCTCGATCGCGCTGGGCCTCATCTTCGGCACGATCCTCCTGGTCATCGGCCTCGTTATCGCGTACCTGGTCTTCGCGACCCCGATGCTCAACGCCCTCCTGCCGCCCGGCCGGCCCTCGGTCACACAGCTCGCGGTCGGGATGCTCGCATGGACGTTCGCGCTCGCTTCGCCGGCCGCGTTCGCGCTGCTCGGCGCCGCCCGCCTCGCGAACGCGTTCACCGACCTCTCGGCCAGGAAGCCGAAGCCGACGCCGGCCGTCGCCGCACGTGCCGCCTTCGGTGACGATCATGCCGTTGCGCTGAGCGTCCGCCTGCCCGACACCACCCGCCCGATCGACGAGCTCGTCATCGGGCCGTTCGGCGCCGCCGTCATCGAATCGCTGCCCCGGCCGACGGTCGCTCGCTTCCACGCTCGGCAGTGGGAGCTGCGCGGGCGAGACGGCCGCTGGCGGCCGATGGATAACCCGCTCGAGCGCGCCGCCCGCGACGCCGAATCGGTTCGACGCTGGTTCTCGAGCGATGACAGCGACCACATCGTCAAGGTCTTCGCGGCGGTCGTCGGGACCGATCCGAGGATCGAGCGGACATCGGACTGTGCCTACATCGGCCCCGGAGAGGTGGCCGCATGGATCGCCGGGCTGCCGGCCCAGCGGATGCTCACGTCGGATCGCCGGGAGCGCATCCTCGAGATCGTTCGCCGCGCGGTCTGACGACGAGCGCCGACGGCGGGGCGCGAAGACTTGCTGCGGTCTGCGATCGATTGGTAGGGGAGCCTGGACTCGAACCAGGGACCGGCCGTGTATAAGACGGCTGCTCTCACCAACTGAGCTACTCCCCCGCCGCGATCCTACACCGGCCGCGAGCCGGGATCGGGAGTGCTGAACGAGCCGGCCGTTCGGCCGGCAGAGGAGATGCCCGCCTAGGCGCTGCGGCGAACCTCGAGGTCGGCCGTGTCGCGAAGGTGGATGCCACCGCCGGCCATCCAGGCCCGGTCCGGGATCGTTGCGACGAACGCTCGCTCGTCTACGGTCATCTCGGCCGCGAGGGGCAGGGCGTCCGGGTCGAACGGTCGCGGGCTGTCGTCCACGTGCCTCGGCGGCCGGGCGTAGGCCGGCTGGCCGTAGAGGTGCGGGAGGGCGATGTGCTGCTGCTGGTCGTCGATCGCCACGCGCGTTGCGATGCCCCGGTCAGGCGCCGGCGCTGCTCGGGATCCCGGCCCGTGCGGCGAGGGCGCAATCGCAGAGTAACAAGGCCGAATGGCGGTTGACTAGCCCACTTTTGGGTCACGCCGTTTCATCGGCGCAACACGGCTGCTCGGCGGCACGCGCCGTTTCGATCGTGACGCTTCTGCTCAGACGAGCAGCGGCCGGAGCACCTGGAGGACCAGGACCAGCACCAGATAGGCGACCGGGACGGCGGCAAAGAAGCCGAGGGCGGCGCTCCACCCGGAGCGCGTCGACCGGCTGCCGGAGCCCGACGGCTGGGGCACGACGAGGTACGTCACCACGGCGCCCGAGGCGAGAACGATGGCGACGTCAAGGACGAGGAATAGCAGCCGCAGGTCACCGCCCGGCAGGATCGCGCCGCGGGTCAGGGCAACGTCGTAGGCCAGAAAGACGACGCCGAGGACCAGCGCGACAACGAGGCTTGAGAGGACGGCCCGGACGATCGGCCGCGGCGGATTTCGGAGCTGCCGCCAGCGGATCTCGAGCCACGAACGACGCGGCGGCGCGCTCACGTGCTGTGGACGATCTCGAGGGTGCGACGGGCCGGGATTGTGTCCGGCGTGTGCGCGGCGAGGAAGGCGACGGCCGCCGCGAAGCGGTCCAGCTCGTCCTCCGAGTTGAAGAAGCCGACGCTCGCCCGAACCGCATCGAGGGCGGTGATGCTGCGGACGACCGCGAATGCTCGCGAGCCGAGCTCCTCGACCGCCGTCTCGGCCGGCCAGCCGGCGATCCGGAACGTCACGAGGGTCGACATCCGGTCACGCGGCGTCAGCAGCTCGACACTGGGAATCGCTGCAAGTGCGTCGGCGGTTCGCCGAGCGAGGCGCAACCCGCGCCCGTGGACGAAGTCGAAGCCGACGAACATCGCGAGCCAGCCGACGCTCCGCGCAAGTCCCACGATCGAAGGTCGGTGGTAGCCGGAGAACATGAACCGCCGCGCATCCGGGTGCGGTTCCCAGAGGCCCGTGACGTCGAAACGGGCCTGGCCGTGGCCGCCGCTGTAGGTCCGTTGAGCGTGCTCGAGCATCGCCGGGGCGACCCACAACGCGTCGGTGCCCTCTGGGCCGAGCAGCCACTTCTGGCCGGCGACGGCGTAGAAGTCCGCGCCCAGCGAGCTGACGTCGACAGGCATCGCGCCGGCGGCCTGGGCGCCATCGACGGCGAGGACGACGCTGCGTGCCCGGGTCAGCTCGGCGATTCGTGCGATCGGCAGCCGGGCGCCGGTCGTCCACAGGACGTGCGAGAGGGCCACGAGTCGGGTTCGAGGCGTGATCGCGGCATCGATGGCCGCCAGCGTCCGCTCATCGTCGCCGCCGTCACCGATGTCGAGGACGTCGAGCTCGACGCCGAGGCGGTCGCGGATCGTCGCGAGGGGCCCGACCACCGCCGGGTGCTCGTGTCCCGTGGTGACGATGCGATCGCCCGCCGCCCAGTCGAGCGACCAGGCGGCGATGTTCATGCCGTCGGTGGTGGCATGGAGGAGCGCTACCTCGTCGATCTGACCGCCGATCGCCGCGGCGACAGCCGCGCGGGCCTCGTCGATCCGACCGAGGGTCTCGTGCCAGTACGGCATGTCGGCCCGGCCCGTCGCGAGCTCGTACGCGGCGATCTCGTTCATCGCCGCAGCGGTTTCGGCGGGCAACGGCCCGACCGAGCCGGTGTTCAGCTGGATCGCGGCCGCGAGCGACGGCAGCCCGGACCGGACGGCGGCGAGCTTCGCCGCATCGTCCATGAACGGGGAGACCACGTCCGTATGATACCGACGATGCCTCACCGCCCAGACCGACCAGGCCCGCCGTGCTGCTGACCGGCTTCGCGAGGCCCGAGCTGCTCGCATCCACCGAATGGCTGGCCGAGCAGATCGGAAAGCCCGAGGTCCGGATCCTGGACGTCCGCTGGCGACCGGACGGCAGCGCGCGTGATGTGTTCTCCGCGGGCCACGTCCCCGGGGCCGTCTACCTCGACTGGCGACGCGACCTCATCGCGGAGGGCGGTGACGCCACGAACGCGATCCTGCTGGCGCCGCCGGACCAGGTCGCAGCGTCGCTCAGCGCGGCGGGCGTCGGCGACGGGACCACAACCGTGCTCTACGACGACACTTTGAACCTCTACGCGGCGCGCACGTGGTGGAGCATGCTCGCCTACGGCTTCGGCTCGACTCGACTGCTTGACGGCGGCTGGCCGGCCTGGCTCGCGGAGGGCCGTCCCGTCTCGAACGCGGTCGTGCCGCCGGCGCAGGTTGCGTTCACGCCACGGGCGAACTCACGCATCCGGCTCACCACCGCGGACGTCCGCGGCCTCCTCGGCTCGGGCGACACCCTGATCCTCGACGCGCGGGCGCCGGCGGAGTATCGCGGGCTCGAGGGCAACGCCCGGCGGCTCGGCCACATCCCGGGTGCGATCAACGTGCCGGTCGGGGCGATGCGCCGCGAGGGCAGCCAGCACGTCCGCGACGCGGCCGGCATCCGCGACATGCTGCTTCGGGCGAACGTACCGCGCGGCCGGCGGATGGTCTGCTACGACGGCTCCGGGGTTGCCGCCGCGAAGCTCGCGTTCGTGCTCGCGCTCATGGGCTACGACGACGTCGCCGTCTATGACGGCGGCTGGGCTGAGTGGGGCGACCGGCTGGATCTGCCGGTCGACCGCTGAGGACCGGGGAGCCTCAGCCCTCCCAGGGCATCAGGATCTGGGCCCGCGAGTGGTTGATCGCGACCATCGTCGCCGAGGCCTTCGGCTCGCCGACACGATCTGACCAGTACGTCGCCTCGGTCATCGGCAGGAAGTTGCCGACGAGCTCGTTGAGCGCCTCGCGAACGGTCCGCTCCGGTAGGACATGGAGCCGGCCGGAGACCTTGAACGGCGGAATCGTCACGAGCGCGAACTCGGGCACCTTCGGCGTTCGTAGCTCCGGCACGGATTCCACGGTCGTGTCGGCGACGGCAAACAGCACCGCCGCCAGGTTGATCTGGGCGAACGGCGCCGTGACCTGCTCGTCCCGATGCCCGAACTCGGCGAGCGTCACATCGGCGAGGACGATGAAGCCGTCCTCGGCCTGGTTGAGCATGTCGGTCACGCGGCGCTGCCGGGTGCCGATCGTCCCGCGCGCGACGTAGGCATCCGTGTAGAGCGTGAGCTGGACCCGCTGCTCCGCTCCAACGACCGCGTCGAACATCGGCGCGTCGAACATCGCGGTCGAGTCTAGCGGCGCGACCGGGCCGCGACCGGTCGAACGGCCTTCACAGGACCGTCAGGTGGTGCATCCGCACCACGGGCGGCCGCGGTCACGAGGTGCTCGGCGCCCGACTGGAGGCTCTCGTACAGCTGGCGCACGGTTTCGAGCGTGTCGGCTTCGGTGGCGGCCTTGTCGGTTCGGATCCGGGCGATTCGTGGGAAGCGCAGCGCGAAGCCGGAGCGATGGCGCGTCGAGCGGAGGATGACGTCGAACGCGACCTCGACGACGACCGTCGGCTCGACGACGCGGTAGCGGCCGTGGCGGCTGACGGTGTGGGCCTCGAACCACTTCGTCATGTCGGCGATCTCCGCGTCGGTCAGGCCGCTGTACGCCTTGCCGATCGTGACGAGGGCGCCGGTCGCCTCGTCGCGGACGGCGAACGTGTAGTCCGAGAGCACGCCGTGGCGCTTGCCGTGGCCGACCTCGACGCCGACGACGACGCAGTCGATCGTCGCGAGCGCCTTCTTCATCTTCAGCCAGCCGAGCCCACGGCGGCCGGGTGAGTAGATGCTCGTCGGGTCCTTGACCATGAGGCCCTCGTTGCGCCGCTCGCGAGCTTCCCCGAACGCCGCCTCCAGGGCGTCGACCGAGTCGGCTGAGACAAGGTGCGAGCGGGCGAACCGCCCGCCGTCGCCGGCGAGCGGCAGGTCGAGCCCGTCGAGGGCGTTTCGACGTTCGGTCAGCGGCGCTTCGAGCAACGCCACGACCGGTGCGCGTCCGCCCGCGCCGAGCCCCAGGACATCGAAGGCGACGTAGATCACGGGGATCTCGGCGAGGATCGCGGGCGACGGCGCCTTCCGGCCGAGACGCGCCTGGAGGGCAATGAACGGCAGCACGACGCCGTCGCGCCAGGCCAGGATCTCGCCGTCGAGGATGCCGTCCCAGGCGAGGCCCTTCGCGTCCTCGACGACTTCCGGGAACTGGTTCGAGACGTCGTGCAGGTCGCGCGAGTAGAGGCGGACCTGCGTGCCGCGGCGGTGGAGCTGGCAGCGGATGCCGTCGTACTTGTCCTCGACCCAGACCTCGGGGCCCAGCCGTTTCAGGATCTCGGCGGCGTCCTCGGCCGGCGAGGCGAGCATGAACTTGAGCGGGTGGAACAACGCCAGCTCGGCGGTCCCGAGACGATCGTCACGGGCCAGCGCCGCGAGCCGCCCGACGTCCCCAACGAGCATGCCAGTCCGCTTGACCGCGGCGATGTCACGATCGAAAACCTTCGCGATCGCGGCCTCGACGAGGCCCTCGCGGAGGCCGATTCGCAGATCGCCCGACAGGACCTTGACGACGCCCTTGGCGGTAATGGGGTCGCAGCGCTCGAGGAGCGCCGCGAGGAGGGCGGCCTTCTTCGCTGGCCCGGAAGTGGACTCGATCTCGGCGAACGTCGCGGCCACCTCGGCGAGGCTTGGCGAGCGCTCCGGGTCGGGTTCGTGGCCGGCATCCCGGAAGACGTCCTCGATCGACTGGCCGAGGTCAGACGAGCGGTCGTAGGCCGCCCCGAGGTCCTCGCGGTCGGCCCCGGTCACCGCGGTGACCGCGGACGAGATCGCTGCCCAGCCGAGGCCGGTCGCGCGCTGGTCCGCCTCGGCGAACGGGCGGCCGGTGAGGAAGACGGCAGCGATCGACAGGTCGTCCGGCGAGAGGCCGCCGAAGTACTCCGCGATCAGCGCCGTCTTCTCGCTCGTCCGGGAGGTGGCTGCCACGCGGCCCGCGAGCTCGCTCCAGCGGCGCATGGCGGCGATGCTATACCGTTCCTTCGTGGTCCACCGTTCATGGTTTCCGAGCGTTCTCGAGGGTGAAACGGTGGTCCTCCGACGCCACGAACCCGAGAACCTGGACGCGTTTCGGCGCTGGTATTCGGACGCGGATGTGGCTCGACTCGCCCGCTACCAGGACGGTCCGATGCGGATCGAGGAGATCGACCGCTTCTTCCAGGCCCGGGCCCTCGGCAGCGAATCGCTGGCGATGGCGATCCACGTCCGGGCCAGCGGTCGACTCATCGGTTCCTGCGCGTTCAGCCAGATGGACGCGGACAACGGCTCGGCGCTCTTTCACATCACGATCGGTGAGAAGCACGAATGGGGCCGCGGCTACGGGACGGAGGCGACGCGGCTCATGCTCGAGCACGCCTTCAATTCGCTCGGCCTGCACCGCGTGGCGCTCGCCGTCTTCGAGTTCAACGAGCGTGCCGTGCGGGCTTACAAGCGCAACGGCTTCAAGGTCGAAGGCCGGGCGCGTGAGGCGATCTGGCGCGACGGCCGCTGGTGGGACGAGCTGTCAATGAGCATCCTCAACTCAGAGTGGCGCGCGAAGCACCCGGCCAGACCGGCCCCCGAAGCCGTCGGCGCCGGCGTGCGTCAGGGCGTGGCCGCGCGGCTGCTCGGGCGCTGACGTGGCCGAAACCGACCCGGCCGAAGCGGCACGAGCCGCGTTCCGGGCGCACGTCGAGGCGAAGGGCCACTCGGTCGACAACGCAAAGCTCGCCGCCGACGCCCTGGAGGCCGCGTTCCGCCAGGGCGCGCTCGCCCGCACACCGCTGATCGACCAGATGCTCACGGACCTGATGGTCGCGCTCGAGCAGGACGAGGGCCAGAAGCTCGGCGGCAAGAGCGCCGAGGCGGCGCGCTTCATCCTCCGGGCGATCTCGCGCGAGCTCGATCGCGGCTGACGCCTGCGCAGCCAGCCTTCGGCTTGTTTCAACGCTGCAACGAACGAGCGGATTCTCCTGCGTCGAAACGCCTTCGAGCCCCCAGTTCCTGCACGGCTCGGGCAACTGAGCCGCGACTTTCGGGGGATTCGTTGCATCCGTGACACACGCCGGCCCGGGACGCACTCAGCCCCTCGCGACGCGACGGAGAACTCGGGGCTTGACTCTCGACCGACCCGAGGGTCCACGATGGCGGCGATGGACGACACCGAGCTCCTCCCGATCGGCCGCTTCGCGCGGCTGAGCGGGCTCTCGATCGGCGCGCTGCGGCATTACGACGAGCTGGACCTGCTCCGGCCCGCCGAGGTCGACGCCACGACGGGCTACCGGCGGTATCGCCGCGATCAGCTCGACTCAGGCCGGGCGATCGCGCGCCTGCGCGACCTCGAAGTCCCGCTCGACGAGATCCGGCTCGTCCTCGCTGCCGACGATCCGGGCGACCAGCGCCGCCGCGTGGCGGAGCATCGCTCCCGGATCGAAGCGCGCATCAACCGCCTGACTCGCGTCCTCCACGTCCTCGGTCAGCTCAGCTCAGGAAAGGAACCCCTCGTGTCCGAAGCCACGGCCGCTCCCGTCGCCGATCTCGACACCGCCGCGCACCGCCGCCTCGGGGTCGACCTCTTCAACTTCACGTGGACGCTCATCGAGAAGCCGGATCGCACGCCCGAAGAGACCGACACGATGATCCACGCCGCCCACGCGTCGCGGTACCACTGGTCGAAGGCCGGCACGACGCTCAACCTCGGCCGTGGCGAATGGCAGGTCTCGCGCGTCTACGCCGTCCTCGGCCGGGCCGAACCCGCACGCTGGCATGCCGCCCGCTGCCTGGCCTACGTCGAGGCCGCCGCTGCGGCCGGCGAGACCGAGGACTGGGACCTCGCGAGCGCCTACGAGGCGATGGCCCGCGCGGCCGCGATCGCGGGCGAGAGGGACGAGGCGATCTTGTGGCGCGACCGTTCGCGCGGCGAGCTCGCGAGGATTGCCGATCCCGGTGACCGCGAGGTCGTCGAGGGCGACCTCGCGACGCTGCCGCTCTGAGCGGCAGGATCACGGAATACAAAGAAGCCGGCTCCGAAGAGCCGGCTTCAGTACTGCGAGGCTGCCCCTACTGGGGCAGGTCCTCGAAGTCGACGATGCCGACATAGGTGTCCTGGTTCGGGCTGGTGACGCCGGGGTTGCCCCGGGAGTCCGTCCAGACCGTGTAGGTCCGGCCCTGGTCGTCGACGGCCGTGCCCTCGTAGTCGCCGATGAACGAACCGGCGAAGAGGATGTACGGGTTGGACGACTCGGACGAGATCCGGATCTGCTGGCCGAAGTCGTCAGCCGAGGTCTTGAGCGCCCAGTCGATGCAGACGACGGCGCTCGCGCGGTCCGGGTCCGTCGGAACGACGAAGTCACCCGTGTCCGCATCTCGCTCGACGATGCCGCAGCGGCGGTCGGCGCCGATCGAGGTTGCGTAGTCGCGAGTGAAGTAGCCAACGGAGATCAGGCCGGCATTCGCACCGACCGCCGGGAAGACCTTGTCGGCGGGCGTGTCGGTGATCGTCCGCACATCGGACCACGTCGTGCCATCGGCCGACGTCACGAGCTTGACCTGGTTCGAGGTCACGCCCTCGAAGTGGTCGTCACCGGTGCCGCAGTTGCCGGCACCCTCGTCGTCCGTCCAGACAATCGCGATGAGGTCGTTCGTCGGGTCGATCGCCATCGACGGGTAGCTGTTCATCCGAATCTGGGCATTCGTCAGGGTCTGGCGGTCCTGGCCGCCGGGCTCCTGGATCGGGTAGCAGTCGAGATCGTCGAAGACGCGCGCGATCTCGGTATTCGTGAACGTCACGCCACCATCCTCAGAACGGGCGACGACGAGCGCGTCGGTCGTGTAGTTGTTCACGGGGCTCGTGGCCTCGTAGGCGACATAGAGCGTGCCGTCCGAGGTTGTCCCGACCTGGGAGCCCTGGTTGAACGGATGCGCGGCATCGGACACCGGCATGACCGGCGTCCAGCTCTTGCCACCGTTCGTGGACTTCGACATCACGATCGGTGACTGCACGTAGCCGAAGCCGCGCGGGCCCTGGTAGAACTTCGTCCACGTGACGTAGACGGTGCCGTCCGGACCGACGCTCAGCCATTCCTTGTCGTAGAACCAGTTGCCGGCGGACTGGTAGTTGACCAGGACCGGATTCGTCCAGTGGAGGCCGCCGTCGGTCGACTTCGAGACCGCGATCCCGGACGCCTGGTGCGCCGGGAACTGGTCGAAGAAGTACGTCAGCCCGGAGAAGTACAGCGTTCCATCGGGTCCGAACGCGAGCACCGGGTCGCCACCGCAACCGGTCGTCTTGAAGACACCCTTCGCGCCGGTCGGCGCGGACCAGCCGGGCAGGATCACGTCCTGCCACGTGGCGCCGGCGTCCATGCTTACGTACGCGTAGCAGCGGAACTCGAAGCGGTAATCGTTCGCGCTCGTGACGATGTTGTTCCGGTTGGTCGGGTTGATGACGATGTTCTGTTCGTTCTGGGGGTTCCAGCAGGACGTCCCGTCCGCGAACTCGAACTCCGTGTCATTGACGATGACGTCGTGCTCCCAGCTCTGGAGCGAGCTGTAGAAGTTCTCGTCGCCCGCGAAGGGCTCGAAGCGACAGCGCGAGAAGAGGAACTGGTCACCCGTCACCGGATGCTCCTCGGCCTCCTCCTCGAAGTGCTGCAGGTCGCGCCGCTCGGACGCCTCCAGACCCTCGTTCTCGACCTGCTCCTCGTCAATCGAGGCATGGAAGCGATCGTGGGGTCCGGACGCCGCGACGACCGATCCGGTCATGAGAGCGGCGCCCGCTAGGGCGACGAGCGCGCCGATGAGGCCAAGCCGGCGCAGGGACGTGTCGAGTCCGGGGGACAACATCGATTCTCTCCTCCGATGCTGGGACCGCGTCGCCCGGCGGGGGCTCGGGCGCGGGCGCCCATCCTGCATCGGATACCGAATCCTTGCTTGGCGGGTTCGAACGGCCTGTTGCGGCTGCGCAACGCAAGTCGCGCGATGATATGCGGATGACGACAGACTTCCGCTTCGGGATCATGCTCGCGCCGCAGGCGACGACGTGGCCGGCGATGGTCGCGGCGGCGGAGCGCGTCGACCGTCTCGGCTACGACCACCTCTGGACGTGGGACCACCTCTACGCGATCCTCGGCGACCCGCAGGTGCCGATCTTCGAGGGCTACGCGATCCTCGCCGGTTGGGCGGTGGCGACGAAGCGGGTGGGACTCGGCCTGCTGGTTGGTGCCAACCCGTTCCGCAACCCCGGCGTCGTCGCGAAGGCGATCGCAACCCTCGACCACGTCAGTGGCGGCCGCGCGATCGCCGGGCTGGGCGCCGCATGGTTCGATGATGAGCATCGCGCGCACGGCCTCGACTTTGGCGCGAGCGTCGGTGAGCGCCTCGCCTGGCTCGAGGAATCGGCGAGCGCGATCCGGGCTCTCCTGGACGGTCAGGCCGTGACCTCGGAGCCGGGTGCCCACTACCGGTTCGACGGGCTGGCCCAGTGGCCGCCGCCGATCCAGCGCCACGTCCCGATCATGATCGGCGGCGGCGGCGAGAAGAAGACGCTGCGGATCGTGGCGAAGCACGCCGACTACTGGAACGTCTCGGGGCCTCCGGACGAGCTGGCCCACAAGCGCGAGGTCCTCGAGGCCCACTGCGCCGACGTCGGGCGTGATCTGTCGGAGATCATTCGAACGTCGAGCATCTGGTGCGTCATCCGGAACACGACGGCCGCCGCGAAACGTGCCTGGGCCGCGCAGATGGCCAACAACGGCTCCGATCTCATGCCGCACGAGGGCCACCGCGTCTTCCTCGGGCCGCCCGAGCTCGTCGCCGAGCGACTCCTCGAGCATGTCGGCGCCGGGTTCGAAACGTGCATCGTCGAGATGGCGGCGCCGTACGACACCGAGACGCTCGACCGGTTGATCGGCGAGGTCAAGCCACTCGTGGACCGCGGGTAGCTCGCACCGCGATGCCCGCAACCGCCGCCGCCACCGTCGCCTTCGACCACGTCTCAAAACGCTATTCGGGCACGGCCGCGAGTCACGCGGGTGCGGTCGAGGACCTGTCGTTCGAGGTTCCGGCCGGCAGGATCTGCGTCCTCGTCGGGCCGTCCGGGTGCGGCAAGACCACGAGCCTGAAGATGGTCAACCGGCTCATCGAGCCGACGAGCGGCCGCATCCTCATCGACGGCGAGGACGCAGCCGACCGCGACGTCATCGAGCTCCGGCGTTCGATCGGCTACGTCATCCAGCAGGTCGGCCTGTTCCCCCACCAGACGGTCGGCCAGAACGTCGAGACCGTGCCCCGGCTGCTCGGTTGGGACGAATCACGCCGGGCCGCCCGGGTCGACGAGCTGCTCACGCTCGTCGGTCTCGAGCCGGCCGATCGAGACCGCTACCCGGCCCAGCTCTCGGGCGGCGAGCGGCAGCGCGTCGGCGTCGCGCGGGCGCTCGCCGCGGACCCGCCGCTCATGCTCATGGACGAGCCCTTCGGCGCGGTCGACCCGATCGTCCGCGAACGCCTCCAGAACGAGTTCCTGCGCCTCCAGGCGAACCTCGCGAAGACGATCCTCTTCGTGACCCACGACATCGACGAGGCGATCAAGATGGGCGATCTCGTCGCGGTCATGCAGGTCGGCGGCCATCTCGCCCAGTTCGGGACACCGGAGGAGATCCTCGCGAACCCGGCGTCCGAGTTCGTGGCCCGGTTCGTCGGTGCGGATCGCGGCCTCAAGCGCCTCGCCCTGACCCGGGTCGACGCCCTCGAGCCCGAACCTGCGATCACCGCCACGGCCGGCGAGGACGCCGGCGCCGTCCGCCGGAGCGTCGCCTCGTCCGGCCCGGACTACGTCCTCCTGATCGATGACGATCGCCGTCCGATCGGCTGGGTTCGAACGCGCGACCTGCCGGAGAGCGGGCCGGTGACGCCGGATCTCGCCGTTGAGACCTCGCCGATCCTGGACCGGATGACGACGCTCAAGGACGCCCTCGCGATGCTCCTCGAGGCCGGCGTCCAGGCAGGCGTCGTCGTCGACGCGGCGGGGGCCGTCGACGGGCTGCTGACCGTCGACGCGATCGCGGCCCGGCTTCGTCCGGCGGGCTGAGCCGCGATGGACCTTGCCTGGATCGTCAACCATCTCGACGAGCTCGGGCTGCGAACGCTCCAGCACTTCGGTCTCGCGGCTCTCGGCGTCGCCGCCGGCTTCGTCATCGCATTCGGGCTGTCGCTGGTCGCGGTGCGGATTCGCCCGACGTACGGCCCGATCGTCGCGGTCAGCGGCATCCTCTACACGATCCCCAGCCTGGCGATGTTCGCCGCCCTCGTCCCGATCACCGGCCTGTCCCTGCTGACGGCCGAGGTCCCGCTCGTCCTGTACACGCTCCTGATCTTCGTCAGGAACATCGTTGCCGGTTTCGATTCCGTTCCGCCCGACGTCCTCGAGGCAGCCGATGCGATGGGCTATCCCGGCGGCACGCGACTCGCCCGCATCGAGATCCCGCTCGCGCTGCCGCTGATCGTCGCGGGACTGCGGCTGGCAAGCGTCTCGACGATCGGGCTGGTCACGATCTCGGGGATCCTCGGCGACCGGTTCGGCGGCCTCGGCTTCTTCATCTTCGAGGGCTACCGCCACGTCTTCCCGACCGAGATCTTCGCGGGCGCGGTGCCGTCGGTCATCCTCGCCCTCGTGGTCGATCGGGTCCTTGTCGGGCTCGGCGGCCGCCTCGCGCCGTGGCGCCGCGAACGAGCGCCGCGATGAGCCTCATCGACGCGACCGTCGCCTGGTTCGGCGATCCGGCCCACTGGAGCGGCGCTGCCGGAATCCCGAACCGTCTCGTCGAGCACCTCGGGCTCTCGGCGGTCGCGCTCGCGATCGCGATCATCATCGCCCTGCCCGCGGGCCTTGCGATCGGCCATACACGCCGCGGGGCGGCCTTCGCCGCGAACCTCGCGAACATCGGACGCGCGATTCCTTCGCTTGCCGTGATCGGCATCGCGATCCCGTTCACGGTCCTCATCGACCCGCAGCTCGGTTTCAAGATCTACCCGACGATCGTTGCGATGGTCATCCTCGCGATCCCGCCGATCCTCGTGAACGCCGAGGCCGGCATCGTCGGCGTCGACCGCGATCTCGTCGAGTCCGCGCGGGCGATGGGCATGCGCGAGCGCCAGGTCCTCCGCCGGATCGAGATCCCGATCGCACTCCCCGTGATCCTCGCCGGCATCCGCTCGGGCGCAAGCCAGATCGTGGCGACGATGACGCTCGGCGCGATCTTCGGCTCCGGCGGGCTCGGTCGCTTCCTCGTGGAGGGCATCGCCCAGCGCGACATCGGCATGACCGCCGGCGGGGTCGTGCTCGTTGCGGGCCTCGCCCTCGTCGTGGAGGCTGCATTTGCCCTCCTCCAGCGGGCGACCGGCACGCCCGCCGCCCAGGGCCGGCCGCCAACCGTCACGCGTCCGTCACTCGGACCCGCCAGGCTCACGCCCTGAACCGTTGAGCGGCGTTTCGCGTAGGAGCGGCTGGGATCCTGACAGGGTCTTGCGACGTTCTCGGCTACGGTGAGGCTGAAACGTTGGACGACGCCAACGAGAGAACGCAACGAGAAGAGGAGGTCTTGACCCATGCGGTTGTCCCGCACGCTCGCCCTTGGGGCGTCCCTGCTGGTGCTGCTCAGCGCCTGCGGGACGGGAGGGGGCAGCAGTAGTCCCGCAAAGCCAACCATCAAGATCGGATCGGTGGGCTTCGATGAAGCCCGCGTCATGGCCGAGATCTATGCCCAGGTCCTCGAGAAGGCCGGCTACACCGTGGATCGCGCCGGCATCGGGCTCGGCACGCGCGACGTGCTCCTGCCGGCCCTCGAGAGCGGCCAGATCGATCTCCAGCCCGAGTACATCGGCAGCGGCCTCGCGGCCGGGTACGGCGGCACCTCGACGAACGACCCCGACGCGAACCGGACCGAGCTCCAGAAGATCCTCGACACGAAGGGTGGCGGGATCACCGTCCTCGACTACACGCCGGCCCAGGACACGAACGCGCTCGTCGTCCGAAAGGAAACGGCCGAGCAGTACAGCCTCGCGACGTGGGGCGATCTTGCCGCCGTCCAGGGCGATCTGAAGTTCGGCCTGGCGACCGACTGCCCCACGAATCCGCTCTGCGCGGGGGCGCTGAAGGACTCGTACGGCATCGATACGACGACCGTCGACCTGACCCTGCTCGACGCGTGCAGCACGCCGATGGCCGAAGCGCTCAAGAGCGGAACCATCGATGTCGCCGAGCTGTGCTCGACCGGGCCCGAGATCATCGTCAATGACTGGGTTCGGCTCGAGGACGACAAGGCCACGCAGCCTGCCGACAACATCGCGCCGCTCGTTCGCAACGACTTCCTCGCGAAGACCGACAAGGCGGCCTTCTCGAAGCTCCTCAATGACGTGTCGGCGAAGATCGATACGGCGACCCTGGCCCAGCTCTACTACGACGTTGCGATCGACCACAAGGACATCAAGGACGTCGCAACTGCCTGGCTGAAGGCGCAGGGCATCATCAGCTAGCGCCTTCGCAAACCAAGCGATTGCAGGACGGCCCGCCGGACCCCGGCGGGCCGCTTGATTCGTGGCTAGTCCGGGGTCGCCGGGTTCGCCGGGGTTGCCGGCTCCACTCGCCGTCGCCAGCCGAGGCGGTTGAGGACGACGAGGCCCCCCGCCGACGTGATGACGAGGATCGTCACGTGCGCGAGCAGCGCGAGCGCGAACGCTTGCTCGGCGGGTTTGCCCAGGGCCTCCGCGATCTTCAGGGCCGCGAGCTCGAACGTGCCGAGATAGCCGGGACCGGATGGGATCGCGCTGGCGAGCGCGACGCCCGAGGCGATGAGTGCGGCCTCGCCGATCCGAAGCTCGAGGCCGACCGCCTGGCCCGCGGCAGCGAACGCCAGTGATGTCGTTGCCCAGGCCAGGGCGCTCAGCGCCAGGACCTCGGCGAGCGTCCGCGGCCGGCCGGCGACCG
>DASRJS010000041.1:0-6105 GCA_035649355.1 Candidatus Polarisedimenticolia bacterium
CGGGCAAGCGTCGCCGCCGCCGTCCTCCGCCCCGCTGCCGCAAGGTGGCGCACCTGGTCCGCGGGATCGGCAACGAGCATCGCGGCACGGGCATGGAGGCGCCGCCGTTCGGCGGCAGAGATCGCCTGAACGACCGCCGCCGCCACGAGCTCGTGGCGGACCGCCACCTGTCCGGCGTGCTCTATCACGAGACCGGCTGCGATTGCCTCTGTCACGCCAGCGCCTGCGATGGACCGCTCGACGGGCTGGCCGAGAACGGCCAGAAGCTCCACCGTGGCTCGGCCGGCGGGTCCGAGGCCGGCCAGCCGGCGCGCCACCGAGCGCTCGAATGCCGGCGACACGCCCTCGCCGGTCGCCAGCTCGTCGAGGATCAGCGGGTTGCCGCCGGCCTGCCGGACGAGCCGGCTCACGGCCGCGTCAGCGAGGCCCGGCTGGCGGTCCCGGATGACGGCCGCGGCAGCGTCATCGGTGAGCGGCGCCAGCTCGATGACGTCCAGCCCACTGCGGCGGCAGGCGGCGATGGCGTCGCTGGCGAGGGGATCGTCGCGTCGGATCGCGGCAACAACCAGGATCCGGCCGGCGAGCAGCTCGATCGCCTCACGCGTCCCGTCGTCCGACCATTGGAAGTCGTCGACGAACAGCACGTCGGGGCCGATCCGGCGCTCGACGGCCGCGGCGACGACGACCGGGTCACCCTCGAGCGCCTCGCCGACGGCCCGGCGCAGCGCGAGGTACGGGTTCCAACGCAGCGTGAGGAGCGCGCCGCCCTCGCGGAGGTCGCGACCGGATGCCGCCACCGCGGCGCGGACGAGTGCGGTCTTGCCGATCCCGGCCTCGCCGACCACGAGCGTCGATCGATCGAGGGCAAGCGCGTCCGTCAGCGCGCGCAGCTCCACCTCACGCCCGAACAGGGTTCGAGAGTCGCCCGCCACGTTGCCATCGTCGCCGGATGCGAGGGCGACCGCAAATCGCCGGAGTGGCGCAACTGGACGATGACGCGATCGGGCGACGCGTCGAACCTAATGGCCGAAGCGCCGTCTCGGCGCGCCAACGAGAGGGAGCTCGAATGCGACACCTGCGAACCCTGGCCGTCGGCCTGACGATCGCGATCCTCATCGCCGCGTGCGGCTCGAATGCCGGCGAGAGCAACGGCCCGGACGGCAACTCGACGGAGCCGTCTGCCGAGGCGAGCACCGGAGGCGGCGGCGGAGGCGGCGGCGCCAACTTCGACAACGGCAAGGCCCATTTCGAGATCACCGGCGCGGCCACCAAGAGCGGCGACCTCGGCTTCCTTGCCGAGTACTCGAACTTCCAGCCTCAGGGCGATGACTCGGCGATCTTGACGTTCACGGACACCGACAACGCTGCGTCGCTGATGATCAACACCTCGGCCAACGGCTCGGTCGTCACCTACGCCGACGAGGAGCTCGGTGCGACCCTGCTGCCCGTGGGCACGGTCATTGGCGAGTGCACGGTCACCCTCGACGAGATCGACAGCGACTCGGCGAAGGGCAGCTTCCGCTGCGAGCACATCGCGATCGTGAACAACGGCGGCGAGACGATCGCCGGCGAAGGCACGCTGAGCGGCACGTTCGACGCCCACAAGTAGGCCGTGTCCGGCTCTCCGCGTCGGGTCCGGCGACCTCCGCCCGGACGACCGCGCGGGCCCCGGCGCTCACCGGCGGAGTCGCGGCCGTGGCGGGCTCCGCGCCTCGTGCCGCTGATCGCGCGACCGGGTCCGGCTCGCGGGCCTGAGCGCAGCCGGCGACAGGTCACGCCCACCCGCCGGCTCCGCCCGCACGAGCGCCGCGGGCCGCTGGCCTAGGTCGGCGGCGGGCGCCGCAACCAGCCGAGCCGCTTCGCGCGCGCGATCGCCTCGGTCGTGCGCTCGACGCCCAGCGCCCGCCGGGCCTCGAGGACGCGCCGATCAGCCGTCCGCCGCGAGAGGCCGAGGACGGCCGCCGCCTCTCCGAGGGAGTGGCCCTCGGCGAGCAGTCCGAGGATCGCTCGCGCCTCGCCCGAGAGGCTGGGTCCGGCGGCCGGCAGGCCGATCCGATGCTCGACCGGGCCGAGGCGGCGCAGGTCATCGATCAGCCGATCCGTGAGCTCGCGACCGCAGCGAGCGTCGACGACCACGCCGACGCCGTCGAGCGCAGCCAGCAGCGCCGCCTCGGCGGTTGACTGGTCGACGACCTCGCCGATGTGCACGACGCGGCCGCCCCGCGGGAACGATGAGCGCCAGCCTGGAATGACCTTCCAGCCGGCTGCCTCGAGCTCGGCCCGGGCATGGTCGACGGCCTCGGACGAGCCCTCCACGACGATGAGCGGCGGGTTCATGCTTCGACGAGGGCCACAGCCTGCGAGCGTGTCTCGGCGCCGAGCTTGCTCATCGCCGAGCTGAGCAGCCGGCGCACGGTCCCGCGCCCAAGGCCCAGCCGCCGCCCGATCTCGACGTTGTTCAGCCCCGCGGCGACGAGGTCGACCAGCTCGCGCTCCCGGCCGGTGAGCAGATCCGGACCGGAGACCCGCCGGGGCGCAGTGCGCCGGATGCCCAGCAGCCGCAGCGTCCGGTGGATCCGGGTCAGCTGGGGCCGCGCGTCCCGCTCGATCGCGACGCGCTCCGCCGCCATCAGGCGTTCGACCGCGGCATCGTGGCGGCCGGCCAGCCGCTCCGCCTCGGCCGCCGCCCAGCGTGCACGGTCGGCGTTCCACGTGATGAACGGCGACCACGCGTCCGCCGCCGCGTCGAAGCGCCGGACGGCCGCGCTGGGGTCTCCAGCATGGAGTGCGACGAGCCCTTCCGACTCGGGCCCGACGGCCGCCGCGCGTGGCATCGCGCCGGGGTCGATCGCCGGCCCAGGGTCGCGCCCGAGCTCCCAGCGCGCCCACATCGCGTTCAGACGGGGCTCCATCGTGTCCGACTCGGCCTTGTGGGCCATCGCCGCAGACTGCTCGAACAATCGGAGCGCCTGGGCCGGGCGGCCCTGGGCCAGCTCGAGCTCGCCTGACGTGTCGATGTAGAGACGATCGGCTTCCGGGTCCTCGGGGCGCCGTGGTTCGAGGGCCGCAAGCTCGGCGCGTGCTGCCTCGAAGCGGCCAAGGCGGGTGTTCGACAGCGCCGCGTAGGCCGACGCATAGATCGGCCCGCGGCTTTGCAGCGGGGCCAGCAGCAGCTCCTCGGCAATGTCGAGCGCTTCGCGGTAGCGACCCGCGGAATCGAGGACGAAGACGAGATACGGCTGGTAGCCGCGCCAGAGCTCGTAGAGGTGGAGCTCGCGAGCCCGGTCGATCAGGGCCCGGGAGGTGACCAGCGCCTCGCCCGTTCCGGTGGCGGCCAGCTCCGCGAGCAGGAGGACGTTGAGCGCCTGCAGCTCGCCCGGGCCATCGCCGTCGGCGCGCCGCTGCTCGATCGCCGCACCGAGGTGCCTCACGGCCTCGGCCGGACGTTCGTTCGTGACGAGCATGTAGCCGAGGAGCGTCCGGATCCGGCCTCCGGGGACCCCGAATCGATCGGCCGTGGCGACGCCGAGCATCGCCAGCTCGAGCCCGGCATCGGGGTTGCCGGTCCAGCCGCGGATCTGCGCGTCGGTCGCGAGAGCGTCGACAAGGGTCTGGGCCGCGACCTGGTCGCCGGCCTCGGCGAGTGGCGTCGCAAGGCGGATCGCCTCGGCGGCGAGTGGCGCGGCTTCGTCGATCTTTCCGATGATGGCCGTGATCTTCGCCCGTGTGGCCGCGATCCGGGCTGCTGCGGCGGGATCGCCGGCTTCGATGCCCTCGAGCATCGTCTGGGCGGCCGCGTAGTCGTGGACGTCGGTGAGCTGCGCCGCGGCGTCGATCCGGAGCTGCGCCGACGTGGCGTTGTCTGCCGCGGCGGCTCGGAGCTGCATGGCGGCGACGCGGTCACCGGTCGTTTCGGCCGCGGTTTCCGCGAGCTCGGCCGCGGCGGCGGCCCGGGACCGCGAGCCCGACGACAGGAAGAGTCGGGCGGCCTCCAGCTGGTCGCTCGTCGAGCCCGCCGCCACGGCCTGCACGGATCGAAGATCGTCAGGCGAGAGCGTCGCGAGGATGTGCTCTGCGAAGAGCTGGTGCCGGAACCCGAGCCGGTCGCCATCGGAGACGACGATGCCCGAGCGCTCGAGCTCCGCGGCGCCCGGGCCGAGCGCCGCGGCCGGAGCTGGATGGCCGAGCACGGCGAGCAGCTGGGCACTCGCTCGCGCGGCGTCGCCGAGGCCGGCCAGGCGAATGCGAACGACGACGTCGGCGCCCGCGGCCGATGCGGCCGACGCGAGCTCCAGGACGAAGAACGGGTTGCCGCCCGCGCGGGTTGCGATCCGCGCGACCTCGGCCGCCGAGAGAGACGGATCCTCGAGCGCCGCGAGCCGGGCGCTCGCCGCAGCGTCGAGCGGCCCAAGATCGACGCGTGCGGCGCCGAGGCCGTCCAGGAACGCGAGCGCCGGTTCTGACTCCGGGGTCCCGGTTCGGACGGCCATCGCGAGGGCGATCCGGCCGACCAGCCGGGCGAGCACGTCGCGGCTGGCCGCGTCCAGCCACTGAACATCGTCAACGATCAGCACATCCGGCCCAACGCGCTGCTCGATGCTCGTCGCGAGGAACTCGGCGTCGCCATCGAGGCCGGCGCCGAGAAGCCGCCGCAGCGCCGCGGTTGGGCGGCCCGAGAGGATCGCGAGCCCGCCGACCTCGAGGCCCCGTCGCTGCGACTCGCCAACGGCAGCGCGCAGGAGCGCGGTCTTGCCGATACCGGCCTCGCCGACCACGACGATGGGCAGGTCCTCGCGGATGGCTGCTGTGAGGCGTGCGAGCTCCGCGTCCCGACCGATCAGACGGCGCGCGCTCGGTGTCGGCATTGGCTGCAATCGTGACGAGTGCCACGAGGCGTCGCAACCTTGCTGCGACAGACATGGCGCAAGTGGACGATGACGAAGCTGACGTGGCCACCGAAAGTCGATGCATGCAGCGTCGCGTGCCACGTTTCGTCGAGCGCCTCGCCGTCGGGCTTGCCGTTGGCGCGATCCTGGGCGGCGCGATCGGGCTGACGGCCGTCCGAAGCGTGGCCGCCGCCGATCCGCAGGCGATCGAGCTCGAGATCGAGTCCACGATCAGCATCACGAAGCTCAACGGCTACGTTGTCGTGGACGGCGTCGCCAGCGTCATCGGTCGCATCCGGCTCGAGCCCGGCGCGACGCCGGGGACGTGGCGCGGCCGCGGCGAGCTCGCGTCGACGACGACCTCGGCCAACGGCGGCTGCGGCTCCATCCATGTCGAGGGCACGGGCACGTACGACTGGGTCGTGAACGAGGTCGTCGTTGCGCCGGGCATCGAACCCGAGCGGATCGTCGCGCACATGGACGCCGGCACGGTGGCCGAGTCGCCGGACGCGTTCGACATTGACGCCTGCAGCACGGTCCTCGAAGGCACGATGAACACCTGGGAGAACCTGTTCTTCATCCTCCACAACGCCGACTACGGGGCGCAAGGCCTCGAAGTCGACGGCTGGCAGCTCGAAGCTACGGGCAGCACATGGGCGGACGGGGAGCTCATCGCCTCGGCTTCGTGGGCGGCGTCATGCGGTGATGAAGAATCACCCAGGCGCTGCACGGAGGAGACCGTCTTCCGGCTGTACTCCGTCGGCGCGGCAACTGGCGGCGCTTCGGCGACGCCAGCCGCGCCACCCGTGCCTTCGGCGACGCCCGAGGCGCCCGCGAGTGGCGGCGGCCTCGCCGTGCAGACGGTCGATCCGGCCGGTGGCCGCCTCACGCACGCCTGCCTCGAGCTGTGGACCGCGAACGGCGATGGCAACCGCGGCAAGCTCGTGCCCGACAGCGCGCGCTGCGACCAGGTCCTCGACCCGCGTGGCCAGCTCGGCCCGCAGGACGGACGGCCCGATGGCTCGCTCGGCTGGAGCGGCCTCGCGCCCGGCCGCTACGTCCTCGTCGAGACGCTGCCGCCGATCGGCCCGGCCAACGCCGGCTACCCCCTCGCCGACGACACGCCGTTCGAGATCGTCGCCGGCGCGGTGACCCACCTGAGCCTCACGCACTTCATGGCCAACGCGCTGACGATCTTCAAGGTCGACGCCGCGGGCAA
>DASRJS010000042.1:0-50838 GCA_035649355.1 Candidatus Polarisedimenticolia bacterium
GGCCGGCGACCGACAGGCCGTTCCGCAGCCGCTCAACGGCCTGCGCCACCCGGGGCCAGCGATCGATGAATCGCATGACTGCTGCTCCCCCCGGCAGCCGATGCGCCGCGACGGCGATCGCGAGAGCGACGAGGAGCAACGCGGCGACCGCCGCGCCGATGATCACCGCGTTCGTCACGACTCCGCGGACGTTGAGGATGAGGATCGCGAACGCCGCGATCGCGACGACGACGGCCGTATCGATGACCCGCTCGACGACGACGGTCCCGAGCGTCGTCGTGCGTGAGAGGCCCTCGCGGTCGCCGAGGTAATGGCTCCGGACGAGCTCGCCGAGCCGCGCCGGCAGGACGTTGTTCGCGAGGTAGCCGACGAGCAGGTACGAGCCGACGGCGCGGTAGGCGACATGGCGGATCGGTGCGAGGAGGCGCTGCCAGCGCAAGCTCCGGATCGCGAGGTCGACGCAGACCAGGGCCGCCGCGCCGAGGACCCAGCCCAGCGATGCCGAGGCGAGGACGTCCAGCGTCTGCGTCAGGTCCACGGAGCTGAGCACGAGCACGATCGCGACGACCGACACTGCCGTCCCGAGGACGGCCCGCCCGATGGTTCGCGCCGGCATCAGCTGGCGGGTCGCCGGGTCGTGAGCTTCGGCGACCGTCGGACGCGCGTGCGATGGAGCAGGAAGCGGGCGATCACCCGGAGGGTCGAGAGCCCGTAGACGACGCTCCGCCGGAAGCCGACGGAGCTCGCCTCGTCGAAGTACCGGGTCGGGACCGCGATCTCGCCGATCCGCAGCCCGCCGGCCGCGACGACCTGCGCGACGAGCTCCTGGTCGAACACGAAGTCGTCGCTGTTCAGGCGGTACGGGATCGTCGTCAGCAGCCGCCGGCTGTAGGCGCGAAGGCCCGTGTGGTACTCGGACAGGCGCAACCCGAAGGCAAGGTTCTCGAGGATCGTCAGGAACCGGTTGCTGACGTACTTCCAGCGGGGCATGCCGCCGGCGAGCGGATCCCCGAGGAACCGGCTGCCGAGCATGAGATCAGCCTCGCCCGCAAGGATCGGGGCGATGAGCGCCGGGATCCTCGTGGCGTCGTACTGGTAGTCCGGGTGGAGCATGACGACGACGTCGGCGCCGCCCTCGAGCGCCGTGTCGTAGCAGGTCTTCTGGTTGCCGCCGTAGCCGAGGTTCTGGCGGTGGACGACGACGTCCAGCCCGAGCGTCCGGGCGACGTCGACGGTCTCGTCCTGCGACACGTCATCGACGAGGATGATCCGGTCGACGATGTCGTGGGGGATGTCCGCGTAGGTCCGCTCGAGCGTCTGCGCGGCGTTGTAGGCCGGCATGACGATGACGACGCGGAGATCGGACTCCGAGGGGGCGGCCAGCGGCGCCGGGAACGGCGCGGCCGAGGGCGGGACGGGCGCGCCTGGGCTGGGCACGGGCCGCAGTGTACGCGCCGTCCGCGTGGACGCGCCGTCCGTAGAATGGCGCGGTGCGGGATCTCTTCGTCCGCGACCGCGGGCGCATCCTGCCGTGGCTCGTGGCGGCGGCGAGCCTGGGCATCGGGCTGGTGATCGTCCGGCCGTTCAGCGACGTCCCCGTCAGCTTCGACACCCAGTCGACGGTCGCGTACTTCGATCGCCTGGTCCGAGGCCAGCATCTCGAGCAGGCGCTCTCGACGACGCCGAAGCCACTGCTGACCCTGGTCGAAGGCGGTCTCCATGCGCTGACCGGCGATTGGCGCCCGATCGTCTGGCTGACGCTGGTCATCCAGGCCGCGGCCGCGGGACTCGCGGCCAGCCTGGCCGGGCGTGCGGGCTGGGCTACCGGCGTCGCGGCGGGCCTCGTCGTCGCCGGAACGCCGCTGCTCATCGAGGACGCGGCCTTCGGGAATGCCGTGCCGTGGGCGCTCCTGGGCTGGCTCGTGGCGGCGGCCCTGCTGTTCGGTCCGCGCCCGCGTCCCGCCGTGGCGGGGCTCGTCCTCGCGCTGGCCGCGCTGTGTCGGCTCGAGACCCTCGTCGTCGTCGGCGTCGTCGGGCTCGCGCTCGCGTGGGTGCGCTTCGGACCGTGGCTCCTGCCGGGGCCAAGGCCGGCGCTGCCGTCACGGATCTGGATCGCGGTGGCGCTGCCGTTCGCCGCTCTCCCGGTCATGCTGCTCCACGACTGGCTGCTGACCGGCGACGCGTTCTTCTGGGTCAAGGTCTCCCGCGCCTACTCCGACGCCATTCGGGACCGCGGGGCCACGGTTCTCGGTCCAATCGAACGCGTGGCCTGGTTCGCCCGACGCTACATCCAGCTGTGGCCGGCGACCGTCCTCGCGCTCGTCGGGTTCGTCGGCCTCGTCCGCGCTAACCGCTGGGGGCTGCTCGCCGGCCTGATCGCCGTCGGGCCGGGCATCGCCGCATTCATCGTCCTGCTCGCGGCGCGCGGCCTGTACGCCCCGGAGCGCTACGCGCTCCCCGTGGATCTCGCGCTCTTCCTAAGCGCCGCGTTTGGGTTCGGCTGGCTCATCGATATCGCGGTCCCCCGAGCGGCAGCGCGCTTTGGGGTCAGTTCGATGACCGTCGCTGCCGCGGCACTTGGTTTCACCATCGCCGGGATCGCGCTCTTGCGTCTCGGGCCGTTCGATCCGCGGCTGAACGCCGTCGTCACCGATCTCCGAACTCTGAACGAGAACGAAGCGCGGGTCGCACAGAAACTCGGACTCTCGGCCGATGTGCTCCCTGGCGGGGTCGGTTGGGTCGTCCCCACGGCGGTTCGGCCGCGCTTCGCCGTGGACCTCGGGCTGCCCCTGACGTCGGTCGCCGGCCTGTCGACGGGCTGGCTGGATCCGCGGACAACGCCGCTCGAGGCCGGCCAGTTCGTCTACCACGACACGCAGGGCGACCTGCCGCGGGGGCTCTACGCGGCGGTCGAGACCAACGGACCAGTGCACATCCGCGACGTGACCCTGGAACCCGTGCTCATCGATCCAGGACGCGGCATCTGGCTCTACCTCGCGACACCCGCACCCTGACCGAATCCGAGGGTCGGCTACGCTGCGGCGATGTTCGAGAAGCTCTTCGGCAACCGGCCGAACGACCCCGCCGTCGCGGAGCGAATCCCGCCGGGCCAGTACCGGACGGAGAAGTTCCCGGTCCTCCACTACGGCTCGGTGCCGAAGGTCGATCTCGCGACCTGGGACTTCAAGGTCTGGGGCGAGGTCGAGTCGCCGTTCACGCTGACCTGGGCGCAGTTCAAGGACCTGCCGCGGAAGACGGTCGGGACGGACATCCACTGCGTGACCCGCTGGACGAAGCTCGACACGACCTGGGAGGGTGTGCCGATCCAGGAGGTCCTGCGCCTCGCCCAGCTGAAGTCGAGCGCGACGCACGTCCTCGCCCATTGCGAACAGGGCTACACGGCCAACCTGCCGTTGAGCGTGCTCGATGATGACGACGTCATGCTCGCCGACACCTTCAACGGCGCGCCGCTCGAACCCGAGCATGGCTACCCGCTGCGGCTCCTCGTCCCGAAGCGCTACTTCTGGAAGAGCGCGAAGTGGATTCGAGGCCTCGAGTTCCTCGACCACGACATCCTCGGCTTCTGGGAGCGCTACGGCTACAACAACGACGCCGATCCCTGGAAGGAAGAGCGCTACTCCGAATAGCGCAGCTCAGTCGAGCACGCGGACCTCGTCGCCGAGGTGGATCCGGCCGGGCTGATCGATGTCCGCGAGAACGCCGAACATCGCCTTCGGGGCGCCGTGGCGGTCGGGAATGAGGCCGCGGTATCGGATGATCGTTCGGAGGGTGTCGACGTCGCGCTCGCCGGTGTCGGGGTTCTGGGTCGTGATCGCGCACCGGGCGTCGCGCTCGTTGATCCGCAGGATTGCGTCACCGATCGCGATCCGGCCGCCGACCCAGCGGTCTTCCTCGTGGGCTGCTGTCCCGTCGATCTCGATGAGCATCCGGAATCGCCGCGCATCGACGTCCGCGACCTCCGCTGCCGCGGACAGCGCGAGGACCGAGGCGCGGCTGACGAGCGAGGCATGGGCGCGATCGCGCGTGCCGCCCGGTCTGTCGGTTCGGACGAGGCGGACCCAGCGCCGGGCATAGGGTTCGAGAGCGACAGCCCACGGCCCTTCGACGACATGCCCGACGGCGGTCCGGCCGTAGACGTACGTTTCGACCGCCTCGCCCAGCCGTACGTCGTCCTCCACGACGTTGCCGTGCGGGAACGTCAGGCGCAGCCGCTCGCCGTCCGCGTCTGTGTGTGCGCCGATCGGGGCGAGCCGCCCCGACACGAGCCGATCGACGAGCCGGCCGTCCTGGTCGACGAGATAGAAGCGTCGGTCCTCGCGGACGCCGACGGTGGTGAGGTCGATCGTGTCCGGGTGTTCGAGCCCGAGGCTCCGCACCGGCGCGATCGAGAATCGAGTGACGACGGCGGCCATGCGTCGACGCCCGGCCGCTAGCCGTCCGCCAGGAACGGCGCCGTCATGGCCTTCGGCTGGAGCGCGAAGGCGGTGACGTCACCCGTGTCGGGATCTCGCTCGAGGCGCAGCTCCAGCTCGCCGCGCTCGGTTGCAACTCGCCACGTCGCCTTCCGCTCGCCGTCGCCGGCCATGCAGCGCCCGAGCCGCGCCGCGCCGTAACGCGCGGCCGCCGTCCGCAGCTCACGGTCCGCAACATCCCGATCGACCGCGGGACCGAGACGCAGCTCCGACGGCCACCGCGGTGCCGGATCCTCAAACGCGGCCAGGATCGCCGCTGCCACCGTGCTCAGCTCGGCTCGCGGCTCCGGCACCGACGTGACGTCAAACGTCTGGACCCTCGGCTCGGGCTCGGGCGACATGAGGATCTCGATCTTCACGCAACCGCGGTCGCCGACGAGCCACCACTCCAGGCGCGCGGGTGAATCGCTGCGCGCCGGCTCGGAGTCGTCAGGAACGAGCCGGCCATGGATCCCGCGGAGCTTCTCGATCGTCGCCCGCCGCCGAACGAGGGGCTCGTCGAGGTCGACATTGACCGAGAACAGGCGCGCCGCGAGATCGTCGTCCCAGGCCTCGAACAGCCGCTCGACGTCCCGCCGCGCCGCCTCCGTCACCGGCCATGGGACGACGGCGCGCGTTCGCGTGGGCTCGGCCCGAATGGCCGCGCGGAGCGCGTCGCGCGCGGGCATGAAGACATTCGCATAGCGGGCATTGCCGACCGCGACGATCCCGAGCCCGGATGCCGGGTGCCAGCGCATGTTCGAGCCGAAGCCCGGATAGCCACCGCCGTGCGTGATGATCGTGCCGAATTCGAGGTCCTGGACGATCGTCAGCCCGAATCCGTAGCCGCCCGCGCCAACGACCGGCTCACCCGCGACCCGTTCGAAGGTGATGTCCGGCGGCCACGCCACGTGCAACGCCTGCATCTCGCGCCGGCTCGCGCGCGACAGCGGTGCGTCGGCTTCGGGATCGTCGCGCGGCGGGTAGGCGTCGGCGAGGAAGGCGACCCAGCGGGCGAGGTCACGGACCGTCGAGATGAGGCCGCCCATCGACGCGAAGGCGCCGTAGCCAGCCACCGGATCGTCGATCCAGGCGCCGTCGCGCTTGAGGTGGCCGGCTGCGCGCCGGTCCTCGGGGACGTCATCGGCAACGTAGCCGCTCGAGGTCATCCCGAGCGGGCCCAGGAGCCGCTCCACAACAACGTCGCGATACTCCCGGCCGGTGACATTCGAGATCACGCGCCCGAGGATCCCGTAGCCCAGGTTCGAGTACTCGAAGCGTGTGCCTGGCGCGAACGCGAACGTCGGCCCGGCGCGCAGGAGCCGAGCGAACTCGGCGAGGTCGAGACCCTGCATCCGGTCGCCCCACGGATCGTCGGTCGCGAACCCGGCGGTGTGCGTCAGCAGGTGGCGGACGGTCACCGGGGGGCTGTCGCGCGTCGGCCCACGCACGGCCGCGAAGTCCGGTACGTACGTCGCCACGGGCTCGTCCAGCGCGAGGCGCCGCTCGTCCCGGAGCTGGAGGATCGCCGCGGCGGTGAAGCTCTTCGTCATCGACGCGATCCGGAACGCGCTATCGGCGTCTGGCCGCCGCCGGTCGCCGGCGCGGAGCGTCCCCAGCCCACTGGCGTGGGCGAGCTCGCCGTCGGCGATCAGGCCGTAGGCAATGCCCGGCGCCGGTTCGCCTTCGAAGGCGCGCTCAAAGATGGCGCCCACCGCACGCGCGGCATCGGTCGCGGGCGCCAGGAGCGTGTCAGGGACCGTCACGCGGTCAGGATGACGGGCCGGCGGCCTCCATGTGTGTCGCGCTCGCGACAGCCTCCGAGCCTCCCGCAGCCTGGCGTGGGTAGAGAACGAGGCCGAGCACTCCCGCAGCGAAGCAGACGCCGCCACCGATGACGAAAGCGACCGGCACGCCGAGCCGGTCGGCCAGCAGCCCCGCGGCGGCCATCGAGACCACCGACGTCGCGGACATCGAGGCGTTGAGCACCGACATCACGCGGCCGCGCGTCGCATCGGCGCTGCGCGTCTGGAGGATCGTCACGACAGCCGCCTGGAGCGGCGTGACGAACCAGCCGACGAGGAAGAGCAGGATCAGCAGCTGCCAGACGGCACTCACCTGGCCCATGAGCACGATGATCACGCCCACCCCGAGGCAGGCGGCGACGATGATCCGCGACTCGGAGAAGCGCGCCGCGAGCGCCGCGACGATGCCGGCCGCGAGGACCATCGAGGCGGTCTGGGCGCCCTCGAGCGGACCGAACCAGGCCGCGCTCGCGTGGAGGACGTTGATCAGGAGCGGGACGAACAGCACGTTCACGGCCCCGAGCCCGAGCATCGCGAGAGAGAGACAGGCGATCGTCACCCACAGGATTCGGCTGCCGGCGACGACCCGCAGCCCGATCGCCAGCGACTCGCGGACGCCGGTCGGAGCAGTTGCGTGGTCGCCCGTGGGGATCGCTCCGAGCGCTGCGGGGATTCGGCTGACGAGCAGGAACGAGACGAGGAACGACGCACCGTCGAGGACGAACGCGGGCCAGTACAGGCCGGCGAAGCCGATGAGCCCGCCTGCGACCGCGGTCCCGGCGACGCCGGCGATGACCCGCGTGGCCTGCGAGACGGAGTTTGCGGACATCAGTCCCTCGGGCGGGACAATGCGCGGGATGATCGCGCCCTTGGCCGGGTTGAAGAACGTGGCGACGGATGCCTGGAGGAACGCGAGCGCGTAGAGGATCGGCAGCTGGGCCACCGTGCCCACGACGACGAATCCGAGAACCAGCACGGCCCGGAACGCGTCCGAGGCGAGCATGATCCGGCGCCGGTTCCAGCGGTCGGCGTAGGTGCCGGCGATGAGGCCGATCGTCAGCGGCGGGACCGCAAGCGCGATTGCCATCGCGGCGATCGCGGCGGTTGAGCCGGTGAGGCTGTTGACGAGCAGCAGCAACGCCGTGCCTGTGAGGCCGTCGCCCGCGTCCGAGATGAGCTGCGCCAGCCAGAGGGTCCGGAAGTCGCGCAGCCTCAGGACGTCGCGCGCACCCATCGTGCCCCGGCTGGTCTCGGCCGTCACTTGCGCTTCCGTTTCGCTGGTTCGAGGGTCGAGCTGGGGATGGCGTGGAGGCTGATGAAGAGGCCCACCGGCAGCTCGCCGCTCGGCTCCGCGCCGTACTCCTCGAGAAGGGCGACAAGGCGCTCCCGGAGCTCGGTGGCCTTCGCCGGCGACATCTTCATGAGGCCGCGGTTGAGCATGAACGGCCGTGAGTCGTCGGCCGGGCCGTCGATCGGGAGGAGGCCCGTGGCGAGGGCGCGCTCGAAGTCGTCTCGAGCGATGTCGAAGACCGACGACATCGCGTCCTGGGCGGACGCTCGAACGTCCGCGCCGCCGGCGGCGAGGAGATTCCGGTCGAGGCGCAGCGAGAGCTGCGCGATCTGGTAGCTCGTCTCCATGATTCCGCGGACGAGCTGACGATCGACGGGCTTGATGAGCTCTCGGTCCTCGAGCAGCTTGAGGTGGTGGTAGAGCTTCGTCTGACCGACGCCGAGGGCCTTCGCAATTCGCTTGGCGGTCCAGCCTTCGGCGGCGGCCTGGACCATCGCCTCGAGGATCCGGATCCGCAGCGGATCCGAGAGGGCCTTGAGGGTCTCGACGTCGTTGATGACCCGCTCCGACAGCGGCTCGAACGTGGCGGCGGCCGCTGCCGGCGATGTCTCGGTGGTGGCCATCGTGGCGATCGCTATGCCTTCGACGGTACGCGGCCGCTGAAGCTGCGGATCTCGAAGCGGAACCGCGACTGGCTCGCGACCTTCTCTGTGCTCGTGCGGGCTTCGGCGGCCAGCCGCTCGGCGGCTGCGTCGTTGATGCGGTCGCGCATTCGGTCGTTCACGATGTACCGGTTCAGGTCGGTCCGAGCGTCCATCTCAGTCCCCTTTCGGGCGCTTTCAACTTCTTCGTTCACGTTCGCTCTGAGGCGAACATTCATGAGTTGATGAACGTACCGTATCGCCCGAATAACGCCTTGTCAATGGGTTATTCAACAAATCTTGAAAAGTCGTTGCCGGGTGCCCGGGGAATCGAAAAGCCGCCGGTCGCCCGGCGGCTTCGGTTTGGATTGACCGCGTGGGCGGTCAGGTCGTCAGTGGGCGCAGGCCCTCGCCTGGCCGGAGTCGTCAGCGGTCCGGAAGCTCGAGCCGCAGCCGCACGCCGTGACCGCGTTCGGGTTGTTGACGGTGAAGCCGGCGCCCATGAGCGTGTCGACGTAGTCGATCTCGGAGCCCTGCAGGAGCGCGACGCTCTGGCCGTCCACGTAGACCTTGACGCCGTTCGCCTCGAGGATCCGATCCTCGGCCGTCGGGGCGTCTTCGAGCATCATCCCGTAGCGGTAACCGCTGCAGCCGCCGGAGTACACGTACACGCGCAGCCCGATCGCCGGGTTGGTCTCTTCTTTCGTCAGGTCGCGCAGCTTCGAGGCGGCGGCGTCCGAGAGACTGACGACCGTGGTGGCCTGCTCGAGCATCGGTGCGGTTCTCCTTCGTGGCCCGCGAACGGGTGATCTGGCGACATCGTACGCAGCGCAACCGAATCCGACAACTACCACGGTCGAATTCCCGTGCACGCCGATGGTACGGTGGGAGCTCAATGGCACCGACGAGGTCGCGCCGAGCATCCGTGGCGAGCCGGCTCGCCGCCGGGCTGCTGGGCCTCAGCGCCGTGGTGCTCGTGCCCCCGGCTCTCCTGGTCACCCTGTCGGCGATCGGCGGGCGAGCGCCCGACTTCAGCGGCCGCGCTCTTTCGGTCGCCGAGCGACTCGGCTACGCCGCCGTCCCGATCGCCGTCGTTGCACTCTTCTGGATTGCCGCCTTGGTCTGGCGTGGTAGCCACCGAGCCTCGATCGCAGCGGCGGTCATCGGCCTCGGCGTGGGCGCGTTCCTGGTCGTGCGGCTGATTCGCGGCTTCGCCGACGCACCTCCGGACGGCCTCTCGATCGACCTCGGCGCCGCTGGCGGACTCGTCGTCGTGGCCGCATTCGAGCTGCTGCTGCGGCGCGGGGCTCGAGCCCCAACGGAGGCGTGACTTCGAGGGCTTCAGCGGAATTCGAAGCTCTCGACGATCGGCATCGCCTGGGCAGCGAAGTCCTCGAACGAAGCGGGAGCGGACGCCGAGATGCTGATGAAGACGACGCTGCCGTCGAGATCGAGGAAGACGTAGCGCTCCGTCTCGCCGAGCCCGACGCCATCCGAGCCCTCCTCGCCGTCTTCGAAGAAGAGCAGTGGCGCGTATGGCGTTCCATCTGACCAGGGACACGCGCTCGTCCAGCTGGCCGAGAGCCGGACGTCGAGCCAGCGGCCGGGATGGCCATCGATCGTGATCGCATGGATCGGCCCGGCGTCGAGACTCGGGCGCCCGGCAATCCACGTGGCGAAGGCGTCCGGCGTGGCGTCGATCGGGGGGTCGAGGGCTTCGTAGGGGCAGCCATCGGCCTGGCTATACGCCGCGACGCGAGCGAAGACCGACAGCGATCGTTCTCGAGCCTCGGGGTTCTTCACGTGCTCGGCGATCGGATTGAGCCAGAGCTGCGTGCGGCTATCTCGGCTCACAGCCCAGCCATCAGGAACCGTGTACGTCAGGGCGCCGAACGTCGGGTCGTAGGTCCCGATCTCGGCGTGAGTCGTTCGAAGGTCGAGATTCACGGACTTGAACGTCCCGGCCTCGAGCTCGCGCAGGCACAGGGCCGTGCCGCTCTCGCACGTAGCGGCCGCGCGATACCACGTCCCAGCCAGCGCGGCGGCTCGGTCCGGGCAGGCATCCTGGACTGCCGAGATCGTCAGAATCAGGCCCCCGGCCGAGGTGGTGTAGCGATAGGTGGCGGCTGCGCCCGGCGCACAGCCGATCGCGTCGTCCGTGGCACGAAGGAGCAGCGTGTCGGGCGCCTCGAATGCCGTGACCGAGTGGAGGACGGCGCCGGCCAGGCCTGCGCCGCCGAGAACGAGATCGCTGTCGAAAACATTGAGGACCGGCTGGTGGCTGGTCCCAACGCCGACGACGTCGATCGGGTCGCCAAGCCAGAGGCCGACGAGGGAAGCGCCGGACGAAGGGTCCGTAGGCGCCGGCTTCTGATTGAGCAGGCCGCCGATCAGGGCGGCGACCAACCCCAGCGCGACGAAGGCGAGAGTCGCCGCGAGGACCAGAAACCGCGCCCGGGACGCGGAAACTCCACGCGTGCGCTGCGGCGTGACGTCGACGCGCGCCGCGATGCCCGAGACGAGGTCGAACGGCAGCCCCGTACCGGCCCGCTGGACGAGCATTCGCTCGATGAGCGCGTCGGTCAGCTCGAACGGCATCGGACCTGTCATGACCGCGGCGCTCCTTCGGCCGTCAGGGCGCGCTGAAGCGCTGCCCGCGCATCCGAGAGCCGCCACTTCGCCGTCCCGACAGGGATGTCCAGCGCGGCGGCGATGGCGGCGACTGGTTCATGGTTCAGGTAGTGCAGGACGAGGATCGCCCGCTTGTCGGCGTCGAGGCGATCGAACGCCCGGCTCAGGAGGTCCGTATCGATCACGCTCTCCGCGATGGACGGGCCGGTGATCCGCTGGTCGAGAGCGGGATCGAGCCTGATCTCCCGGATCCGCCGTCGCCCACGCAGCTTCTCGCGGCAGGCGTTGACGAGGATCCGCCGGAGCCAGGCGTCGAAGGTCTCATAGCTCCGAAGGCGCGGCAGCTCCAGCCACGCTGACACGTAGGCGTCCTGCGTCGCGTCGCGCGCGTCGGACTCGTCGCCGAGGATCGCCCGGGCGATCCGGAACGCTCGGTCAGCGCTGAGGGTCACGAGCTCCTCAAAGGCGCCGGCGTCACCCCGCGCGGCGCGCATCACGAGCTGGACCTGCCGCGAAGCCGGCAGCGCGCCAACCGCGACGACAGCAGGCTCCATCACCGCCGGAGTCTCGCCCGGTGCGATCGGTTCGACGCGCGGTTTCGGTTCACGCCTCCAACGATGGTTCGGACGGCGTTCCGGTTGGGTCATTTTCGTTCGCGTGCCTCGCGCGCGGCGGCTCGGCCCAAGTTTGGCCCAACCGATCGGCCTCAGGAACCATCAATGGTCCGTGCGGCCACGATGAAGGGTCCGCCGCGACGCAAGAGGGCCGGATCCATGACCCAACCGACGAATCGACCGAACCGCCGAACCGGGCGCAGGCCTGCGACTGCACTCGTGACCGCGTGTCTGATCGTTTCGGGCTGCGTGTCCGGCTCACCTCCGACCAGCAGCGCCCCCGAGCCCAGCCCCGCGGCAAGCCTGTCAGCCACGCCCGCAACGACCGCACAGCCCTCACCCTCGCCCACGCTCAAGCTCGAAGGACGGCTGGTCTTCTTCAGGGAAACGACTCACGGCCTTCAGCTGTTCACGATGGACGCGAACGGAGGAGAACCGCACCAGATCACCGAGGTCGAGGGCGATGCGGTCGGTGCGGAGTGGGCACCTGACGGCAGCCGCATCACCTTCCAGGTGAATGCCAACGACGAATGCAGCGTCGCCTTCGTCGATCCCGACGGATCGAACATGACCGTCCTGCCCCACGAGTCAGGCGTGTGCGAGTCTCAGCCGACCTTCACCCCCAACGGCGGGCGGATCGTGTTCCAACGAGTGGATCCCGTGACAGGGAATGATGGGATCTGGAGCATGAATCCTGACGGTCCGATCGTGTAGAGATCGGCGTTGGGTTTGGGCTTGCTGTTGCTCCCAGGGTGTCGCCTGACGGGATGTCCGTGAGTGCCTCCGGCTGGAATCTCAAGGAGGGCGACGAGCACCGCGAGGGGTTCTTCACGATGGGCATCGACGGCTCGAACCCGCGGTGGGTCTCGCCGAACTGGGCGAATTTCCCGGAGCATGACTGGTCGCCGGACGGTAAGTGGATCGTCGCGAGCGACCGTCTCGCGCATGAGCTGACGGCAGCCAACATTGCACTGCTCGGGGCCGACGGCTCGTCGGTTTCGGAGCCGACGTACCTGACCGCCTACAAGCGCGACGACCAGCGAGCGCTGACGCCGACGTTTTCGCCGGACGGCGAGTCGATCATCTTCCGGCTCCGCGAGCGCGATCTGTTCGCGCTCTATCTGATGCGCTCGGACGGCAGCGATCCCGAACGCCTGACGATGCCTTCTGCCGCGGCACCACTAGAGATCGACTGGGGCCCGGAACCCGGCTGATCAGCCCTCGAGGCGCTCGACGATCGTCGCGATCCCCTGCCCGACGCCGATGCACATCGTCGCGAGGCCGTAGCGGCCGCCGGTCCGCGCGAGCTCGTGGACGAGCATCGTGATCAGGCGGCCGCCGCTCATCCCGAGCGGGTGGCCCAGGGCGATCGCGCCGCCGTTGACGTTGACCTTCGCCGGATCGAGACCAAGCTCGTCGATGCAGACGAGCGACTGTGAGGCGAACGCTTCGTTGAGCTCGACGAGGTCGAGGTCGCCGACGGAGATTCCCGCTCGTTCGAGCGCCTTGCGCGTCGCCGGCACCGGGCCGACGCCCATGACCGCCGGATCCACCCCGGCGACCGCGGTCGAGATGACTCGCGCCAGCGGCTTCAGCCCGAGCTCCCGGGCACGCCCCGCTTCGGCCACCAGGACGACGGATGCCCCGTCGTTGATCCCGGAGCTGTTGCCGGCGGTCACGGTGCCGCCGTCCCGGAACGCGGCTCGCAACCCGGCCAACGCTTCGGCCGACGTATCCGCGCGCGGGTGCTCGTCTCGCTCGACGACGATTGGTGGACCCTTTCGCTGTGGCACCGGCACGGGAACGATCTGGCCGTCGAAGCGGCCGGCGTCGATCGCGGCGACGGCACGCTGCTGGCTCTCGAGGGCGAAGGCGTCCTGGCGCTCGCGCGAGACGCCCCACCGCTCTGCGACGTTTTCGGCGGTCTCGCCCATCGAATACGGGTAGTGCGCCTCGGCGAGCTTCGGGTTCGTGAAGCGCCAGCCCAGGGTCGTGTCGTACAGCTCCCGCGAGCCGCGATCCCAGGCCGCCTCCGGCTTCGCCATGACGTAGGGCGCGCGGGTCATCGACTCGACACCGCCGGCAATGAACACGTCGCCGTCATCGAACGCGATCGCATGGGCGGCGGCGTTGATTGCCTGGAGGCCCGAGCCGCATAGCCGGTTGACGGTCTGGCCGGCGACCTCGACGGGCAGCCCGGCGAGCAGCAGCGCCATCCGGGCGACGTTGCGGTTGTCCTCGCCGGCCTGGTTCGCGCAGCCGAGGATGACGTCCTCGACCTTGGAAGCATCGATGCCTGTCCGATCGACGACCGCCCGAATCACGAGGGCCGCGAGGTCGTCCGGTCGAACGGTCGCGAGCGCGCCGCCGTAGCGCCCGACCGGCGTCCGAACGGCATCGATGATCCAGGCGTCGCGGAGCGGGCGGTTGAGGTCGCGGGCCATGTGGCGCGATTGTAGGTTTCGACGGCCACGGCCACGCCAGCCGTCGCCGGATCGTGGTTCGGTGGTGCGTGCAGTCAACACCTGGAGGTGGTTCCGGTGCGGTCTGGGATGGACTCTCGCGTCCGCACGGCGGAGACTTCGCGATCCGGGGTTGTGGGACGTGGGAGGAGCGCGCGTGTCCAAATTCGTCCGCCTCGGCCTCGTGGCCGCCTGTCTTGCCTTGCTGGCCGCCACACCGGTCGCCGCCGGCGCGCCGACCATCGAGCGCCAGGACATCAATGTCATCGGCGATCCAAGCGATGACTTGACTGCCCTCTGTCACTTCGCCGTCTGGGTCGACGTCACGGGTCACATCACAGATCACATCTGGACCGACAGCGACGGCAACCTCGTACGCGAGGTCACGAACTACAACCTGCTCGTGACCTACCACTCGGACAACGGCTCGGTCTTCGCGGTCAACGTCGGACCGGATCGGTTCTACGCCAACGCTGACGGCAGCTTCGACCTGTACACGACCGGGAATATCGAGTCCCTGCACGGTCCTGGCAACGGCAACGCCTACCGCGACGTCGGATGGACGCATATCCACATCACGTTCGACGCAGACGGCAACCCGAGCTTCGAGTTCGTCGACGACGTGGGCGCTCACTACGGCGACCACGACGCCGTCCTGTGCGAGCTCCTCAGCTGACCCGACGTCCATGGGCTGAGCCGGCTCGCCGGCTCAGCCGACTAGCCGGCGGCGGCGCGAAGCAGGGCGATCGCCGGTCGGAACGTGTCGGGGTCCTCTGGCGTGAGGGCGTCGAGCATGACCGCGACCTCCGCGAGGCCGGTCTCGGCCGCCCACTCGAACGGTCCGAACGGGTGGTTCGCGCCGAGCTTCAGCGCGAGGTCGATGTCCGCGGCGCTCGCGACCTTCTCGCCGAGCGCCCGATAGGCCTCGTTGACGATCGCGAGGATGACGCGTTCCGCGATCGTGTCGGCGTCGAGGGCGCCGCGGCCGGGCGTGCCTGCGAACCGAGGCGCGACGGCAAGCGGCCGGCCGTCCGCGTCGTGGCGGTAGAAGCCCTCGCCGGTCTTGCGGCCCAGGCGTCCGCTCTCGACCAGCGACTCCTGGATGGGTGACGGCCGGAAGCGCGGCGAGCGGTCGAAGGCCTCGAACAGGTTGCGCGCGGTCGCGAGATTGATGTCCAAGCCGACGAGGTCCATCAGCGCGAACGGTCCGAGTGGGAAGCCGGCGTCGGTGAGGGCGGCGTCGATCGATTCGACCGTTCCGGCGCCGGCCCGGAGCAGGCGCAGCGCCTCGAGCGTGAACGGCCGGTTGACGCGGTTGACGATGAACCCGGGCGAATCCGAGCAGGCGACCGGCGTCTTGCCCCACCGCGCGACCGTCGCGGCGGAGGCGGCAGCCAGCTCGCGATCCGTCGTCGGGTGCGAGACGACCTCGACGAGCGCCATCACTGGCGCGGGGTTGAAGAAGTGGAGTCCGAGAACGCGCTCCGGACGGTAGGTCGCCATCGCGAGGTCGTGGATGCGGAGCGCAGAGGTGTTCGTCGCGAGCGGCGTCCGCGGCGGGGCCGCGCGGTCGAGCCGCTTGAAGAGTGCACGCTTGAGCTCCTTCTCCTCGAGCGCCGCCTCGATGACGAGGGCCGCATCGGAGACGGCCTCCTCGACGTCGTTCGCGGTGTCGAACGTCCGAATCCGCGCCAAGCGTTCCACGACCCATGGCCCGCGCGCCGCCTCGTCCGTGACGACCTTCGTCGCGCGACGGAAGAGCCCGTCGCGGATCCGCTCGAGCCCGCGGAGCATCGCATCGGCCGCGACGTCCTGGAGGCGCACCTCCTGCCCGGCCTCGAGGGCGACCTGGGCGATGCCCGCGCCCATCGTCCCGGCTCCGATGACGGCGACCGGCCCGGTGATCGGATCGGCTGCTGCCGTGGCTGCTGCGTCCCGGCTCACCCCGGCAGCGTAGCCGCGGCCGGCGAGCGGTTACGCGGCCGCGAGCTGGACGATCTGGATGAGGTTCCCGCACGTGTCGTCGAAGACGGCCGTGGTGACGGGACCCATCTCGGTCGGCGGCTGCGTGAACATCACTCCAAGCCCGGTCAGTCGCCGGTGTTCGGCGTCGATGTCGGCAACGGCGAAGCTCGTGTACGGGATGCCGTCCGCGACGAGCGCTGCCTTGAACGGCTTCGCTGCGGGATGCCCGTCCGGCTCGAGGAGCAGCTCGACACCGTCGGGCGCTTCCGGCGAGACGACGGTCACCCAGCTGGCAGCGCCAAGGTCGATGTCGGTCTTCTTCACGAAGCCGAGAACGTCGGTGTAGAAGCGGAGCGCCTTCGCCTGGTCATCGACCAGGACGCTCGTGACATGGATGCGCATGACGGCCTCCTTCACGACCCATCGAGCCATCGATCCGCGATGTGCTCGAGGGGCTTTCGATTGAGCGAGTGGAACTTGAAGCGGCCTTCGCGCCGGACGTCGATCAGGCCGGCATCCTCGAGGACGTCGAGGTGCTGCGAGATCGCCTGGCGCGTCGAGGCCAGCTGGTGCTTCGTGGCGAGGCGGGCGCAGATCTCGAACAGCGTCTGGTCGTCGCGATCGGCCAGCTCGTCGAGGATCGTCCGCCGCGTGGGGTCGGCCAGTGCCTTGAAGACGTCACCCACGGCGACATGATAGGCAAGTGATTACTTGCATGTCAATCGGTTCGGGCGCTGGCGGTCGGGGTGTTCAGCTGCGGGGTTGCTTCAGTGGTGCAACGATTCATGGGATTCGGCCGGCCCACCTGCGTAGATCGTGCGGAAGCTCACGGGAACGCCGGTCACGGCCGCCACGAGTCCGGGGTTTCGTTGCGCCAGTGACGCACCGAGCCGCCCCGCCCGCCCCGCGAGCTCAGGCGGTCAGACGGGCTTGAACGCCTCGAAGGGCTGTCGGCAGTCGCGGCAGTAGAACAGCGAGCGGCATTGGGTCGGTCCGAAGGCCGAGTCCATCGCGACGCGTGCGGACGCGCAGTACGGGCAGCGCACATCAGCGGGCTCGGCCGGCGGCGCGAAGCCCGATCGCCGAAGGGCCGCACGTCCGGCGGGTGTGATCCGTTCGGAGGTCCAGGGAACGGTTCGAACGAAATCGACCTCGACCGGGCGGCCGAACTCCGACAACCGATCCCTCACCGTCGACTCGATCATCTCCAGCGCCGGGCAGCCGACGAACGTCGGCAGGAGCTCGATCCGCACGCCTCCGTCCTTGACGATGACGGCGTGGACGACCCCGAGGTCGACGATGGAGATCGCCGGGATCTCCGGGTCGGCGACGTCGGCCAGCGCGGCAAGCACGTGCGCCCGCGTGACCGACGGATGGCTCGCGGTTTCGATCACCACGTCGCCTCCGGATCAAGCCTGCGAACGGTCGTGAACTCGGTCCACAGCCAGCGAAAGTCGTCGGAGTGGTCGAGGCGGCCACGTTCGGGCGCCACGGCCGGCGGCGGCATCGGCATCTTGAGGCGAACCATGTCCGGCGTGATCGAGGCGCGCCAGCGAGCCTCGGCCTCCGAGAGCGGGGTGGCGAGGACGCCGCCTGCGACGAGCACGGACTCGCCGGGCAACGGCGCAAATACGGTCGCGGCGTCCGGGGCGAGCTTCGCGAAGGCCGCCAGCAGTCGCGTTCGCGCCTCGTCACCGCCCAGCGCGAGCCGCTCGAGCCAGGTCGAGACGTGCATGACGTGGTATTTCTCCTCGCGCCTGAGCTTCGCGACGAGCTCGGCGAGCGGCGCCCAGGACGACTGCGCCACGGCCTCGAGGCGAGCGGCATCCGCGGTGTCGTAGAGGTAGCGCCGGGCGATCGTCATCGCCCAGTCGCCACGGCCGCCGTCGACGAGGCGGCAGTGACGGTACCCGGCCGGCTGCCGGTCGAAGGCGATCGAATCGGCGTCGTTGCCGTCGCCCCGGAGCTCTGCGAGGAGCTCGTAGAGCGCGCGGGCATGCCCGATCTCGTCGAGGGCGAGCGAGCTCATCGCGACGTCCTCTTCGAGCATCGGCGCGATCCCGGTCCATTCCGAGTCGGAGAACCCGATGACGAACTCGTCGTCAGCCATCGAGAGCAGCAGCGCGTCGAGGCCCGCGCGTGTGGCCGCATCGAGACTGACGCGGACCGAGGCCGCGGTCGTCGTCACGGCTTCGAGCCCTTCCGGCCGGTCGTGTCGCGCCCGCCCGAGCTGGCCTTCGGCTTCGACGTTCCGGCGCGTTCGCGAGCCGCGGCGAGCTTGTCGCGCATCACGTAGCCGCCGGGCTTCCGGTACGACCGATCGAGCGGCGGGGCGAGGACGTCGAGATCGTCGAGCTCGTGGACGTCGAGCCGGCGAACGACCCACAATCGAACGCTCTCGCCGCGCCGGCTGAACATCTCGCGGGCGTAGTGGAGCGCGAGGAGCGCGTCCGGCGCCACGACGCTGCCGCCGTGGACCATCGGGCCGCCGTCCTTCTCCTGCCGGAAGACTTCGAACGGCTCACCGCCGGCGTGCTCGTCCGACCCTGCGTCCGCGCGGTCGCGGACCGCCTCATCCGTCACGCCGCGAGACCCCGGCCGTGGACGATCGCGTCGCGGACCCAGGCGGTCTCGGCGCGAGCGATCCGGCGGAATTCGAGGCGAGCCTCGGAACGGGGACCGTGGTTCGTGACAACGGTCCGGAGCTCGTCCCAGTCCGGCTCGGTGTAGCGCCACTCGCCGGCTGCCTTGTCGTGCCGCAGTGCCGGGTCGGGCAGCGTCAGTCCCAGCTCCCAGACTCGCGGCACGTAGATCGACAGGAACTCCTGGCGCAGCTCCTCGGACGTCTTTGCCTTGATCCGCCAATGGAGATCGCGATCCTTCGCGCGGTCGGAGCGCGGGCCGTGCATCTGCATCAGTGGCGCCCACCAGCGGTCGAGCGCTTCCTGGAGCATCTCGCGCTGCGCCGGCGTCCCGTTTGCCAGGGTTACGACGACGTCGCGGCCGTGCATGATGTGGACGGACTCCTCCCAGCAGATCTTCTGCATCGTCCGGGCGTACGGCGCGTAGCTCGAGTCCCGGAGCGCCTGCTGGGCGACGATCGCGGCGGCATCCACGAGCCAGGCGATGACGCCGATGTCGGCCCACGTCTTCGTCGGGTAGTGGAAGACGTTGTGGAACTTCGTCTTGCCGGCGAGCAGGTCGTCGAACATCGCCTCGCGCGGCTTGCCGAGGTCCTCGGCGACCCGATACAGGAGCTGCGCGTGCCCGACCTCGTCCTGGACCTTCGCGGTCAGCGCCAGCTTCCGTCGAAGCGTTGGCGCACGCATGATCCACTCGCGCTCGGGCAGGACGCCCATGAGCTCGCTGTTCGCATGCATCTCGACGAAGCGCAGGACGGCCGTCCGGTATTCGTCCGGCATCCAGTCGGTCGACTCGATCTTGCCGCCGCCGACCACATGGGCTTCGAACGCCTCGTATCGCTCCGATTGCGATGCGGCCGCGTTGAAGGCGAGGCGCGCCCGTTCGGCGCGCGGGAGCACGGGGTCGAGCGCGAGCGGGTCGGTCATGACGGGTCCTCCGCGAGGGTTCGAACGGCCAGGTCGGCGGCGTAGTCGGCGATTCGGTCGGCCGTCAGGCGGCCGTTCGGGTCGTACCAGGTGGCGATCGAATTGAGCGCCCCGAGGATGAACATCGATGCGAGGGCGGGATCCGTCATCCGGAACTCGCCGCTCGAGATGCCGGCGGCGATGAGCTCGCGGAAGCGACGCTCGTACGCGTCGCGACGCTCGAGGATCGCCGCCCGCCGCTCCCCACCCAGAGCCCGCCATTCAGCCACGAAGACGCTTGCCGCGCCGACGTCCTCGGCGATCGTCCGGACATGCGCTCGTGCGAGCTCGGCCATGCGCGCAGTGTGATCGTTCGGTCGCGCGCGCTCCCCGGCGGCATCGGCAGCCTGTTCAAAGCGCGTCGCCGCGCGGTCGACGATCGCCCAAAGGACGTCCTCCTTCGAGGTGACGTGGGCGTACAGGCTGGCGCCCTGGATGTCGAGCGCCCGCGCGATGTCGCGCACGGACGTCGCCGCGTAGCCCTGCTCCCGGAAAAGGTCGCTGGCCACGTCCTCGATCCTCCGCCGCCGCGTGGTCTCGACAGCCAAAGTGTCTCCTAACTAACGATCGTTAGGCCAACAGTACGGCTCTCTCCAGGAGAGGTCAAGGGACGCCGGGCCCGGAGCCGAGCCAGATCCCGAGAACCCTTGCAAATACGACCCCGGGTCGTGTTAGGCGGCGCTCCACCACCGTTTCCCGCCTCGTCGCTCTCGATTCGTGCGTGGGCAACTCGCCTTGGTCGGTCTCGGGAGGGCCGATGCCGCCAATTGGGCACCTACCACGACCCCTGCTCGTACGGGGCGGCGGATTGGGGTGCAACGCGAAGTACCACGATCCCGGCTCGTATCTGGCGGATTCGTCCAGATGCCGAAGCGGATTGGGCCGGTCCCAGGACGATCGTCCCGCCAAGGCAACGTAATCGCACCACCTCCCCGGCGTTCTGTGAGCAGCACTCATGGGCTCGCATGTCGCGGGCCATGCACCAGGTCTCGGGGAGTTTGGAAGATGGCACGAAGGACCAGGCGGCCGACGGCGGACACACCGCCGCCGGAATCGCCCGAGCCGCAGCCGGCGCCGGCATCGGATCAGATGGGCGTCGAGCTGCTCGAGGATCGCACCCGGATCATCGCCGGCGGTTCGACAGGCCGCCGGTTCGGCGCTTCTGTGCCCGGCGCGGTCGCAGGCGTGTTCCTCATGGTTGCCTTGGCGCTTGGGGCGGGCGGCGAGCCCGCGTTCGAGACGACCGGCGGCCACGACGGCGGCACGTCGAGCGACACCGCCAAGGATGGCGGCCCTGGCACCGGCGACGCGACCGGCGACGCCGGGTACGAGTCGCCGGATGGCGCGAAGGATGGCGACCAGCCCGCAACGGACGAGACGCCAGACGGCGACAAGCCGGACAGCGGCACGCCCGACGAGCCCAAGCCGGATGCACCGGCCGACACGCCGGATCAGCCGACGTCGATGGAGCTCGGCCTGGCTCTCGACGGCTACGCGGTCGTCGTCGAATGGTCGGTCTGCGACTTCGACGGCTTCGCGTACTACAAGGTCGTCCGCTCGACGGACGAGGGCGTGACCTGGCCGCTCGGCGCGGGCGACGTCCTTGTCGCCGCGATCGAGGATCTGACGAAGACCCGCATCGTCGACAAGAGCGGCTCACACGGCCGGACGTACTTCTATCGCGTCTTCGCGGTTCGTTCGGTCGACGGCGAGTACGTCGCCGAATGCACGAGCGCGGTCAAGTCGATCAAGACTCCGCCAGCACCGGATCCGAAGCCGCAGCCGCAGCCGCAGCCGCAGCCCGGTGGCTTCGTGCTCAACGCCTTCCTCGGCGACGGTCATCCGGTCCTCGAGTGGGGCTCCTGCGGCGACGTGGACTTCACGAAGTTCAAGATCGTCCGCTCGCTCGACGCCACGGTCACCTGGCCGACGGGCGGGAACGACGTCCTCATCGGCGCCATGGGGCCCGATGGCCACAAGTTCTGGGACAAGGACGCACCCGGCGGCACGACGCTCTTCTACCGGGTGTTCTGCGTGAAGTCGACAGATGCCGGTTACGTCGTGGCCGCCGCGAGCAATGTCGACAGCGTCGCGACTCCGACCTACGAGCCGCCGCCTCCGCCCGTCGGTCTTGGCTTCGAAGCCAACCTGACCGGCGAGGGCGTCGTCCTCCACTGGCAGGAGTGCACGAGCGACGCGTTCTCCTTCTACAAGGTCGTTCGCTCGATGAACGAGAACCCGTCGTACCTGCCGTACACGGACGGCACGCAGGTCATCGGCGTCATCGAGAACCACAGCGTCACCGGCCTCACCGACGGTGACGTGGCCTCCGGCCAGACCTGGTATTACCGGGTCCAGGCGATCGGCTACTGGAACGGCCAGAAGGTCGTCCTCGGCCAGACCGCGGTTATCGCGGTCACGATCCCGTAGTGCCCTGACCCAGGTTCTCGGCACCAGGCTCGGATGGATGGCGGACATGGTCCCGCGGTTGGCAGTACCGCTGGGCGGTGGCTCCGCCATCCACCCGTACCTACCGTCCGATAGCCGATGGACCGGGGCGCGGGCAATTCACGCATGGACCCGACCCGGGAGCGCGAGCTTGTCGCCCGCTCCCGGGTCGATGCCGCCGCGTTCGGCGAGCTCTATGACTTCTATCTGCCGCGGATCTACGGCTTCGTCGTTCGCCGGGTCGGCGAGCGCGACGCGGCCGAAGACCTCACCGCGATGACGTTCGAACGGGCGCTCGGCGCGGTACGCCGCGACGACTTCCGAAACGAGTCGTTCGGCGGCTTCCTTTACCGCGTCGCCTCGAACGCGATCGTCGACCACGCCCGCCGTGGGAAGCGCACGGTCCCGCTCGGGATGCGCGCCTCGGACTGGGATGACGCGGCCGACGGAGACGGCGGCTTCGCTCGAAACGGCCACGAGGCAGTGATCGGCGATGAGGCGGCTGCGGCGGCGCTTGGCGCGGCCCTCGATCGCGAGGTCCTGCGACGGGCGCTGCGCGACCTGCCCGAGGGTCACCGCCGCGTGCTCGTCATGAAGTTCTACGACGGCCTCGAGACGGACGAGCTGTGCGCCGCGCTGGGCTGCTCTCGGCCCACGCTCGCCGTCAAGCTCCATCGCGCGTTGCGGGCGCTGCGCGCCGCGGCGCGGGAGTCGATCGATGTGGCCTGACGGCGTCGACGGCTTCGATCCCGAGCTCGACGGCGCGCCCGAGCTGGCCGACCTGTCAGCCGAGCTCGAGGCGGCCGGGATCCGGGCTCGTCGCAAGGCAGCGGAGCGAGGCGCGGAGCGGCCGGATGTCGCGTTCGCGACGGCGCTTCGGGCGCGGCTCGTTGCGGAGCTGCCCGCGGCGGGCACGCGAGCCGCAGGCACCGCGACAGCGGCCACGTCCGCGTCATCCTGGGCGCGCGGCGCCGAGACGCTGCGGACCTCGCGCATCGAGGCGCTTGCGAGCGGACCGGTCACGCACGAGCCGGCGCGGCTCGCGACGCTCGTGCGGCGGCGCACGCCACAGGTCCTGCCGGCGCCCCGCTGGAGCCTCCTCGCGGTCGCGGCCGCGGTCGTCGTGACGGTCGTCGCCCTCAATTCGAACCTCCTCCTGCCCGTGCTGCCCGAGATGCGCGCCTCCGACGCGGTCGGCGCGACGCTCATCCGCGATGGCTCCGCGACCGCCCTCGAGCCGGGGACGGAGCTGCTCGTCGGCGATGAGGTCCGCGTCGCCGCCGCCGGACACGCCAGCCTCGCCTTCGGCGCGTCCCTGGCGCGACTCGCGGGCGGCGCCGACTTGCGGATCACCGACCTCGGCGAGGACGACATCGAGCTCGAGCAGCTCGGCGGCGAGGCCTGGCACCGCGTGGTCCTCGGGGACGCGGGCAGCTACGTGGTTCGAACCGGCCCCGTGACCTGGACGGCGACCGGCACCGCGTTCGATATCGAGCGCGGCCCAGACGGCTCGGGTGGCGAGCTCGTCCACGAGCAGTCGATCCAGCACGACGTCGTCGTTTCTGGACCGGACCTCCGTGCGACGGTGACCGAAGGCCGCGGCGCGACCGTCCACCTGGGCGAAACGACCGACATCGAAACGGCCGCGCTGGATCCCGCCACCCTCGACAGCGCGTGGCTGATCTCGAACGCGCGCAAGGACCTCGCGCTCGGCCTGCCGATCGGGGTCATGGCCGGCCTGGACCTTGCCGAGGCGACGAAGCCGGCGCCAACGGCCAGGACGGAACCCACGCCGCTGCTCGAGCCCTCGGTTGAGCCTTCGCCGTCGCCGGAGCCGGTGGCCACGCCGGCGCCGACGCCGCGTCCGACGCCGCGGCCGACGCCGAAGCCCACCCCGACGCCGACCCCGGCCCCGACGCTCGCCCCGATGTCGCTGTCCCTGAAGAGCTGCGAAGGCGGCGTGGTCCTCGTCTGGTCGAATGTCACGAGCGACAGCTTCAACCACTACACCACGCTCCGGAGCTCGAGCACCGAGATCCCGCTCGCATATCCGCCCCAGGCCGGCGCGGTCGATTTCGGAACGACATACACGATCGACCCCAACAAGACCGATGCGTTCGACTCGAGCGCCGAAGCGGGTTCGACCGTCTACTACCGGGCCATGGCCTTCAACGCCGAGGATGGCGTGATCGGCGCGAGCGCCGTGTCGGGTGCGGTGGTCCCGCAGGCGGTCCAGTCGCTCGGTGGACTCGCCGTGTCACAGCCGGGCGGCGCCGGGACCGCCGCGCAGTTCGACTGGTCGGCCTACGGCGGGCTCAGCGCGTGCTTCAGCTACTACAAGCTCGTTGGCTCGACGACCAACCCCGAGCCGTCCTACCTCGGCGACGGTGGCCTCGACGTCGCGATCCCGATCAGCCTCCAGTCCGCCTCGAGCGCGACGTTCGACAGCACCCAGATCCCGGCCGGCACGTACTGGTTCCGGCTCCAGGCCATCCGCGCGACATCCCTCGGCAAATTCATCGTCGCGGAGACGACGGTCCGGCCGTTTACGATCGCTCCGTAGCGGCTGCGGCCGGCTGTGTTCGCAGCGCCGGCACGAACCAGCTCGCAACGGCCAGGGCGGCGGCGACCCAGAACACCGGACCGGGAGTGGCCGCGGCGGACGCGATGGCCAGCCAGAGCACCACGGGACGAAGCTCCAGGAGCGCCGGAAGTGCCGTCAGCAGACCATGGCTGAACACTGACGGTGAAGCCAGCGGGGTGACGACGCCGAGTCGCCAGAGGCCCTCGCGGCCCTGCGCGCGGATTGCGAATGCGAACGCCACGGCGGCGGCGAGCAGCGCGATCGGCAAGCCAAGCCACTGTCCCAGCGCGATCCCCGAGCCGTAGCCCTGGAGGATGGGAATCGACGCCTCCCACCACGCGAGGCCGGCCAGCCACGCCCGCCAGGCGTCCACGCCGACGAGCGGGAGCGTGGCGACGACCGCGATCGCCACGACGGCGGCGCCGAGCGTGGCGTCGCGCCAGCGGCGCTCGCGAAGAAGCCACGCAGCGGGGATCGCCGCGTAGACCTTGAACAGTCCGGGCACCGCGAGCAGGGCTCCGGCGCGCGGCGCGAGGGCGAACGCCGCGAGCAGCGGGACGGCGACGTTGCCGACCCAGAGACCCTCCGCGAACGGCCGCCAGAGGAGCGCCGCAAGTGCCCAGCGCCATGACAGGCCGAACGCCCGCAGTGCGACGAGCGCGAGCCCGGCCGACATCGCCAACCAGCCAGCGTGGACCACGACCTTCGGCAGGACCGCGAGCGCCCCGAACAGCGGCAGCGTCAGCGGCGGGTAGTTGAACGGGTACTGCGTCCGATCCGCCGGGACCTCGGTCAGCAGGTGGTCGAGGTAGGCGGGCTGGCCATTCGCCCAGGCCGAGCCGGCCCGAAGGTACAGGTCGAGGTCGCGGAGCCCCTGGGTTGGCAGAAGCGTGAGGTCGCCGACGAGGATCGCCGCGCCGACGACGATCGGGATTGCCTCGAACCCAGTTGGCCGGCGGCCGAGGAGCCCCGTCACGGCGATCGTGGCGACGATGACGACCGTCGCCCATGCGACCACGAACGGCACGCCATCCGCGGCCGGTACGGACCAGGGGATGCCCGGAAGGACGGCCAGCGCCGCGGCAATCGCCGGAGCCAGCCACGCGCCCCGACCGCGCTCGAGCAACCCGATCAGGCGCTCCGCCGTCATCGCCGGAGCGAGCTCACTCCCCGCGGAACGTCGGGGCGCGCTTCTCGAGGAACGCCGCGAGTCCCTCGGCATGGTCGGGGGCTCCGCCGAGTCGGTCCTGGGCCTCGGTTTCGGCCGCCAGGGCAGCTTCGAGATCGGACGTCATGCCCGCGTCCAGCAGCCGTTTCGTGGCGGCATTGGCGGCCGGGGCGCCTGCGGTCAGCCGCGTCGCGAGACCACGTGCCTCGTCCATCAGGGCATCGGCCGCGACGACCTTCGACACGAGCCCGAACCGGAGCGCCTCAGCGGCCGTCACCGGGTCGTTCAGCAGCGCCATCTCGGTCGCCTTCGACAGCCCGACGAGGCGTGGCAGCGTCCATGTCGCGCCACTGTCCGGGATCAGCCCGATCCGCCCGAACGCCAGCACGAAGGTCGTGCTCTCCGACGCGATTCGGAGGTCGCAGGCGAACGCGATCGACGCCCCGGCGCCCGCGGCGACGCCGTTGATCGCCCCGACGATCGGCTTCGGCAGCGCGCGCATCGCCCGAACGATCGGGTTGTAGCGCTCGCGGAGCTCCTCGCCGAGCGATGGGGCAGCAGGTTCGAGTCGTTCGCGGAGATCCTGGCCGGCGCAGAAGGCCCGCCCGGCGCCGGTGAGGATGACCGCGCGGACGTCTGGCGCAGCCGCTGCACCTTCGAGCGCGTCCAGCAGCGCGTGCTTCATCGGGATCGTCAGCGCGTTCAGGGCGTCCGGCCGGTCGAGCGTGATCGTTGCGACGTGGCCGGCCACATCGACCCGGATCCCGCTCGCGGCGTCGACCATCAACGACCCTTCCAGGTCGGCTTCCGCTTCTCGCTGAAAGCCGCGAGGCCCTCCTTTGCGTCCTCCGTGTCGAACAGGAGGAAGAAGGCCCGGCGTTCGAACTCGAGCCCGGCTTCGAGCGAGGCTTCGAACGCCCGATTGACCGCTTCCTTCGCGGCCTTGACGGCAACCGGCGGCATCGACGCGATCTTCGCGGCGAGCTCGAGCGCGACCGCGAGGACCTCGGCGGCCGGCGCGAGCTTCGTCACCAGCCCATGGGCCTCCGCGTCCCGCGCGGAGAGCATCCCGCCGGTGAGGACGAGCTCCATCGCCTTCGCCTTGCCGATCGCCCGCGTGAGGCGTTGCGTCCCGCCCGCACCCGGCATGACACCGAGGAGGATCTCGGGCTGGCCGAACCGCGCGTCCTCGGCCGCGACGATCATGTCGCAGGTCATCGCCAGCTCGCAGCCGCCACCGAGCGCGACGCCGCGGACCGCGGCGATCAAAGGCGTGCGGATGCGCTTGATGCGCTCCCAGCGATGAAACTCGTTGCCGCTGAACAGCGTTGTCGGCGTCTGGGTCGCGAGCTCGCGGATGTCCGCTCCGGCCGCGAACGCCTTCTCCCCGGCCCCGGTGATGACGATCGCCCGGGCGCCATCGCGATCGAGCGTCTCGAGGGCGTCCGTGAGCTGCCGAATCAGCTCGAAGTCGAGGGCGTTGAGGACCTCCGGCCGGTCGAGCGTCACCAGCGCGACGCCGTCGAGCGGCCCATCGGCGCCGGGCGCCGGGAACGTGACCTGGATGAGCGGCTTCGTCATCGCCGCCAGCCTAGCGCGCGCCGGAGCCGCCGATGTCCGGCGCGTCCTCGAGGACGAGGAACGTCGCGAGGCCGGGCGCGATCTCGCGGAGGATCCGGGCCCCGGCGCGCATCTCGTCCGAGCCGAGGGAGGCGTCGAGAGAGGCGCGGTCGTCGAACTCGAGCGCGGCCACGAGCGCGAGGTCCGTCTCGGTGCCGAGCGCGCCGCTGACCCGCCAGAAGCGGGATGACCGCAACCCCGGCGCGCCGGAGATCGCGGCCAGGTGCTCGTCGCGATACCGGCGTTCGAACGTCGCGAGGGCTTCGTCGCCGCCATCGGGCCGGCGATAGGTCACGAGCAGCGTCGTCATCCGGTGGCCTCCACTTCGGGTCCGTGTGCAGGGCGTTCGGGAGCTGGATCATGCTCGCCGGCGCGTTTCGTCGCGACGGCGGCGGTGGAGCGGTAGAAGCCGGCGACGGCCTCGTTGAAGAGCGCCGGTCGTTTCGAAGGCACCTCGTGCCCGCACTCGGGCGCGACGAACAACCGCCCATCGCCGAGCTGGCGCGACAGGCCCCAGGCATGATCCACGGGTACGAACGGGTCGCGGTCGCCGACGACGACCATCGCCGGCGCGTCGATCGAGTGCAGCTGCGCAGGGGTAAGCAGCGGCTGGACACCGATGTCGGCGGCGATCGCCGGTAGGAGCCGTCGCCACGCATCGACGCCCTGGACCGCATCGTGGCGCGCTGCGAGCTGGGCCCTCCAGGTCGGGTCCGCGTCGGCTCGGGCGGGGTCCATGAGCCGCCGCGCGACGCTGCGCCGCGGCTCCCGCTGGGTCGTGATGCCGATCACGACGAGCGTTCGGAGCCGCGACGGATCGCGGACGGCGAATTGCAGAGCCGTCATCGCGCCCAGGCTGAGCCCGAGGACGTGGAACGTCCGGAGACCGACGGCGTCGACGAACGCGGTGAGGTCGTCCACGAGCCAGTCGTAGCGAAAGCCGCCGGACACGTCCCACTTCGTGCCGCCGTGACCGCGGGCGTCGGGCAGGTAGACGCGAAATGCGCGCGTCAGGCCGGGGAGCTGGGCGGCGAAGTCGTCGCGGCCCACCGATGTCGCGGCGTGCAGGAGCACGAGCGGCGGACCCGCGCCGAGAGTTTCGTACGCGATGTCGAGGCCGTTGGCTCGGACGGACGGCATGTCGTTCGAACGCCGGCCTACGGCTTGCCTTCGACCGGCTCGGTTCGAGCCTGCTCGACGCGCAGGTAGCGACGCCGGTAGTAGATCAGCGGGTCGTCGTGCTCGGCCTCGGTCGTCATCGCGTCGACGCGGGCGATGAACAGGTCGTGGTCGCCCGCGGAATAGGTCTCGACGATCGTGCATTCAAGGGACGCGATCGCGCCGTCGATCAACGGCACGCCGGTCGTCCCGAGATGCCACGACGCTCCGCAGAACTCCTCGCGGCCCGGTGACACCGGGGCGTGAGCGAAGCAGTCCGAGAGCGCCTGCTGACCGGCGCCGAGGATGTTCACGGCGTAGCGGCCGGCTTCGCGGACGAACGGCGTGATGAAGCGCGTTCGATCGAGCGCGACGACGACGAGCGGCGGGTCGAGCGAGACCGACGAGAGGGCGTTCACCGTGATCCCGGCGGGGTGCGTCCCCGGACCGCCCGGCGCGCTGAGGTCCCAGGTCGTCACGACCGTCACACCGGTCACGAAGCGACCCATGATCTGGCGGAACGTTTCGCCGGTGACGTCCATCCGCCGGAGTCTCGCATACTGCCCCGGATGCCCCTCACCGAGCGCCCATACCGTGACGCGGCGGACTTCGCGGCGATGCAGGCGCTGATCAGCCGGGAGTGGCTGCAGCACCGGCCGCTCGTGACCTACACCGTCGGCGATCTCGAGTGGTGGGGCATCAACGATCCGGACGAGACCCCCGAGAAGCTCGTCCGCCTCTGGTTCGACGGTTCGGAGCTCGTCGGCTGGGCCTGGGGCGAGCCGCCCGACGCCGCGGCCTGGATGGCGACGCCCGCCGCGTCGCTCGAGGTCCTCGGCGACGTTGTCGACGACCTCGAAGCGAATGTGCCTCCGGATCCTGCGACCGGCCTTCGCCGGACCCGAACCTATGCCCGCGACGACGAGGTCGCAGCCGTCGAGCTGCTCACCCGGCGCGGCTACGTGCCCGACGACCGGGCGTTCAGCCAATGGGTCCGGCAGCTGCCGCCCGGCGGAGGTCCGGCCGTTCCCGAGGTCTCCCTGCCGCCCGGCTATCGGCGTGCGTCAACGAGCTGGCCGGACGACATCGAACGGCGGGTCGAGGTCCACCGCTCGGCGTTCGCACCGTCGCGGATGACCGTGGAGAAGTACCGCGCCATCCTCGACTGCGAGCACTACGCGCCCGAACGCGACCGGGTGATCGTCGCCCCGGACGGCACCTTCGCGGCGTTCGCGAACGCGTGGTGGGACCCGGTCGCGCGTGTCGGCGAGCTCGAGCCGGTCGGCGTCCACGCCGATCATCGTCGCCTGGGCCTCGGCCGTGCGGTCTGCTTCGATGCCTACCGCGCGCTCGCAGATCTCGGTGCCCGGGAGTGCGTGATCTTCTCGAGCGTCACGAACGCGGCGTCCGAGGGCCTGTACGCCTCGCTCGGTGCGACCGCCGTGACCACGAATCGCCGCTACACGCGGTCCGTTCGGCCCTGAGGTCCGTTGGTCAGGCCAGCCCCGTCGAATCGTCGGACCGCACGGCGAACAGCGTGCCCCCGACGGTCAGCCATGCAACGAGCGGAACGAGGATGAAGAGCGCCAGAACCGGCGTGATCTGGGGGCCGACAGGGCCGCCGGTCGCACCCGCGTAGGCGATGAATGGTTCCGCCGCCGCCATGAGGAGAAGCGCTGTGGACGCCTGCCATGGCCAGGCCCGAGCGAACCACGCCCCGTATGCGAGGAGGCCCAGCCCAAGGACCGCGGCGGCGGCCGTCCACGCGAACCACGGGACCAGGGTCCAGAGCAGGATCCCAGGGATTGCGATCACGGCGCCAGCGCGGGCCAATCGCGCCGAGCGAGGCAGCATCACGAGCTGTCCGCACAGCGCGGCAACGAGGAGCACGCCGGCGAGGAGCAGGATCGGCAACGCGCGACTGCCGTCGCGATACGAGCCGCCGGGCTCGTGCACAAGCGGCGACGTGGAGACGACGAACCAGGTGACGGCCCACGCGGCCGCACCGGCGATCCCGGCGACGCCGAGGCGCCGGGTGACGACGACATCGTCCTCGGACAGCCGGTGGGACAGGGTCCGTGGGTCCGCGACGAGCTCCGGGTGGCGATGCGCATCGAATGCGCCGCGGATCAGGTCGAGGCGGTCGGCCAGTCGGGGCGGACGCGCCTCGAAGAGCGACTGGAGCTCGGCGCCGTAGCGGTCCCGCCAGCTCCGCGGATACAGGCGCAGGAGCCGCATCACGACGCACCTCCGAGGCGAGAGAGGCCCAGCCGGGCGAATCCAGCAAGACCCTGGAGCTGCACCCGCAGCGTCGTCGCGCCAAGGGCCGTCAGCCGATACGGCCGGCGCCGCTCCTCCGGCTCGAGCGCCTCGATGAAGCCGCGCTTCTCGAGCCGTGCGAGGGCCCCGTAGAGCGTGCCCGGCCCAAGCGGCTGCCCGGTGAAGTCCTCGACGTCGGTCATGATCGCGTAGCCGTGCTTGGGCCCCTCGCCGAGGGCCACGAGGATGTACAGCGACGGCTCGGCGAACCGCCCGAGCTCGCGCATGTCGTCGTTCAGTCCGGTCATGCGTAGGCGCCTTCCATGCGGCCTGACAAACGATACGCGGGCGCGCCGGCCCCCGTGGCCGTCCGCTCGATCAGCGTCAACCGCTCGAGCCGCGCGATCGCCCCGAAGAGCGTTGCGGGCCCGACCTGGCCGTCGAGCCGGTGGACGGTGTCCAGGATGGCTGCCGCGCCGGCGGGTCCTGGCCGCAGCGCGACCAGGACCCACATGGCGGTCTCTCCGAACCGGCCCAGCGACACGGTCGTCATGGTCCCCGTCACCGCGTGCCGCTACTCGGCCGCGACGATCGGGCCACAGGCAATGCGGGCGCCGCTGTTGCCGGTGGCGTTCGTGACCTGGTCGTCGACCAGGGCGTGGATGACGAGCGCGCTGCCGTCGGCGTCGAAGATCGACGTCGTGCCCGCCGACTGCGTCGCGAGGTCGGTTGTCGTGTCGAGATGGCCGACGCCGTCCTCGTTCACGGTCAGGTTCGGCAGGTCCCCGGCATGCGGGCCCGTCGGGCTGAGCAGGCCGTGCGTGTGCGCGAGCGGGTTGTGGTGACCACCGGCCGAGCTGAACGTCGGCGTGGTGCCGAGCGTGCACGTGCCGATGGCGTGGATATGGATGCCATGAAGACCGGGCGTCAGGCCCTGCACATGGACGTTGACATGGACGGTGCCGGTCGCGTCTTCGATGAAGCGCGCCCAGCCCACGGCATTGCCGGCCGTGTCGATGAGCGCCGCCTCGGCTCGAAGCGCGCCGCCGCCGAGCGCGCCACTCGCGCCGGCGCCAAGGGCGACGGTGAGCAACGCGGCCGGGATCAGCAGGGCGGCGAGCCGGATCATGGGTCGTCGCGGGATCATGGGAGCCCTCCTAAGGTCGATCGTGTCGTAACGCGATATATCGTAGTGCGATATATAGCCCAGCCGGAGGCACGTGTCAAGCCCCACTGAGCCACTGCTACAATCCGTCGCGATGACCGTCCAGCGCTGGGACCGCGCCCTCGTCGCGGCGCCGACCACCGAAGCCCGCCTGCCCGAGGTCGTCGCGCTCCCGCCGGGCCTGCCCGGCATCGACGAGCTGTTCGACTTCATGCGCGACGCGGAGCTGCGCTTCACGACGCTTCGGATGCGGATCGAGGAACGGCTCTGGGCGACGCGCGGCGAACAGGTCGTCGTCTCGGAGGTCATGCTCCGGCACCCGGGGCAGGCGCGCGTGGCGACATTCGAGCCCGGCGCCGGGACGGCCGGCAACCACGAGCTCTGGATCAGCGACGGGGCGACCGTGCGGACCTACGTTGGCCGGGACAAGCGCGGCACGGAACGCCCGATCCGCAACCGGCCACGCGGCCTCGTTGACAAGGACTTCCCTGGCACATCGAAGGTCTACGAGCCGTTGACTCCGCTCCCGACCGAGACGCTGCCGGAGCTCTTCGTCCACCCGGCCGGCTACTGCCAGAACGTCCTCGCCACCGGCCGCTGCTGGGTTTCGGGCACGGACGTCGTCGCCGGCCGCGAAGCGATCACGCTCGTTTGCGAGCATCCGCGCTCGGTCGAATGGGTCGCGGATCGACAGGACTACCGGATCGAGATCGCTGTCGACCGGGCCGAGGGCCTGATCACCAGGCTCGTCGAATCGGTGGATGGCGAGGTCACTCGTCTCGCGAAGGTCGTGGCGCTGGATGTCGATGCGCCGCTCCCGCCGGACGCGTTCGAATTCGAGTTCCCGCCAGGGACGTCGATCCTGTTCTGAGCCGCCGCCTGTTCTGAGCCGCCGCCCGTCGGCGGCGCATTCGAGCACGTTCGAGCGCGATCAGGCCGCCGCCGCCTCGGCCGCGACCGGCGTGCCCGAGAACCGGACGATGACGGTCGAACCGGCGATCGTCAGGACGACGGCCGTTAGGACGGCCGCGTACAGCGTCGCATCGATCGCACCGACCGCGAGACCAACCGATGCGAGCACGAAGCTGAACTCGCCGACCTGGCCGAGACCGATCGCCAGCTGGCCGGGACGCGACGTGATCCGGAGGCCGCGGGCAAGGACATAGATCAGGCCGCTCTTCCCGATCGTGACAGCGAGGATCAGCCCGACCACCCACGGCCAGCTGGCGGCGAGCGCGCCAAGGTCGATGAGCGTCCCGATCGCCACGAAGAACAGGACGGCCAGGAGGTCGCGGAATGGCAGGAGGCGGCGGCGTGCCTCGGCCGCGTCCGGGCTCTCGGCGATCGCGAGGCCGGCGATGAACGCTGCCAGTGCGAGCGGCACCTCACCGAGCACGGCACCGAGGCCGGCGACCGTGAGGCCTGTCGCGACCGAGACGATGAGGAACAGATCGTGCTGGTCGCGCAGCCGGCGGAGCAGCTGGGGCAGGGCGGCGGCCGCGAGAACTGCGACGAGCGCGAAGGCGATGAGGCGCCCAACGGCCTCGATCGGCGAGCGCCCTGATGCCCCGGCGACCGCGAGGAGCCCGATCGCGAGAACTACGCCGGTGACGTCCTGGAGGACGCTCCAGCCGAGCAGCGCCTGATCGGTGGTTCGGTCCGTTCGGCGTCGGCGGCTCTTCGTGATGTTCACGACGACCACGCTGGACGACATCGCGACGCCAAGCCCGATGAGCGCGGCGCCGAATGGCGGCAACCCGGCAACGAACGCCACGACGCCGACGATCACAGCCGTTAGGACCGCCTGGAGCGGGGCGGCCCAGATCAGGGCGCCGTGCTCGCGCCGGAGTCGCCCGACGTCGACTTCGATGCCGACCTCGAACAGGAGCAGGACGACACCGAGGTCGGCGAAGAGCTGGAGCTGCTCGCGGTCCACGACATAGCCCGGAGTGAACGGCGAGATCGCGAGGCCGACGCCGAGGTAGCCGAGGACGGCGGGCAGGCCAACCCGCCGGGCCACCCAGCCGGCGCCAGCCGCCAGCAGGAGCACGGCGCCGAGCTCGAGGATCCGGGGCGCGGTGACCTCCATGATCGAATCGTAGCGGGCGAGATTCGTCTTCCCGAGCGGAAAGGCCCCGCGTATAGTCCGACCGTTGCGCGCGGTCCCGAAGCAGGGACGCCGTTCCTGCCGGTCGGAGGAGGCTGGCGCCCGGTCGGAGGGAGGCTGGGTCCGGCATCGAAGCGAGGGAGGTTTCGATGGGTCGCACCCGGGAAGAGCTCATTGCGCAGGACACGAGGGACCTGCATGGGCTCGGCTATGCGCAGGAGCTGCTCCGCGGAATGGGCGGGTTCAGCAACTTCGCGATCAGCTTCTCGATCATCTCGATCCTGACCGGCGCGGTCATCCTGTTCAACTACGGCCTGAACCTGGCCGGACCGGCCGCCGTCGGCATTGGCTGGCCGCTCGTCACGATCTTCACGCTGATGATCGCGGCCACGATGGCCGAGATCGCCTCGGCCTACCCGACCGCCGGCGGTCTCTACTACTGGGCCAGCATCCTCAAGAACAAGGACTGGGGCTGGTGGACGGCGTGGCTCAATCTCGGCGGCCAGGTCTCAATCGTCGCCGGCATCAACTACGCGGCGGCCTTCTACGTCACGGCGACGATCATCAACCCGATCGTCGGCGGCACGTTCGACCCGGCGGCTGACACGTTCGGCGTGCAGAACGCGATCTGGGTGACGGGCATCTTCATCGCGATCGAAGTTGTCTTCAACGTCGCCGGCACGAAGATCGTGGCCTTCATGAACGACCTGTCGGTGTGGTGGCACATCGGCTTCGTGGCCGCGATCGCTGGAGCCCTCTTCCTGTTCGGCTCCCAGCCCACCCACGATCTCGGGTTCCTGTTCCAGATCGAGCCGGCGGGCACCGCGGCCAATGGGACACCGTGGAAGGACGTGATCCCATTCGGGATTGCCGGCGCCTTCGCGTTGAGCCTGCTCCAGGCCCAATGGACCTACACCGGGTACGACGCCTCGGCGCATGTCGCCGAGGAGACCGTCTTCGCACGCCGCGCGTCCGCGTGGGGCGTGTTCCTCTCGGTCGCTGTATCGGCCGTCGCCGGCTACATCGTCCTCGTCGCGCTCGTGCTGAAGATGCCCGCCCCGGCCGACGTCATGGCGAACAGCGGCGGCTACGGCGTCGCCTACATCCTCGAACAGAACCTCGGCGCCGGTTTGGGCCAGCTCGGCGGGCTGCTCGCGGCAGGTGTCGCGATCGCGATGGTGTTCTGCAGCTTCTCGTCGATCGCGTCAGCCGGGCGGATGCTCTTCGCGTTCAGCCGCGATGATGGGATCCCCGGCAGCAGCATGCTCAAGAAGGTCAGCAAGCGCTGGCGGACCCCGAGCAACGCGATCATCGCGATCAGCGCGGCGAGCTGGCTGCTGATCCTGCTCGTTTACGTCCTGTTCAATTTGTTCGGCGGTGATCCGCTGTTCCTCATCGCCGGGATCACGGGCGTCAGCACCGTGCTCCTGTACTGGGCGTACGGGATCTGCATCTGGCTCGGCATGCGCGGCGACCAGTCGTGGCGCGAGCGGCAGACCTGGAGCCTCGGACGCTGGAGCCGCCCGCTCGCGTGGCTGAGCGTCATCTGGATCGTCGTGTTCAGCCCGCTGTTCCTGTTCCCGTTCGAGCTGAATGCCGCGGCGCTCGCCACCGTGAGCATCTTCCTCGGCCTGCTCCTGCTCTACTACTTCCTCTGGGCGCGATCCCGATTCACGGGACCCAAGCGCCAGGGCAGCGACACCGAGCTCTCTGAGCTCGAGCGCGAGTTCGCAGAGGCGGCCGAGCAGGTGAAGACCTGATCATCGGCCACTGACCCCAGCGACACCTGGAGGGCCGGCCGGCACCGCCGGCCGGCCCTCGATTCACCACAGCGAGGGAACCATGAGCGATTCGCACCACGACAAGCACCCGCGCCTCGCCGAGCTCGAGGGCTGGGTCCGTGAGGGCCGGATCGACACGATCGTCGTCGCCCTGACCGACATGCAGGGCCGGCTCATGGGCAAGCGCGTTCAGGGCCAGGCCTTCCTCGACGGCGTCATCGACCACGGCGCGCACTTCTGCACGTACCTCCTCGGCACGGACATGGAGATGAACACGCCCGACGGCTTCCAGCTGATGAACTGGGAGACCGGCTACGGCGACTGGATCGCCTCGCCGATCTGGGACTCGCTGCGGATCCTGCCCTGGCTCGAGAAGACGGCGATCGTCCTGTCCGACACGATCGACGAGGAGACGCACAAGGAGATCCCGATCTCGCCGCGGACGATCCTCAAGCGCCAGGTCGAACGGGCGGCGAAGGCCGGGATCACGGTCAAGGCCGGTTCGGAGTTCGAGTACTACGTCCTCAAGGATTCGTGGGACCAGATCGCCGAGAACGGCCACGCGATCCCAAAGCGCTTCGGGACCTACAACGAGGACTACCACCTCCTCCAGGCGACGAAGGCCGAACCGCTCCATCGACTCCTTCGCAACCAGATGACCGAGGCCCGGATCCCGATCGAGTTCTCAAAGGGCGAGGCCGCGCCCGGCCAGCACGAGGTCAACATCCGCTACGACCACGTCCTCGAGTCGGCCGATCGCAGCGTGCTGTTCAAGCACGGCGCGAAGGAGATCGCCTACCTCAACGGCTGGGGCATCACGTTCATGGCCAAGCCGGACCACTCGTGGACCGGTTCGTCCGGCCACCTCCACATGAGCATCTGGGACAAGGACGGGGCGGAACCGCTGACGCACGACGCGAAGAGCAAGGGCGCCTACGGCATCAGCACCCAGTTCAGCCAGTTCGTCGCCGGGATGATGGCGCTGTCGCGCGAGCTCGCGGTGTTTGTGGCCCCGTTCATCAATTCGTACAAGCGCTACGCGTCGCTGTCATGGGCGCCGGTGAACGTCGTCTGGGGCCGCGACAACCGAACGACCGGCTTCCGGCTCGTCGGCCACGGCAAGACCCTGCATGTCGAGAACCGCTTCCCCGGCGGCGACATGAACGCCTACCTGACGTACGCCGCGATGGTCGGGGCGGGCCTCTACGGGATCGAGCACAAGCTCAAGCTCGAGCCGGAGTTCAAGGGCAACGGCTACATCGCGAAGGGCAAGCCGCGGATGCCGCGGGCGCTCTACGAGGCGATCTGGGAGCTCGAACGGTCGAAGGCCGCGGTCGAGATCTTCGGCCAGGACGTCGTCGACCACTACCTGAACGCCGCCCGCTACGAACAGCAGACCTACGACTCGATCGTCCACAACTGGGACCGCGAGCGCTACCTCGAGCGGAGCTGAAGCCAGGCGGGGTTCACGTGGAGGAGCGCCAGCGACCACGCCGCTTCGATCTCGGCGAGCAGCTGGATGCGACGCGCACGTTCATGCGCTCGCACCGTCGGGCGGCGGGCATCTTCATCGTCGTCGGGGCGCTCGGGTTCGCGTCGGTCGCGGGGCGCCCTATCTCGGTCGGGCTGGCCGACCTCGCCGTCGGCGACTGCCTCTTCATTCGAACGGGCTCCGCGATCTCGATCGTCCCCGCGAGCATCCCGATCGGCTCGCCGGACGAGGCGCAGACCGCGCTCGCGGTAGGCGATGCGGAGACGGCCTCTTGCGCTGGCTCGCACGGCCACGAGGTCTCGCTCGTGACCGATCTTGACGGCGCGACGGGCGCCGCGTATCCGGGCAGTGTGGAGCTGCGCGAGCAGCTCCTCCCTCGGTGTCTGACGGCGTTCGAGACGTTCGTCGGGCGACCGGCCGAGGGCTCGGCCTACGATACGGCGGCCGTCGTGCCGCACCGGAACGGCTGGAATCGCGGCAACCGACGCGCGGTCTGTCTCGTGTTCGGACGAGACGGCCGCTTCCTCGACCACCAGGCCCGCGACAGCGGCGAGTGAGGGAACCCGATGCGACTCCAGGACAAGGTCACGATCATCACTGGCGGCGCGAGCGGCATGGGCCGCGTGGCGTCGAAGCTGTTCGCGGCGGAGGGTGCCAGGGTCGTTGTCGCGGACGTGACGTCTGAGGCCGCCGAGTCAGCGGCGGCAGAGGTCGTCGCGGCGGGCGGCCAGGCGACCGCGGTCGCGGCGGACGTGTCGACCGAAGAGGGCGCGAAGCGGATGGTCGACCACGCGGTCGCGACGTTCGGCCGGGTGGACGTCCTCTACAACAACGCCGGGGTCATGCCGGAGGCGGACCACTCGGTCATCGATACGGATGTCGCGACCTGGGACAAGGTCATGGCGGTGAACGTGCGCGGCGTGTTCCTCGGCTGCAAGCACGCGATCCCGAGGATGGTCGATCAAGGCTCCGGCTCGATCATCAACGTCGCGTCCTTCGTCGCGCTCATCGGCTGCTCGGTGCCGCAGGACGCGTACACGGCCTCGAAGGGTGCCGTTCTCTCGCTGACACGCTCCCTGGCCGTCCAGTTCGGGCCGCACGGCGTTCGTTCGAACGCGATCTGCCCCGGCCCGATCGAGACGCCGCTCCTCATGGACTGGCTGCTCAAGGACGAGGCCGCGAAGAAGCTCCGTCTCGCGCGCAACCCGACCGGCCGTTTCGGCAAGCCCGAGGAGATCGTCTACATGGCGATCTACCTCGCCTCGGACGAGTCGCGCTTCACGAACGGCGCCTCGCTCGTCGTCGACGGCGGGATCACGATCAACTACTTCTGACGACGGTCGAACCGACGATCGGGCCCGTTGACGACCGCAGGGTCGTGACCTACTCCTAACCGGTGACCCGGCCAGACGCCATCGAGCCCAACCCGCTGCGCTCGCGCCTCGAGGCCGGGGAGCAGATCCTCTGGGAAGGGCGGCCGATCCGTCTCGCGTACACGTTCCGTGGTTCGCCGTTCGTGTTCGTGTTCTCGCTCGTCTGGCTCGGCTTCATGCTCTTCTGGGAGGGCAGTGTGCTGTCGTTCCGGAGCGCGCCGCCGTTCTTCTCCGTCTGGGGCGCGCTGCTCGTCCTGCTCGCGCTGTATGCGTCCGTCGGCCGTTTCTGGGTCGCGGCGCGCGAGGCGGATCGGACCTGGTACACGGTCACGGACCGCCGGATCATGATCCGCACGGGCGCCTTCCAGCAGCGAACGGTCGAGGTCTCGCTGGGCGCCCTCCGCTATCCGCAGCTCGAGGAAGGCCCGCGCGGGATCGGGACGATCACGTTCGGGCCGATGTCACCGTTCGTGGCCCACCTCGGCGGCGGCTGGCCCGGCTCCCGCGTTGGCAACGCGTCGCTCATCGCGATCCCCGACGCTGCCCGGGTGTTTCGCCTGATCGATCGAGCCCGCGCCGCAGCCCCGTAGGCGATCGATCCCGATCGGGGTCGGGCGTAGAATCGCGGCCACTCTGCACCGCGCGATCACGACGCGCCCGAAAAGGAACTGACATGACCATCGAACCTGCCGCGCCCGCAACGGGCGCCGAGGCCGTCACGGCCTTCAAGATGATGATCGGCGGGCAGCCCGCCGACGCCGCCGACGGCCAGACCTTTGACATCACGAACCCTGCCACCGGCAAGGTCATCGCCACCGCGCCGCTCGGCGGCAAAGCGGATGTCGATCGGGCCGTAGAAGCAGCGCAGAAGGCGTTCGACGAGCCGAAGGGCTGGCGGACGTGGGCCGCCGGCAAGCGCGGTCGGACGCTGTCGAAGTTCGCGGCGCTGATCAAGGACCACACGGACGAGCTGGCATGGCTCGAGACCCGCAGCGTCGGTAAGCCGATCACGGGGTCGAAGGGCGAGATCGTCGGCGCGAGCCTCGTCTTCGACTACTACGCCGGCGCAGCGAACAAGATCTTCGGCGAGACGATCCCGGTCTCCAAGCCGGGCCTCGACTTCACGCTCCGCGAGCCGATCGGCGTGGTCGGCTTGATCGTGCCGTGGAACTTCCCGCTGCTCATGGCCTCATGGAAGGTCGCGCCGGCGCTCGCGGCCGGGAACGCGGCGATCCTCAAGCCGGCGAGCTACTCCCCGCTGACCGCGCTCCGGATCGGCGAGCTGGCGCTGGAGGCGGGCATTCCGCCCGGGATCCTCAACGTGATCACCGGCCCCGGCGGCTCGGCCGGCGCGGCGATCGCCGCGCATCCGGGCGTCGGCAAGGTCGCGTTCACCGGCGAGACGACGACCGGCCAGGAGATCATGCGGCTGGCGTCGAACAACGTGAAGAAGATCAGCCTCGAGCTCGGCGGCAAGAGCCCGAACATCGTCTTCGCCGACGCCGACCTCGAGAAGTTCGCCCGCGAGTCGCCGTACTCCGTCTTCGACAACTGCGGCCAGGACTGCTGCGCCCGGAGCCGGATCTTCGTCGAGCGGTCGGCCCACGAGCGGGTGGTCGAGCTGTTCGTCGAGGCCACGAAGAACGTCAAGGTCGGCAATCCCGAGGACGAGGCGACGGAGGTCGGGACCCTCGTCTCGCGCAAGCAGCAGGAGAAGGTCCTCGACTACGTCGAGATCGGCCAGTCGGAAGGCGCCGAGCTCGTGGTCGGTGGCACGCGGCCCGATGATCCGGACCTGGCCGACGGTGCGTATGTCATGCCGGCGGTCTTCGACCGCGCATCGAACGACATGCGCATCGCGCGCGAGGAGATCTTCGGACCCGTGGTCGCGGTCATCCCCTTCGAGACCGAAGCCGAAGCCCTCGCGATGGCGAACGCCTCGCCGTACGGCCTGTCCGGCTCGATCTGGAGCCGCGACATCGGCAAGGCTCTTCGAACCGCGCGCGGGCTGCAGGCGGGAGTCATCAGCGTGAACACGAACTCCTCGGTCCACACCGAGGCGCCGTTCGGCGGCTACAAGATGTCGGGCATCGGGCGCGAGCTCGGGATGCACGCGCTCGAGCTCTACACCGAGGTCAAGAACGTCTTCGTCGACCTGAGCTAGTCGGAGGGGGCAGTGGCCCTCAAGACGATCATGGACGTCGCGGAAATGCACGACCTGGGCTTCCGGGTCGTGGCACCGGAGGCGCGCGAGCACGTCGAGCGAGAGGCGCTTCGTCCGAGCCGTGTCTTCGGGATCTGGGGCGGGGCGCTCGTCACGATCGCCGTCCTCGGTCTGGCCGGCCGGCTCTTCGAGCCCGCGCCCGCGGCCCCCGCGGCGGTGCCCTCGCTCCCGAGGCCACCGGCGATCGGCACGGTCGTCGGGTGGCCGTCCAACGGGCACTCGGCGTTCCGCTATCCGGCTCGAGGCGCGACGGTGCTGACGCTGCACTCCGAGTTCGTCCTCGGACCGGACAGTTCGACGACCCGGCTGGCCGTGGGAGGTCGAATCGACGGGCCGGTCGGCAACGTCGCGGTCCAGCTCGTCAGTGGCTCGGAGACGTTCGGCGAGGTCACGCGGTACTACGCGCCGATCGGCGGCCGGCCGCCCGCACCGTACGGGGCGTTCGATCTGTCGTTCGACATCCCGAGCGACGCTGAGCTGAGCGACCTGTGGATCGTCGCCCGTGCCTACCTGAACGACCGCGTCGTCGCCGTCCTGAGCGAGCCGGTGGCTCCCAGCTGGCCACAGGTCGGGCCCGACAAGTACGTCATCGACGACGTCATCGCACCCACGGCGACGTGGTCGCAGCCGAAGGATGGCGTCGTCTATCCGGTTCGAAAGGCCGCCCGCGTCCAGGGGCTTGCCTGGCAGGTGGATCCGTACGCCCGCTGAGGCCTGGCGGCGGCCTCGCGCGCTCGGGTGAGCGTCAGCCCTCCCAGAGCCGGCTCGCCGGATGGAGGTCCGGCCGGCGCCGGCGGATCCAGTCGTGGAGCGCCCAGCGCGTCGTCTTGAAAGCGATCTCCGGCCATGGAATCGCCTCGGGTCTGAACGCTTCCACCTCGGTTGCCTCGGCCGAGAGGCGGATCTCGCCGCCGACCACCTTCGCCTCGAACGCGAGCACGACGACCGCAGCTTCGAGCCGCGAGTAGAGCCCGACGATCTCGTCCGGCTCCACGATCAGGCCGGTCTCCTCGAACGTCTCGCGGATCGCCGCCTCGGTCACGGTTTCGTCGACCTCGAGGAAGCCGCCGGGCTGGGCCCATGACCCGAGCCCCGGCTCGGTGCCGCGCCGGAGCAGGATGAGCTCGCCGGCCACGGTCACCGGGAGCGTCGTCACGACGAGCCGCGGGTTGACGTACGCGATGTGGCCGCAGGCCGGGCAGGCCAGGCGCTCGCGGTCCTCGCCCTCGACCCGACCGAACGTCAGCTCGGTGCCGCAGCTCGAGCAGTAGTTCAGCGTCGCCGCGAGCCAGTCGGGGACGCCACCGCCCGAATCGATGTCGGTCGAGCGGGCGTCCGGGCCCCGATCGGTCGCGCGTCGTCTCGGCTCCACGATCTGCTGACGCTACGCCGTCGCGACGATCACCGTTCCGGCGGCGATCGCGAGCCAGCCGATGCCGGCGGCCGCGACCCAGGCCACCCGGAAGAGCCCGCGGCCGCGGTTGATCGGCAGCCACGCCCGCGCCGAGCGCCAGATGCGGAGCATCGCGTCCGCGGTGGTCAGAAGGATCAGCGGCGCGCCGACGAGGACCGGGAGCTTCACGATGAGGTCTGACAGGCTGGCCCCGAACTCGAGCGCCGTGATCGCGATGAAGCCGCAGACGAGCCCGACCGCCGAGAGGTTGATGTAGTGGCGCTGGAGCGGCGTCGGCGCCAGCTCCGGGACGGTCCGCTGGGGCACGCCAATCCCCTGCCGGTCGAGGATCGGCATCCCGGGCTCCCAGCGCGGATCGTCCATGCGGTTACACGCTCCGCGTGTCGGGCGCCTCGTCGTCGGCGACCGCGACCGCGCAGGTCGGGCAGTACCAGCGTGCCTCGAGCGGCGTCCCGCACGTGTCGTGGCGGAGCGGCTCGTGGGCGGCCTCGTCGCCGGGCGGCGAGGCCGTGCGCCTGGCGCCCCAGTCAGCGAGAAGGCGAAGCGCGGAGGCGAGGTCACGGCCGTCCGCGGTGAGCGAGTAGTCCATCCGCGGCGGTCGCTCGGAGTACGGACGCGCGACCACGAGCCGCTCGCGCTCGAGTCGGCGGAGCCGGTCGGCAAGGATGTTCGGAGCGATGCCGGTGAGGCTCTCGAGCAGGTCGTTGTAGCGGCGCGGGCCTTCGAGCAGGGCCTCGACCACGAGCAGGCTCCAGCGATCCCCGACGCGCTCGAGCGCCGCGCCCAGCGGCGAGGAGCCCGGGGTCACGACTCGGTCGGTCGTCGGCGCCATCGGCGTCATGGTAGGTGGCGGCTGGTGGGGGCTTGCGCGATCCATGTGTCGATAGTAACTTGCGAGTCACTAGTCACTCACAGCAAGCAGAGGTTGAACCCCACCCCATGGCTACCCTCACCGATCTTTCGAAGGCGATCTCATCCGTCGCCGCAAGCGCGTCAACATCCGTCGTCTCGATCGGCCGCCACCATCGTGGCTCGGGCATCGTCGTCGCCGACGGCCGCGTCCTCACGAACGCCCACAACATCCGCGGCGAGGAGGTCACCGTTCGATTCGCCGGAGGGCGAACGACGATCGGCAGCGTTGCCGGCATCGACGTTGACGGCGATCTCGCGGTCATCGACGTCGACACGGCAGGCGCGAGCCCGGCGACCTGGGCCGACGCCGCCGGTCCGGCAGTCGGTGACATCGTCTTCGGGGTCGCGGCGACTTCGTCGGGCGACCCGCGGGTGACGTTCGGGACGGTCTCGGCCGTGAGCCGGGCATTCCGCGGTCCCGGCGGGCGCCGAATCGCCGGCAGCCTCGAGCACACCGCGCCGCTCGCGCCCGGCTCGTCCGGCGGGCCGCTCGTCAATGCCGAGGGCAAGGTCGTCGGCCTGAACACGAACCGCATCGGCGAGGGCTTCTACCTCGCGCTGCCGATGGATGCCAGCCTTAAGGCGCGCGTGGATGCCCTGAGCCGTGGCGAGGGTCCGAAGCGCCGCCGGCTCGGCGTCGCGGTCGCGCCCGGCCACGTTGCGCGCCGGCTTCGGCGGTCCGTCGGCCTGCCCGATCGTGAGGGCGTGCTCGTCCGGGGGGTCGAGGACGGCAGCCTCGCAGCCGCGGCAGGCGTCGTGGAGGGCGACCTCATCGTCAGCGTCGGCGGCACGGCCGTTGCGGATCCGGACGATCTGATGGACGGACTCGATGGCGCCGGTTCATCGTTCGACCTCGGCGTCGTCCGGGGAGCGGACGAGCTCACGTTGAAGGTCTCCGAGCCGAAGGGTTCGAAGGCGAACTGAGCTCGCCCTGGGCTTCGCGCTGGCGGCCTTGAGCTAGGCGCCCGCGTTCGAGGGGTCGTCGAGGACGGTCTGTGTCTGGTTCGCTCGGTAGTCGGCAAGACGGGCGGCCAGCGCCGCGTCGCTGAGCGCCAGGATTTCGACAGCGAGGATCGCTGCGTTCTCGGCGTTGCCGATGGCCACCGTCGCCACCGGGATGCCCCGCGGCATCTGGACGATCGAGAGGAGCGAGTCGAGGCCGCCGAGGTGCTGCGTCGGGATCGGGACGCCGATCACGGGGAGCGGCGTCTTCGAGGCCAGCATGCCGGGCAGATGCGCCGCGCCACCGGCACCCGCGATGATGACCCTGATTCCCCGTCCCGCCGCCGCTTCGGCATAGCGGAACAGCGCGTCCGGGGTTCGATGGGCCGAAACGACGCGCAGCTCGCACGGGACCTCGAGCATCTCGAGGAGCGCGTTCGCCTTCTCGAGGAACGGGAAGTCCGAGCGGCTGCCACCGACGACACCGACGATCGGGTTCGGATTGGCCATCGTCGCGATCCTAGGCCCAGCCGAGACGAGCATGGGCCTCGCGCGCGGTCCTCAGCGCATCAGCCGGCGACGCCCCCAGGGCGGTCACATGACCCATCTTCCGGCGCTCGCGGACGAGCCGCTTGTCGTACAGGTGGAGATGGGCACCCTCGACGCCGAGCGCGGCTTCGATGCCCTTCGGCTGCGCCGGGCGTTCGGCACCCACGCCGAGGAGGTTGACGGTCGCGGCCGCGGGCACGAGGAGGGCCGTCGAGCCGAGCGGCAGGCCGCAGATCGCCCGGATGTGCTGCTCGAACTGGCTCGTTGCCGCCGCCTCGATCGTCCAGTGGCCGCTGTTGTGGACCCGGGGCGCGATCTCGTTGACGACGAGCTCGCCGTCGGCGAGCAGGAACAGCTCCACGGTCATGACGCCAACGAGACCGAGATACGTGGCGATTCGGCGAGCGATCTCCGTCGCCTCCGCCGCCACGACGTCCGGGATCTCTGCCGGCGCGGACGACTCCACGAGGATCCCGCCGTCGTGGACGTTCCGCGCGACGGGGTAGGTCGCGGTCTCACCGTCGGCAGCGCGCGCGCAGATGACTGAGAGCTCGGCTTCGAACGTCAGCTCCCGCTCCACGAGGACCGCCTCGCCATCGGGACGCCCCAGCCGACCGAGCGCGGTCGTGAGCTCCGACGCGTCGCGGATCCGGAGCTGGCTCCGACCGTCATAGCCGCCGATCGCGACTTTGAGCCGGAGCGGCAAACCAAGCTCTTGCGCAGCCGTGCGCAGCTCGGTCTCCGAGCGGACCTCGCGCCACGGTGCGACGCCAAGCTCGTACTTCGTCAGGAACTGGCGCTCGGCCAGGCGATCCTGGGCCACCCGAAGCGGGTAGTTCCCGGGTCGGAGCAGGATCTCCTCGTCGATCTGGTCGGCGAGGTTGGCCGAGATGTGCTCGAGCTCGTACGTCGCAACGGCGCTGCCCGTCGCGAGCCGCCGAGCCGCGGCAATGTCGTCGTAGGCGCCGATCTCGACGCGGTCGGCGATCGCGGCCGCGGGGCACTCGGGATCGGGGTCGAGCACTGCGATCCGATAGCCGAGCGCGCGGGCCGCGAGGCCGAGCATCCGGCCAAGCTGGCCGCCGCCGAGGATCGCGATCGTGGCCGGCGGGAGGATCGGCTCGAAGCCGATCCCGAGCCGGCGGTAGACGTCGCGGATCCAGATCGTCTTCGCGTGCGTGTAGGCGAGGGCATCGACGCGGCCATCCACGCCGGTCTCGACGATCCCGCGTTTCAACCGCGCGTAGTCGTTCGACAGCGCCTTGTCGGCTCGGAGGGCATCGCGGAACTTCAGCTCGCGGGCATAGCCGCCGCTCCAGACGGGGTGGTGGCGCGGCTGGACGTGGAAGTGGACGCGGAAGGTGGTGCCGTCGAGGTCGAGCGCGCCGACGAGCATCGGCCGGATCGCCGGGAACGGATCGGGCCCGGGCTGGCGCTGGAAGCCGAGGCCGAGGAGCATCTCGCTGACGCCGGCGACCTCGTCGGCATCGACCTCTGTCGCGAGATCGACGATCCCCTTCCCGGGCAGGCCCTCAACCGCGGTGCTGCCGATGTGCTCGACGCTGATGTCGGGCCGGCGTTCGCGGACGAGCTCGATGACGCGGGCCGCGACGTCGGCGACGCGCGGATCCCACTCGAGGACGCCGGCGGACTTGCGCTCGTACGCGCCGATCGGGCGGGCGGCCGGGGCGGGCGGGGTGGCGGCCTGGGTGCTGCGCGGCTCGGGCACGGGTCGGAAGTGTAGGCTGCCGTTCGTGCGCGTGATCTCCGGGCGACAGCAGACCGAGCTCACGCGGCAGGAGCTTCGAACCCGCGTTGGGGGCTTCGAACGCGTGGTTGTCGACGTCGGGACCGGAAGCGGCCGGGCGGTCCTGGCTCAGGCTGCGGCCGAACCCCGGACGCTGGTCGTCGGGCTTGACGCTGACGCTGCCTCGATGGTCGACGCCTCGCGTCGGGCAGCCTCGGCGCCGTCCCGCGGCGGGCGTCCCAACGCGCAATTCGTCGTCGGGGCGGCGGAGGAGCTGCCGGGACCGTTCGAAGGGCTCGCCGACGGGGTGTTCGTGCGGTTCCCGTGGGGCTCGCTGCTCCGAGGTTCGATCGGCGATGCGGGGCCGGTGGCTCGAGGCCTCGTCGGGATGCTGCGGCCGAACGGGGAGCTGACGCTGCTCCTCGCGCTCCAGCCGAAGGACGGCTACGACGACCTGTTGCCGCTTGTCACGGAGCCGCCGCTGCTCGCCGGCCGCCTCGCGGCGCTCTACGGACCGCTAGGCCTCCGGTTGGTTGATTGCCGTTGGGCGTCGACCGACGAGGTCACGGCGGCGCAGTCATCGTGGGCTCGCCGGCTGCGCGTCGGCCGGGATCGCCAGGCGGTCATCGCACGGTTGGTGGTCGATTGACCCTCGAGGTCTGGCACCCGACCTAACCGACGTACTCGCGGTCCGTGTAGCACCAGATGAAGCCGCCCGGCGTCGGCATCTGGTGGATCACCGGGTGGCCGTCCCCGAGCGCATGGGCCCGCGCATGGCCTGCCTGCGACTCGCAGCAGCCGACATGCCCGCAGGTCGCACAGAGCCGGAGCCGGTTGTCACTGCCGCACTCCTGGCAGATGTCCGACTGCGGCGCCGGCAACGCCTCAGGTACGTGATCGCAGGACGCCATACAAGCGGAGTATGCGTCGATACCATCGCCTGGTGCCTGATCGAGCCGCGCTCATCCTCGACGTCGACACCGGGATCGACGATGCGCTCGCGCTGCTCTACGCCGCCGCGTCTCCGGAGGTCGATCTCCTGGCCGTCACGTGCGTCAGCGGCAACGTGGCGGCGCGGGACGTCGAGCGCAACACGCGGGCCGTCCTCGAGCTCGCCGGCCGAGGCGACGTGGCGGTCGCGCTGGGCCGCGAGACGCCGCTCGTCAAACCGCTCGAGATCGCGCCCGAGACGCACGGCCGGCATGGCCTCGGCTATGCGGAGCTCCCGCCCGCGCAACGCGCGCTTTCTGAGCAACACGCCGTCGACGTCATCGTCGACGCCGTTCGAAGCCGGCCCGGAGAGGTCACGCTCACCACCCTGGGACCGCTGACGAACCTCGCGCTCGCCCTCGAGCGCGAGCCGGAGCTGCCGCGCCTGCTGCGCGCCTACGCCCTCATGGGTGGTGCGTACCGGACGCCCGGCAACACGACACCGACTGCCGAATGGAACATCTACGTCGATCCCGACGCAGCGAAGCAGGTCTTCGAAGCGTGGGCGGCCGCCCTCGAGCGGGACCCCACCGTCGAGCGCCCGCTCGCGATCGGCCTCGATGTCACCGAGACCGTGCGCTTCCTGCCCGAACACCTCGAGCGGCTCACCACGCGGCTCGGCGCGAACAGCGCCATCGCTCGCTTCGTCTCCGACGCCCTCCGCTTCTATTTCGAGTTTCACCAGAAGTACGACGGCTTCTACGGCGCGGTCATCCACGATCCGTTCGCGGTCGCCGCGGCGATCGACCGGTCGCTCCTCAGCACGCAGGCGGTCTTCGTCGACGTCGAGGCCGGCGCCGGGCTCACCAACGGCATGACCGTCGCCGACTGGCGCGGTCTGACCGGACGGCCGCCCAACCTCGACGTCGCCGTCAGCGGCCAGCCCGGGGCGTTCATCGAGCGCTTCATCGACCGCGTCGGCAGCCTCCTGAGCTGAGGGCTGGTCAGCGACGATCGTGCGTGGCACTCTGACGTCCGGAGGTCCGCCCCGTGGCCCAACATGCGGGGCGGCTGGAGGCAGGAGGAGACATGAGCGGAGCGTGGTTCCGCGTCGCCGTCGGGCTCGTGGCGGCGGCTCTCACCGTGGTCGCCGGGCTCTCGCTCGTCGGCTCGCTCGACCTGACGGTCGACCCGGATACGTTCCTCGTGGCCGGCGCCAACGAATTGGCGCTGATCGTCGCCATTGCGCTCTTGATCGGCTTCGTCGCCTACGCCCTGACCGAATACGCGCAGACGAAGCGGCTCGACTCGATCACGCGGCAGTTCGACACGCGCACGATCGTGCTGATCCCCATCGCGATCGCGATCAACATCGTCCTCGGGCAGACCGTGGGGACCGCGCTGAAGATCCCGCTCTACCTCGACTCGATCGGCACGATCATCGTCGGCGCCCTCTGCGGCCCGATCCCAGGCGCGCTGACCGGCCTGCTGGCGAACCTCATCTGGACATTCGTCCTCGCCGGCACGCCGTTCGGAAGCGCCTATGCGTGGCCCTACGCGATCGTCGCTGCCGAGATCGGCCTGCTCGCCGGCGTCTTCGGCTACTTCGGCTTCTTCCGGAGCCGCCCGAACACGCCACCGGCTGGGCTGGCCGTCGGCGCTCTCGTAGCCGTCGCCGTGCTCGGCGCGCTCGTCTGGTACGGAATCCTGCCGTTCTACGTGCAGGAAGACCTCTCCTACGTCTTCACGTTCTTCGGCGACACGAGCACGGTGCCGCCGTTCTTCCTCGCCGTTGCGTGGGCGATCGCGATCGGGCTCGTGGTCGCGCTGGTCGCGCTTGTCATCCAGCTCTTCGTCCGGCGCGACCTCGGCGTCGCCTACATCGTGGTGGGCGGCGCGATCTGCGGCGTCATCTCGGCGCTGATCTCCGCGCCGATCACACTGATCTTCTTCGGCGGCGTCACCGGCAGCGGCGCGGACATCCTCGTCGCAGCCTTCCAGCAGGCGGGCTCCGACCTGTATGAGGCCGTCTTCCAACAGGGCCTGCTCCAGGACCCGATCGACAAGACGCTGACCTACATCGTCGTCTTCGTCATCCTCCAGAACCTCTCTCGGCGCTTCACCGCGCGCTTCCCCCAGGGCGAGCGGGCGCTCGGCACCGTGGAGGGCTGAGGGGATCGCCGGAGCCGCTGTCGAGACCGCCGTCGAAGGGATCTCTCCGGCGGACGCTGCCTACCTCGCGAAGCTCGGGCCGCAGACCCCGAGCCCATATCACCGCCTCAACCCGCTGACGAAAGCGACGGCTGCGACCGTCGAGACGCTCGTCGCCTTCGTCGCGGGCGGCTACGTCGTGCCGCTTGCGGTCCTGCTCGTTGGAGTCCTGCCGTCGGCGCTCGCGGCCGGCATCCTGCCGCGGCTCGTGCGCCTCGCCGGTGCGCTCAGCCTGCCGATCGGAATCTCCGTCGCATTGGTCTCGATCTTCACCCGCGCCGGCGAGACCGTGCTCTTCCAGATCGGCCCGTTCGACGCCACGCTCGAAGGCGTCGATTTCGCGGCGCAGATCATCGTTCGGCTGTTCGTCCTGGCGGCGGCCCTGACGCTGTTCGGGCTGACGACCGAGCCGCGAGCGTTCGTCGTCGATCTCGAGCGCCGCGGCCTGCCGCCGCGCCTCGCGTTCGCGGCCGCGGCGACGCTCGAGGCGATCCCGACGATGATCGAACGAGCGCTCGCGATCCAATCCGCCCAGCGTGCGCGCGGCCTCGACACGGAGGGCAGCCTCCGAGCGCGAGTGCGCGGCGTCATGCCGCTCGTCGGTCCGGTGATCCTGTCCTCGCTGACCGAGGTCGAAGAGCGCAGCCTCGCCCTGGAGGTTCGTGCGTTCGGCCGTCCCGGACGCCGGCACCTGCTCTGGTGGCTGAGCGATTCGCCAAGCCAGCGCCTCGTGCGGTGGGCACTCCTCGCGGGCCTGGTCGTCCTCTTCGCGGGCCGCGCGGCCGGCGCGTTGCCCGCCCTGCCCTAGCCCGCGATGCTCGAGCTCGTCGACGTCAGCTATCGCTACCCGGGCTACGCGCGGCTCGTCCTGCGTGACCTGAACCTGCGCATCGACGATGGCGAGATCGTCGGGCTCGTCGGTGCGAACGAGTCGGGCAAGTCGACGCTCTGCCTCGTTGCGTCCGGGCTTGCGCCGGCGTCCGTGGGCGGCGTCCTCAAGGGCTCGGTCATGGTGGACGGGGCGCCGCTGGCCGGGCGGCCGACGCACGAGCTTGCCGCGCTCGTGGGCCTCGTCTTCCAGAGCCCGAACACGCAGCGCTCGGGGGTGACGGGCACGGTCTTCGAGGAGGTCGCGCTGGGGCCGGTGAACCTCGGCGTGCCGGTCGCGGAAACGCTCGCCCGGACCCGCGAGGCGCTTGCCCTGCTGCGGATCGCCGACCTTGCCGACCGGAACCCGGCCGAGCTGTCCGGCGGCCAGGCGCAGC
>DASRJS010000043.1:0-34337 GCA_035649355.1 Candidatus Polarisedimenticolia bacterium
GCCAGGCCCGTGGACGCGGTCGCGCTCATGAGTCTCTACCAGGCGATTACGCCGGTTCCGGTCCAGCGCCTCGAGGCGTTCCGGATCTCCGACTGGGAGCGCCAGGGCGCCAGCTGGCGCGTGCCGCGGTCATCGCTGGCGCCGATCCTGCGGTTCGCCGACCTCGAGGGCTACGTCCTCGACGGTCCCGACAACCGGCTCGACGGCTTCGTCCAGCTCGGGATCGCCCGCGAGGACCAGCCGCACTACCTCCGCGTGCTCGTTCGACCGGAGGTCGATTCGGCAGCCCTCGTCGATTTCGCGCTCGGCGTCATCTCGGCCCAGACATCGAAGGCCAACGCCGACGGCAAGCGTGACCACGGCGTCATCGCTCCCGTGCGAACCTACGAGTCACCCGTCGACCGGCGCCTCGAGGATGCCGGGTTCGGGCCGATCGCGCAGGTGACGCTGCTGATCAAGGAAACGCTCGTCCGCGTGGCCGAGCCGGCGCTCGTGCCGGCCGGGGTCCGCTGACGATGGCGGCCAGGAAGGAAGGTCGCGTGGCCGAGGAGCTCCCGCGCCGCGAGTCGATCGACGACCTCGATGCATTGCTGGCGGCGCTGCCGCCGGAGATCGTCCGTGCCGTCCACGAGCTCACCGATGTCGAATCCGTGATCGAGGTCGTCCTGGACCTCGGCCGCCAGCCGGAGGCCCGTTTCCCGGACGGCGAGGTCACGCTCCTCGACCGCGAGATCAGCGAGGCCGACCTCGCCTATGTCGTCGACCACATCGGGACGTTCGGGGACGACAACCGCGCGGGCATCGAGCGGACGCTCCACCGGATCAGCGCGATCCGGAACCGCAGCGGCAAGATCGTCGGGCTGACGTGCCGGATCGGCCGGGCGGTCTACGGGACGATCGAGATCATCGCGGACTTCGTCGAGACCGGGAAGTCAATTCTGATCATGGGCCGGCCGGGCATCGGCAAGACGACGATGCTCCGCGAGGCTGCTCGCGTTCTGGCTGACGACTTCGCGAAGCGCGTCGTCGTCGTCGACACCTCGAACGAGATCGCCGGCGACGGCGACATCCCGCACCCGGCGATCGGCAAGGCCCGCCGGATGCAGGTCCGAACCCCGTCGCTGCAGCACGAGGTCATGATCGAGGCGGTCGAGAACCACATGCCCCAGGTCATCGTCATCGACGAGATCGGGACCGAGCTGGAGGCGCAGGCCGCGCGGACGATCGCCGAACGCGGCGTCCAGCTCATCGGCACGGCCCACGGCAACAACCTCGACAACCTCATGCTCAACCCGACGCTGTCCGACCTGATCGGCGGCATCCAGAGCGTGACGCTGGGTGACGAGGAGGCGCGCCGGCGGCGGACGCAGAAGAGCGTCCTCGAGCGCAAGGCGCCGCCGACGTTCGACGTCGTCATCGAGATCCAGGATCGCGATCGCGTCCTCGTCCACGCCGACGTCGCCGAAACCGTGGACTCGCTCCTCCGCGGCGACCAGATCGCGGGCGAGCAGCGCTGGCGAGACGAGGAAGGCGTGCACCGCTCCCAGGCCCGGCCGCGGCCCTCGCCGCGCGAGCAGCTCGGCAGCGAGCGCTTCGCCGGGCTCGTCGGCAGCGGCTCCTCGTGGCGGACGGAGCCCGGCTGGCGGGGCGAGGGCCCGTATCGGCCGACGACCTCGGGCTTCGGGTTCGGCGGCTTCGGCGGCGGCGATCGCGGCCTTCGACCGGGCTATCGTGCCGGCGCGTCGGGCTCGTGGCGGCCAAGCCGGGGCGGCGATGCCGGGCGCAGTCGCGGCGACGATCCAGCGGCCGCGGCCGGTGCCCCGTTCGTGGCCGGGGAGATTGCGGATCGTGGGCCGGTGGAGCGCGGCTCGGCGCCCCTGCCCGACGCGCGGGCCCGCGAGGCGCGCGAGCTCAAGCGCCAGCGCGATTGGCGGCAATCGGCGGCCCGGGCGATCGGCGTGCTGCGCGCCGACGAAGGCACCGGTCCGGTGAACGCGCCCGCGGTCGCCGTGCGCGACGACGCGGTGCCGGACGGGGACACGGATGACGAGGCGGTCGCGGACCGCGAGCGGCGCGAGGCGGCCGACGCCGGCGAAGTGGCGATCGTCGCCGAGGCAGCGGAGCTGCCGACGCTGCGCGTCCTGCCACACGGGATCAGCCGCAAGCGCCTCGAGCAGGCGATCCGCGAGCTGCAGCTCCCGGTCATCGTCGCACGCGACGTCGACGAGGCCGACGTCGTCATGACGCTCCGCTCCGAATACCGCCAGAAGCCTCCCGCGATCCGCGCGGCCGAGGAACGGGCGCTGCCGATCTACGTCCTCAAGGCCAACACGATCATCCAGATGCAGTCATCGCTGACGTCGGTGTTCGCTCTCGAAATCGATCCACGCGAGGCGGCGATGCGCGAGACCGAGCAGGCGATCGGGATCGTCATCGAGCGCGCGGAGCCGGTCGAGCTGTCGCCCCAGAACGCGTACATCCGGCGCCTCCAGCACCAGATGGCCGAGCGGGCCAACCTCGTCTCGCGGTCCCGCGGGCGGGAGCCGTACCGCCGAGTCCGGCTCTACCCGGACGCCGCCCGCCCGAGCTGGCGCTAGGGCTTCGCGAGGGCCGCGAGCACCGCTTCCGCCTGCGCCGTGACGCGGCGGACGATCTCCCCGGCGGGCAGAACGTCGTGGACGAGCCCGGCGCCCTGGCCGGCCCACAGCGACAGGTCGGCGACGTTGCCGCTCACCGAATCGCGGACCGAGATCGACTGGTAGCGCACGATCTCGCTGCCATCGGCGCGATGGGCGAGGATGTCGCCTTCGCCGGGCCGTTGCCCTGACGGCGGGCGGCCGGCCGCCAGCCAGGCCTCGATCGTCGCGTTCCGAAGCGTCCGGTGCGGAGCGTCCGGCCAGCCGATGTCGAAGAGGCTCGAGTGGAACGTGTCGGTCTCTCGCGCGACGAGGAGCCGGGCGAGGTAGTCGGGGTGAGCTCCCGTCTCCTCGGCGGCGACGAAGCGCGTGCCCATCCACCCGCCGCCTGCGCCCAGGGCCAGCGCGGCGGCCAGACCGCGTCCGTCGGTGATTCCGCCGGCGGCAATGACGGGCACGCCGCTGCCGACTCCGTCAACAACCGCCGGCACCAGCGCCAGCGTGGAGACCTCGCCCCAGACGTGGCCGCCGGCCTCCCAGCCCTGGGCCACAATGATGTCGACGCCGTCATCAACGGCCTGCTTCGCTTCCGCGGCGCTGCCGGTGGTGAGCGACGCGAGGGCACCCGCCGCGTGAACCGCGGGCAGGTATCGCGCAGGGTCGCCCCAGAAGAACGACACGAGCTTGACGCCGCCGTCCTCGAGCGCAACGGCCAGCCGCTCTTCCTGGGGCTCGTCGATGATCAGGTTGACCCCGAACGGCCGGCTCGTCAGGGCCTTCGTCGCGCGGAGGTTCTCGCGAATGTCCTCGACGGTGCGGAACCCGATGGCGAGCATGCCCAAACCGCCGGCATTCGAGACAGCGGCGGCAAGGCGGGGGTTGGTCAGCCCGCCGATCGGCGCCTGGACGATCGGCGCCGAGAGGCCAAGCAGTCGGGTGAGCGACGTCTCGATCGTCACCGGCGGTCCGCATCGGCCGGCGGCCCGAGCTCGTCCTCGGCAGACCCGATCGGCTGATCGTCAGGGTGCGCGGCCTGTGCGCCGGCGGCGGCCGTAAAGGACCGGCTCGCGACGGTTTCGTGGATCGCGGCGGTCGCCTCGTCCATGACCGGCTCCGTCGGTTGCGCCGGGGTCAGCAAGGCCGCCGCCCGGGCCGTCTGCTGGCTCTCGATCTCCGCCACGAGGAGCGCGATCAGCACGATCGCGAGGCCCTGGAGGGCGATCGAGAGGTAGCTGAACACGGCGTTGAACGCGAGGACGTCGTCGGCGCTCGAGGCGAAGGCAGATAACGTCGAGCCGATCGGACGGACGATCGCAACGGCCGCAACGTTCGCCAGGACCCAGCCGACCAGGAGCCCGTCGGACGTGTCGCCGTTCTCCGAGAGGCGAGTCTGGATGTCGCGGTAGACCCCCGGCGTGCGGAGGACGTTCCAACCCGGGATCACGTGCTCCAGGAACGCCTGGCCCGGCGTGAACCGGGGCCAGCCGCCGGCGAGCAGCGGCACGTTCGTCATCACGCGGTAGGCCCAATAGCCGAGGCCCGCGATGGCGAGCACGCCGAGGAACGGGTACACGAGACCGAGCGTGCCGATGAACAGGGAGTCCTCTTCGGGGACGCCGCCGCCGTTGATGATCGCGCCCATCGTCGCGAGCGAGTTACGCGTCAGGAAGAAGCGGACACCGAGGACGACGATCATCAGCGCAATCCCGACGATGGCGGCGGGCCGCGTCGACACGCGGGCTGCCGGATTGATCGCGGCCTGGGCGGACCTGCTGACCTCGGGCTTCGTCCGCTCGGGCTTTGACGCTGGCGCAAGGATGCCCAGGGCCGCAACTCGCTCGGGGTCGAGCGTCTTGACGACGCGCGGCGGCTCGGGTTCCGCTTCGAGGGCGGACGCCGCGGCGGCGGCCATCTCTTCGCCCGCCGGCGGGCGGGGCGCGCGGCACTTGTAGCAGCGCCCCGAGCGCATCGGGTTCACTGACTTGCAGTCGCCGCAGACCCAGATATTCGTGACGCCGGACATCGCCGCGATTGTCTCAGTGCTCGGTGGCGCCCGTAAACGTCCAGGCGTCGATTCGAAGCGCGGGCACGACGACCGCACCGAAGCCGCCGACCACGGTCTTTCGCTCGCGGGCCACGGCCGACACGCCGGCGAGGGCGTCGAGATACGACATCGTGAAGCGGAGGTTCTTCACCGGCCCGACGATCTTGCCGCGCTCCACGAGGAACGTTCCGTCACGCGTCATCCCGGTCGTGATCGCGAGCTTCGGGTGCACGGTGTTCGTGTAGTGGAAGCGGGTGACGAGCAGGCCCCGCTCGAGGCTCGAGATCAGGTCGTCGCGAGCGCTCGTCCCGGCGTTCATGACGATGTTCCCCGGTAACGGTCCGTACGGGTTCGGCGCCGGGTAGGCGTGGCCGGTCGAACGCCGCCCGGCGCGCGACGCGGTCTGCGCGTCGTACAGGACCTCGCGGCAGATGCCACGCTCGATCCACGGCACGCGTTGCTTTCGAACACCCTCGTAGTCGAAGCCGGCCGGCATCCCGTTCGGGTCGCCGGCGTCGTCGAGGATCGTTACGAGGTCCGAGCCGATCTCCTTGCCCGGTTCAAAGAAGCTGCGGCCTTCCTGGACCGCCGAGGCGGAGAAGCCGAGGTAGCCCATCTGGTCGACGATGTCGACCACGGCATATTCCTCGAGGACGACCGGGTACTCGCCGGGCTCGATCGACTGGGGACGGTCGCTCGACCGGGCCTTGCTCGCGGCCTCGGCACCAAGCGCAGCGCCCGAGATCGCGGTCACGTCCGTCGAGGCGGCCTCGGCATAGCCGGTCCCGCCGTCCGGCGACATGTGGACCGTGATCATGTGCGCGGTCGTGCGCCGCTCCGAGGCCCGGATGCCGTGGGAATTCGCGACCGAGACCGTCTCGGCAGCCGTCCGGAACGAACCGAACGCCAGCGCGCCGACAGCGTCGGCCGCCGCGATGACGGCCCGGACCTCCGCGGCCCGCGATTCCGGGGTCGCCGCGGCCGTGCTCTCGACGTAGGCCAGCGGCTGCGGCGGAAGCGGCGCGCCGTCGGGCTCAGGGAGGCCGCCCCAGTCCTCGAGCTCCTCGACGTTCGGCGCGATCGCAGTCACGCGCGCGACGAGATTGGCGAGACCCTCTTCGTCCATCCGCCCGGTCGACGCAACGGCGACGCGCTTGCCGATCGCGATGCGGAGGTTCACGAGGACGTTGTCTTCGGCGACGTTCTGGTGGATCTCGGAGTTCGCGAACCGGGTCAGCGCGGAGTCGTCGGCAATGACGAGGGCCTCGGCCTCCGTCGCCCCGGCTGCGAGCGCGCGCTGGACGACCTGTTCGGCCAGCGCCAGGCCCTCCGAATCGTGGCCGGCGGTGTCTCGTGGCTCGGCGCTCACGCGGCTCACCACTTGCCGACGCCCACCTGGACGTCGCGGAAGCGCGCACCGGACACGGCATGGCCGACATGCCCGATCTGGCCCGGCTCGCCCTTGCCGCAGTTCGGCGTCCCCAGCATCCGGAAGTCGCGCTCGTCGGCGATCGCGTCGCAGGAACGCCAGAACTCGTACGTGATGCCCGTGTACGTGGGGTTCTTCAGCAGGCCGACCTTCTTGCCGCCCTTGATGTCGTACGCGACCTCCGTCGCGAACTGGAAGTTCAGCCGCCGGTCGTCGATCGACCAGCTGCGGCACTGCGAGAGGTACAGGCCGTCGTCCGTGTCGGCGACGATCTCATCGAGGCTCTTGCCCGGGACGGGCAGGAGGTTGATGTTCGTCATCCGGATCAGCGGCAGCCGGTTCCAGCCGTCGGCGCGCATCGCGCCGCCCGAGCGGCGCCCGATCCGCGGCGCCGTCTCGCGGCTCGAGAGGTAGCCGACGAACGCGCCGTTCTTGATCAGTGGCACGGCCTGCGCCGCAACACCCTCGTCGTCCCAGCCGAACGTGCCCATCCCGCCGGGCGCCGTCGCGTCGGCGACGATCGTCACGAGCTCCGAGCCGTACTGGAAGCCGTCGGTCAGCTTGTCGGTCGTGAGGAAGCTCGTCCCGGCGTAGCTCGCCTCGGTCCCGAAGACGCGGTCCAGCTCGGTGGGATGGCCGCAGCTCTCGTGGACCTGCATGTACAGCTGCGAGGGGTCGAGGATGATCGTCCGCCGGCCGGGCGGGCACTGCGGCGCCGTGAGCAGGGCGACAGCCTCGTCCGCGTAGGCCTCGGCGCGGTCGGCCAGGTTCAGGCCGCGGATGTACTCGTAGCCGGCGGCTTGCCAGCCGCCGCCCGAGTCGGGAAAGCTTCGGCGCTGGTGCTCATCGCCATCGACTGCGTTGGCTTCGACGGCCGAACCCACGTGGGTGATGACCTGTTCGGTGAAGCTGCCGTCCGTGGCGGCGAAGGTTTTCCATTCGCGCTGGGCCGCATACATCGACTCGGTGAAGGCGATGCCCTTCACCGCAACCGCGGCGGTGTCCGCCGCCATGAGGTCCGCGATCTTCGCTTCGAGCGGAACCTCGAACGGATCCTCGACGACGGGCGTCTCGAAGCGACCGGTTGCCGGCGGCCGGTCGTCGAGGACCGTCGGACGGCGCAGCGCTGAGGCGGACGCCTTCGCGATCCGGACGGCCGTGGCGGCGACCCGGTCCGCCTCGTCGAGCTCGAGCCGGTGCGAGCTGGCGAAGCCCCACGCGCCGTCGACGACGACGCGCACGCCGAAGCCCTCGCTCTCGCCGGTGGCGACGCCCTCGAGGCGACCGGTCTTGATCGCGATCGATTCCTCGAGTCGGCGCACGACCCGCACGTCCGCGTAGCTCGCGCCCAGCTGGGCGGCAGTTTCGAGGGCGCGGTCAGTCAGGTCTCGCATCCGGGGGCCGGAGCGTATCAGAGGCGCCCCGTGGTCGGGCGATGGGGCGTTTTCCCTAGAGCGTCGGGAGGGTCGTCAGCGCCTGGGCCGTCAGCCACAGGCCGATGCCGAGGACGAGGACCGAGGCGACGAGCGGCGCGTTCGCAAGGATGCCGCTGACCCGGGGCGACGACGGCAGGCGCTCCAGGCGGCCGCGGACGAGGACGAGGGCGACACCGATCCCGCCGAGGACGAGCGCCATGCCCAGACCGAACGCGATGACGAGGACGACGCCGAAGGCGGCCCGGCCGGCGACGAGGGCACCGAGCAGGATGATCAGCGCGTTCGTCGACGGGATGATGCCGCCGGCGAGGCCGAGGGCGAACAGGCTCCGCCAGGTGATCGTGCCCTGGACCGGCGGGCCGTGGCGATGGCTCCGGCCGCCATGGCTGTGCTCGAGCTCGTCGTGTTCGATTTCGGGCTCGTGGTCGTGCTCGTGCGGATGGGCATGCTCGTGGGCGGCGTCGTGCGGGTGCTCGTGCTCGATCGGCTCATGGGTGTGGGCATCGTGATCGTGGACGTGCGGCGGCGCGACGCGCCGGCGGCGGATCTCGGAGAGGACCATCCACGCCCCGATCGCGACGAATCCGATTGCCGCCAGGAGCGGAACCGTGCGGACGACGACGTCGGCCGGCAGCACCGCCTCGGCGCCGGTGACGAGCAGGGCGAGCGCGAGGATCCCGAGCGTGTGCGAGACGGTCACCGACAGGCCGAGGCCCACCGCGTGGAGCACGGTCCCTCGGCTGCCGACGAGATATGCGGCCATGAGCGTCTTGCCGTGCCCGGGCGTCAGCGCGTGCCCGGCGCCGAGGGCGGCGGCGAGGAGCAGCGAGGCGATCGCGAGAACCGGCGTCAGTGTTGCCGCTCGGAAGAGCTCCGGGATGTCGGCGCCAACGCCACCCGGGACGCTGCCGGGCTGATCACCGCCAGGCGGATCGGTGGCAACGGGGCCGCCACCATCGAGGTCCGTGGCATCGGGCGCAACGAACGATCCGAGCGTCGGCCCGCCAGCAGCCGCCGTGAAGGTGACGCGACGGACGTCGAGGGGCTGGCTGAGGAGGTCGGCCGGGTAGGTCGTGAGACGGTTGGACACATCCGCCGCGGACGGCAGCTGTTCGCCGGCCACCGCCCCGATCGTCGCGCCATCGCCGAGCACGACGATCTCGCGCCAGCCGATCCGCTCCGTATACGAGGTGTCCTCGAAGGCGATCGCGCCACCCGAGATGCGCCCGGTTGGAAGCGCGGCCGCGAGCTCGCACACGAGGCGCATCGTCGCGAGACCGCCAGCACCGGGTGGGAACGACAGGCCGGCCGCCTCGAGCTCGAGGCTGAGCCGCTCGTCGCCGGAGGTCAGGGCGAGCTCGCTAGCAAGCTCGGCGCAGCGCGAGGCTCGTGCGGTGTCGGCCTCGGTCGCCGAGACATCGCCGTCGTCGTCCGTATCGAGGTCCTGGCGCTCCTGGAAGGCCGGGATCTCGGCGTAGTCGATGACGACGTCGAGGTGGATGGCCTCGAGCGACACCCGCAGCGCGGCGTAGTGGTTGATCGTGAAGTTGCCGAGGGGGTGGGCCACGGTCCCCGACGGGACCAGCAGCGCCAGCGCGACACCGACGGCCGCAGCGAGGGAGGTCAGGCGCGTCCGCATCACGGGGAGGGTACGCGGGCCCTCTGAGCATGGATGACCGGTACACTCCGCGACGATGCGACGGACTGAGGGAGCGTCCGCGACGGGGCGATTCCTGACCCTCGAAGGCCCCGATGGCTCGGGCAAGACCTCGCACGCGATCCGGCTCACGCAGGCCCTGCGCGACCGCGGTCACGACGCGCTGCTCACGCGCGAACCGGGCGGCACGCCGCTCGGGGAGCGGCTCCGCGAGATCCTGAACTCACCTTCCGGCCCGCCGATCGAGCCGCTCGCCGAGGCGCTGCTCTTCAGCTCGGCGCGGGCCGAGCATGTCGCCGAGGTCATCCGCCCCGCCCTCGATGCCGGCCGGATCGTCATCTGCGCCCGCTACGCCGACTCCACGCTCGCCTACCAGGGCTACGGCTCCGGCCGGCCAGTCGAACAGTTGCGCGAGCTTCAGCACATCGCGACCGGCGGCCTGTGGCCGGACCGGACGATCCTGCTCGACATCCCCGCCGACGTCGGCCTCGGCCGCAAGGGCCCGGAGGAGCACACCAGGTTCGAAGTCGGCTTCGACCTCGACTATCACCAGCGCGTTCGCGCCGGCTTCCTCGAGCTGGCGGCTGCGGAGCCGGAGCGGTGGGTCGTGGTGAACGCGAATCGCGATCCCGACGAAGTCTTCGAGGACGTCCTGGCAACGGCGCTGGCGGCCGTTGATGAACCGGAAACGTCCCCGGTGCGCATGCAGGGGTGAGCGGCGTGGACGGCCCCGGAGAGCTGCGCACGACCGCCCCGATCGAAGAGCTCGATCGGGCGGTCCTCGTGCGAGTCACGGCCGGGGAGTTGCACGCCCTCGAGGAGCTATACGACCGCTACCGCGCCATGGCCTACTCGATCGCACTCCGCATCACCGGCGAGCCCGCCGCCGCCGAAGACGTCGTCCAGGACGCCTTCCTCGGCGTGTGGCGCCATGCCGATCGCTATGCCGAAGCGCGCGGCAGCGTGAAGACCTGGCTCCTCTCGATCGTCCACCACCGCTCGGTCGACGCGGTTCGCCGCCGCCGGCCCACGACCGAGCTTCCGGAGCCGGAGGCGTCGCCTCCGGAGCAGCTCGTCCTGCCCGACGTGTGGACCGAAGTTGCGCGCGGTATCGACGCGGCGGCGGTGCAGAGCGCGCTCGCATCGCTGTCCGACGTCCAGCGCGAGGCGCTCGAGCTCGCCTACTTCGGCGGCCTGACCCAGACAGAGATCGCCGAGCGGACGAGCACGCCGCTCGGAACGGTGAAGAGCCGGATGCGCCTCGGGCTGCTCGCGATGCGTCGCGGCCTCGAAATGGGGCTGGAACGATGACCCGGTACGACTGCGACCAGGTCCGCGACCTCCTTCCGGCGTACGTCCTCGGTGCCCTTGAGCGGGACGAGGAGGCGGCCGTGCGCGAGCACCTCGCAACCTGCGACCTGCATGCCGAAGCCGCCGAGCTCGGCGGCGTGGTCCCGTACCTCGCCGAGACGGTGGATCCGGTCGAGCCACCGGCCGCCCTGCGGTCGAAGATCATGGCCCTGGCCGCCGCGGACCTCGAGGCTCGCCGCGCCCAGGCACCGGTGCCCGCCCCGGCCGTCGTGCCGGCGCCTGTCGCCGCGCCGCGCGCTGCGGCCCCGGAGCGGCGAGGCTTCCGGCTGTCGTGGAGCTTCGCATTCCAGGCCGCGGCCGTCGCCGTGGTCGTCGCGCTCGGCGCGCTGAGCCTCAACCTCCAGAACCGGATCACCGGCCTCGAGGGCGACATCGCGGCCGCGCGCGCCTACGAGACCGCGGTCAACAACGTCCTCGCGGCCGCCGCCGAGGAAGGCAGCCAGACGGTCGTCCTCGGACCTGGCGAAGGGTTCGCGTCCGGTGGCATCGCCGCGATCCGAGCCGACGGTTCGGTCGTGCTCGCGATGCACGACCTCGATCCGACCGTGGGCACCGAGGTCTACGAAGCGTGGGTGATCATCGGCTCGGACGCCCCGATCCCGATCGGCAACTTTGGGGTCGCCTCGGCCGGTACGGCCTCGTTCACCAGCGCGCCGACGCCGGCCGGCGCGGGTGCGATCGTCGCGCTGACGCGCGAGCCAGGGCCCGGCGCCCTGACGCCGACCCTGCCGATCATCTCGCTCGGGACGGCGATCGGCCCCACCTCCTGAGGCTGGGTCGTCTCAGCAACCGCCCTTGAGGCGGCTGGGCTCAGGCTTCGCCCGCGAGGGCCTCGGCGATCGAGGCCGGTCCGCTCGACTTCGCGTCGTCAAGGGCCAGGCCCGCGGCCGTGAGCAGCTCGTCACCGGTCGTGCCGTCCGTCGGGAAGCGGGCGACGCCGGCCGAGACCGTGACGCCGCGAGCCGCGAGCTTCGGATCCCGGGCGACCGAATCGAGGACGCGTCGGGCCACGGTCACGCCGGCCGAGCCGGGCGCGATGAGCGCGAACTCGTCGGCGCCGCGGCGTGCGATCGTGTCGACGAGCCGGATCGACTCGGCGAGGACGGCTGCGAACTCGCGGAGGACATCGTCGCCGGCGTCGCTGCCGGATTCGCTGTTCATCCGGGCCAGCCCGTCCACGTCGAAGATCGCGACGGAGATCTCGCCGCGCTGCCGCCCGGCCCGAGCGAGCTCGAGCTCGAGGACCCGGTCGAACGTCCGGGCGTTCGCAAGGCCGGTCAGCGGATCCGTGTGCGAGATCCGCTGGAACCACTCGGAGCGCTCCACGGCCAGCGAGCCCATCCGCGCGCGATCGACGATCGACGCCGCAAGGTCCGCGGCTGCCTGGAGGACAACTCGCTCCGTCGCGGTCAGCGCCGGCCGGCCGGGGCGATCGAGGGCCAGGATGCCGAGGCCAACCTGGGTGCCGTCGCGACGGACGACCAACGGTGCGTAAGCGGAGTCGTCGGCCTCGGTGATCGCTCGGCGGGCGAGCGCCAGCCCTGCGGCGTGCCCGTTCGTCGACGCCGCCTCGGCAAGAGCGTCCACGGTCTCCGCATCGATGCCATGGCTGGCGCCGTTGATCAGCCCGGCGCGATCGGGATCCGCGAGGAGGATCGCGCCGCCCTCGGCTCCGAGGCTGCCGGCGGTCGCAACAAGAAGCCTGGACAGGCCGCTTTCGAACGGCTCTGCACCGGCCAGCGCACTCGCCGCGGCCGCGAGGATGTCGAGCGTCCGAGGCTCGCTGGGCGTGTCGGTCGTGGGCGTCGGGTCGGGCACGGGGGCGCATCGTACACCGCGCCGAGCGGGCTTCAACCGTGTCCGATCGGCGGTTGAGTGGCTGGACGGGAGCGCTATTCTCGGCCGCGTGAAGCTCGTCGTCGCCGTCGTGCACAACGAGGATGCCGGCACGCTCGTTGACGCCCTGCTCGAAAAGGAGCACCGGGCGACGCGGCTCCATTCCTCGGGCGGCTTCCTGAAGCAGTCGAATGCGACGATCATCGTCGGCGTCGAGGATGCCGCCGTCGACGGCGTGCTCGAGATCGTGCGCGAGAATTGCACCTCGCGGACGCAGGTCGTCAACCCGATGCCGCCGATCATGGAGCCGGGCGAGTTCTTCATGCCCTACCCGCTCGAGGTCGAAGTTGGCGGGGCCACGGTCTTCGTCCTCCCGGTCGAGCGCTTCGAGCGACTCTGACCGCCGTCGCGCCGGCCCCGAACGTGGCCGCTCGCGCTGGCGACCCGCCCGGTCGTTGGGCGGCGCTCGCCGCCATCGGCACCGGGACCCTGCTCGCGTTCGCGCCGTGGTTCAGCGCCTCAGCGGTTGGACCGCTCCTGGCGGTCGAGTGGCGAACCGAGGGCCTCCAGCTCCCGCTGCTGACCGTCGCCGTCCAGCTGGGTTTCGCGATCGCGGCGCTGGCGGTCGCGATCTCCGCCGCGGCGGACGTCGTGCCGGGGCCGCGACTGTTCTTCATCGGTGCGGTCATCGCGGCGATCGGCAACCTCGGCTTCGCCGCTGTTGCCGGCGATGCGACGGCGGCGCTGCCATGGCGCGCCCTGACCGGCGCCGGGATCGCGCTCGTCTACCCGGTCGCGATCAAGCTCATCGCCGGCTGGTTCAGGGTCGGACGCGGGCTCGCCGTTGGGACGCTCATCGGCGCGTTGACGGTCGGCTCGGCGTTGCCGCACCTCTTCCGCGCGCTTGGGGCATTGGGCGGCCTGGACTGGCGGGCCGTTGTGATCGCGGCCTCCGCCGCGGCCCTCGTCGGCGGCTCGATCGTCGCCGTCTTCGCGAAACCCGGACCGCTCGAGACGCCCGCGTCGCGGTTCAGCGTGTCCGTCGCGGTGACGGCGTTCCGAGAGCCCGCGGTTCGACTCGCCAACCTCGGCTATCTCGGCCACATGTGGGAGCTCTACGCGATGTGGACCTGGGTGCCCGCGTTCATCGCGGCGTCGTTTGCGGCCGCCGGCAGCGCCGATCCGAGCTCGGCCGCCCTCGCCTCCTTTGCCGTCGTCGGCGTCGGCGGGCTCGGCTGCGTCGCCGCCGGTGCGCTTGCCGACCGTTTCGGCCGGACCACGCTGACGATCCTGGCCATGGCCGCGAGCGGCACGTGCGCCGTGGCGATCGGCTTCCTCTTTGGGGCACCGCCTTGGGTCGTGCTCGCCGTCGCGATCCCGTGGGGCCTGACGGTCGTGGCGGATTCGGCCCAGTTCTCAGCCGCGGTCTCGGAGCTGGCACCGCCGGGGACCGCCGGCTCGGCGCTGTCCGTCCAGGTGGCGGTGGGCTTCATCCTGACCGGCGTGACGATCGTCGGCGTCGGACTCGTCGGCCCCGGCGACGGCCTCGGCTGGCGGCTTGCGTTCGGCTCCCTGGCGATCGGTCCGGCGATCGGCGTCTGGGCGATGTGGCGGCTGCGGCAGCGGCCGGACGCGCTCAAGATGGCCAACGGCCACCGCTGACGGACGCCGTACGATCGCGGCGTGTCGGAGACACCATGAGCTGGTACGAGGAGCTCGCCGGCCGAGCACCGGATCCCGTCGCCGCCTGGCTGGGCATCGAGGAGGAACGGTTCCTGAGCGTTCGCCGTGAGGTCCGCAAACGGGCCGGTCCGGGCTCGGCAGGCCCAATCGCGGAGCAGCTTGGCGGACTCGCGGACGCGCTGAGCGAGATCGTGCGCGAGCTGCCCGAGGACGTCTTCCGCGCGCCCGGTGGCGAGGAGGACTGGAACGTCGCCCAGGCGATTGGTCATGACGCCGACGCCCGGGCCGGGCTGTCGATGGCCGGCGCCCTGGCGGCCCAGGGTCGCTTCCCGCCTGATGCCGCGGCCGTCGTGCCGGGTGTGGCCGGGCCTCCGGAGGCGAGCCGCGAAGCGCTCCTCCGGCGGATCGCCGTCAGCCAGCGCGTCGTCGAGCGATCGGCGCGTTCGATCGCCGGCCACGAAACGTGGCCCTGCCCGCTCGTCCATCCGTGGGTCGGCCGGTTGCGCTGCGGCGAGTGGCTGCTCTTCGCCGGCGTCCACGACCTCATGCACCTCGAGCAGCTGCACAAGCTGCAGGACGCGCTCGCGGCGCACCGAACGTGAGCCTCCGGACGTGAGCCTCCGCCCCGACCTCGTCGCCTGCTGGCTCTTCCGGCTCGCTCCCGACGGCATCGAGATCCTGCTCATCCGGCGCGCGGCAGGCCGGCCATATCCGGGCCTCTGGCAGTGCGTCACCGGCCGCCTCGAGCCGGGCGAGCGAATCACGGCGGCCGCGCTGCGCGAGGTCGAGGAGGAGACGGGCCTGCGGCCGGACGACCTCGAGGTCGTCTTCGAAACCGAGCAGGTCAATCTCTTCCACGAAGTCCTCGTCGACGCGCTGATGGTCGAGGCGGTCTTCGCGGCCCGCGTTCGCCCTGGGGCGACGGTGACGCTGTCGAACGAGCACGACGACCAGCGCTGGCTCGCACCCGCCGCGGCGGCGCAGCTGGTGACCTGGCCGGCGTACGAGCGCGCCATCGAGGCCGTTCAATGGCTCGTGGCGCACCCAGAGCGTGCCGCCGCGTTCGCGCTCGGCAGCGGTCGCGAGGTTGCGGCACGCTAGACTTGGATCGGTGATCGAGCAGGAACGTCGCGCCGTCGACCTCCCGACCTTTGCGTCGAAGGCCGACCGCCTGCGGCCAACCTACGGCTTCGAAGACGTCTCGCTCGCGCCCGGGCTCGAGACGATCGAGCCGGCCGACGTCCAGCTGAGCCAGACGTTCTGCGGGATCGAGCTGGCCGTGCCCGTCCTCGCGGCGGCGATGGACGCAGTCGTCGACCCGGCATTTGCCGGCGCACTGGCGAAGCTCGGCGGGCTCGCCGTCCTGAACCTCGAGGGCGTCCAGACCCGGTACGACGACCCCTCGGCCGTCATCGCGCGGATCGCCGGCGCCGCTGACGACGAGGTCCACGACGCCCTCGCGAAGGCCTACGCCGAGCCGATCCGCGAGGAACTCGTCGCGCGCCGGATCGCCGAGATCCACGACGCTGGTTCGAAGGCCGCGGTCGCGGCGACGCCGGCCGCGGCGCGACGCTGGGGTCCGTTCTGCGCCGAGCACGGCGCGGACCTGTTCCTCGTCCAGAGCCAGGTCTCGTCCGCCCGCCATCTCGCCAAGGGCTACGACCCGCTGTCGCTCGACGAGTTCACCCGCTACATGCCGATCCCGGTCGCCGTCGGCAACACGACGAACGCGGCCGCCGCGTACCAGCTCATGGAGCAGGGGGCCGCCGCGGTGTTCGTGGGCGTCGGGCCGGGCGCGGCGTGCACGACCCGCGAGGTCCTCGGCATCGGCGTGCCGCAGGTCACCGCGGTCGCGGACGTCGCCGCCGCACGGGACGCGTTCGTCCGATCCGCCGGCCGCTACGTCCCGGTCGTCGCCGACGGCGGGATGCGCCGCGGCGGCGAGATCGCGAAGGCGATTGCCGCGGGCGCCGACGTCGTCATGCTCGGCACGCCCCTGGCGCGCGCAACGGAAGCGCCCGGGCGTGGCGTGAACTGGGGCATGGCCGCGCCATCGCCGGTCCTGCCGCGCGGCACGCGGATCAAGGTTGGCAGCGCTGGTTCGCTCGAGACCATCCTGTCCGGTCCCGCGAGCGTCACCGACGGCTCGCAGAACCTCATGGGCGCGCTGCGTCAGTCGATGGCCGCGCTCGGCGCCCGGACGATCGCCGAGATGCAGCAGGTCGAGATCGTCTTCGCCCCCGCGGTCTCGACCGAGGGCAAGTCCTGGCAGCGAGGCCGCTGAGCGCTCACGACGCGGCGGGCTCAACCGAAAAGGAGTCCGCGCTCATGACCGACCCGACGACGACGATCCTGGCCGACATCGCGGCCGGCTTCGACCACCACGATGTCGACGCGATCATGGCCCACTTCGCCCCCGACGCCGTCTTCGACGCACCCCGCGGTCCCGAACCCCACGGCCGCCGCTTCGAGGGCACCGCCGCGATCCGGGCGGCCTTTGAGGCACGTTTTGCGGGCATCCCGGACGTCCGCTATCGCGAGGACGAGCACTTCGCGTGCGGCGACCGCGGCGCGTCCGAGTGGACGCTGTCCGGCACCACGGTCGAGGGTCAGCGGCTCCACCTCCGCGGCTGCGACCTCTGGACCTTGCGCGACGGGCTCGTCGTCCGAAAGGACTCGTTCTGGAAGATCCGCGAAGGGTGAGCTCCGATTCGATCGGCGAGGAGCTGGCCGCGTGGGGCAAGGTCGCGCTCCTCGAGGTTCGAGGGCGGCGGTCTGGCCGGACGTTGCGGACCGCCGTCGGGTTCGTCGAAGAGCCGGACGGCTCAATCCTGGTCGCTGCCGGCGAGCCCGACGCCGATTGGGCGCTGAACCTCATCGAGCACGGGACGGCGAGCGTGACGATCGGCGAGCGGACCGCGACCTATGCAGCCGAGGAGCTCGGCGGCGCCGAGCGCCACGCCGCGGTCATGAACCTGATCCTGCGCTACGGGACCCCGGCGGAGGGTCTTGGTCGCGGCCCGGTGTTCCGGCTTCGAGCGGCGGGGTCAGTCCCCGAATAGCTCGCGGAGCTGGTCCTCGCTGACCGGCGGCGCGTGGCCGGCAGCGCTGAACCGGCGGACGAACTCCGGCCAGCGCGCGTTCACGCGCTTAGCCTTGCGGAGCAGCGGCGCCGCCTCATCGAACCGGCCGAGCTGGACGAGACCACCGGCCGCGAGGACCATCGCCTGGTCGTCATCCGGGGCCAGCTCCAGGCCGCGCATGTAGAACGCGGCTGCGGCATCACGATCGCCCACCGCCAGCGCGTTGTCACCCTCGTCCATCGTCGCGAAGGCCCGGGCCAGCTGCAGCAGGCGAGCCAGCTCATCGAGGGGCGCGGGGTGGTCGTCGACGCGGATGTCGAACTTGCGGACCCACGGGTCCGCACCCGGCGGGCCAGTGACAACGAGCGCGGCCGACTGCCGGCCGCGGACATCGCCGCCCTCGGCCTCGGCGGCGCGCAGGGCCGCCATCAGGCGGGCCGGAAGGTCGAGCCCGTCAGCCGCCGCGCGGTCATAGCCGGCCTGGAGCGCGGTGGGCACCGTCGGCCGCTCCATCATGTTCGCCTGGCAGGTCAGGTTCTCTCGAGTGAGGTTCGAGGCCTCGCGTACGCAGCGTGCACCGGTGTGCCCGGCCGCACGCCCACGGGCATCGACGACGCCAACCTGTCGAACGTCTGCCTGCGGGTCGTCAGCCAGCAGCGCGGCCAGTGCCTCCGCCGGTGCCGCGCCGCCGCGCAGACGCTCGAGCAGCCGCGGGCCGTAGGCGACCTCGACGAACGACTGAGTTGCCACGGCCCCGACCCCGGGCTCGAGCCACGGCACGACGGCACCAACGGCGAGCCACTTCGTCTGGACGGCGACGCCGAACTCGCCGGTGTCAGGGTCTCGCGCAACGATCGAGTAGGTCATCGGTCTGCAGGGTAGCGCGCCCGGTGGATCGATCAGCCGACTGCAAGGCTTGCGGTGACAGGGTCGGTTAGGCTGGACCCAATCCGGGGGCCCTCGCAGAGGAGGATTGACCCCGATGCGCACTCGTTTCCTCGCCGCGACCGCCATCGCACTCACGCTCGTCGCGTCCGGCGCGGCCGCCGTCTCGGCTCACCCGGACAACGCCAAGACCCTGCACTTCGTGCTGACGTGTGACGACGGCAACGTCTGGAATGCCAGCTTCAACGGTGGCCCGGCCGCCTTCCATCTCGACGCTGGCCAGCTGTACATCTGGAAGCAGATCGACTACGTGACGCCCGATGGCCAGTCCGGCACGCTGACACGTGGCATTCAGGGTTTCGCAGCCGAGTCAACGGTGACCTGCACGTACACAGGCGCGGTGAGCGGCAACGCCTACACGGTCACGGGGTTCTATCCGCCAGCCGACTGAGCCTGTCTGGCAGCGACGACCTCCGGCCCGGGCCACGTGCTCGGGCCGGTACACTTCCGCCACGTGACGCAGATCCGGCCGGATGACCACCCGCAACCCGGTGCCGCGGATGCGCCCGCCGTCGAGCCCGGGGGCACGGATCTCCACGAGGCGCCGCCGAAGCCTCGGCGCGGGAAGACCGTCCACGGCGAGGCGGCGAACGCCGGCCACCGGGTTCTCGCGCCGGACGACGCCGAGGTCGAGGCGTACCTCGAGACCGCGCTCAACGCCCCGGCGCCGGCGCGTGAGCCCACCGATCGCCCTGCCCCGGCCGCCGTCGCCCCCGGCGCGACCGTCGCCGTCCTCGACTTCGGCAGCCAGTTCGCCCAGCTCATCGCCCGCCGCGTTCGCGAGCTCAACGTCTATTCGGAGCTGCTGCCGCACGACACGCCGCTGTCGGAGCTCGAACGCCGCGGCGTCGGGGCGATCATCCTCTCGGGCGGCCCGAACTCGGTCTACGACACGGACGCGCCGCGGCCCGACGGCAGCATCTGGAGTGGCCGCGTGCCGGTCCTCGGGATCTGCTACGGCGCGCAGATGATGGCCCATGAGCTCGGCGGCGAGGTGCTGCCGGCCTCGAAGCGCGAATACGGCCCGGCGACCGTGACCGTGACCCGAGACGGCGGGCTGTTCGATGGCATCGACCGTGACCAGCCGGTCTGGATGAGCCACGGCGACTCGATCGTCAAGCTGCCGGACGGCTTCCGGGCCACGGCCCAGACGGATTCGTCGCCGTTCACGGGGCTCGAAGCGCCCGAGCGGAACCTCTACGGGATCCAGTTCCACCCCGAGGTCGCCCACACGCCTCGCGGTCGCGACATCCTGCGCAACTTCGTTGTCGGGATCGCCGGCCTGCGGCCGGACTGGACAGCGGCGAACTTCATCGAGACGACCGTCGCCGAGATCCGCGATCGCGTCGACGCCCACGCCCGAGCAACCGGCTCGGACGGCGCCGTCATCTGCGCCCTGTCGGGCGGCGTCGATTCGGCGGTTGCCGCCGCGCTCGTCCACCGCGCGGTGGGCGATCGACTGACGTGCATCTACGTCGATCACGGGCTCATGCGCAAGAAGGAGTCGGAGCTCCTCCGGGCGACCTTCGAGCAGCATCTCGGGATGCGCCTCGTCATGGTCGACGCGCGCGAGCGCTTCCTGCGCCGGCTGGCGGGGATCGAGGATCCCGAAGAGAAGCGCCGGATCATCGGCGACGAGTTCATCCGGGTCTTCGAAGAGGAGTCGACGAAGCTCGGGAGCATCGACTTCCTGACCCAGGGCACGCTCTACCCGGACGTCATCGAATCGACGACCGCCGAGACGAAGACCGCCCAGAAGATCAAGACCCACCACAACGTCGGCGGGCTGCCGGCGGACCTCCGCTTCCAGCTGATCGAGCCGCTGCGGTACCTGTTCAAGGACGAGGTCCGCGAGGTCGGCGTCGCGCTCGGGTTGCCCGAGGCGATGGTGTTCCGCCAGCCGTTCCCGGGCCCCGGGCTCGCGATTCGGATCATCGGCGAGGTCACCGCGGATCGTCTCGAGACGCTTCGCGAAGCGGACTGGATCGTCATCGACGAGATCAAGGGCGCGGGGCTCTATCGCAAGCTCTGGCAGTCGTTCGCGATCCTGACACCGGTTCGCTCGGTCGGCGTCATGGGCGACAACCGAACGTACGCGAACGTAGTCGCGATTCGGGCAGTCACCTCCGAGGACGGCATGACCGCGGACTGGGCGAAGCTGCCGTACGACGTCCTCGGCAAGATCTCGAGCCGGATCGTCAACGAGGTCCCGGGCGTGAACCGGGTCGTCTACGACATCAGCTCGAAGCCACCCGCAACGATCGAGTGGGAGTGAGGCTGCGGCGTGTCGCCGTTGTGCACCGGATCGCCGGTTCAGCGGGCTTCATCGTCTTGCCTCAGCCGCTAGGATGCGTGAGCCATGACGGACAACACCTGCCCGTGGTGCTCCCACGCCCTGCCGTCACCGACGCCTGAGCATTGCCCTTCGTGCGGCGCCCAGCTGGTTGCCGCGCTCAGCGAGGACGTGCCGGGTGTGACGCAGGTCGACCTTGCCGCCGTCCGGGCCGACCCGATCGTCGCGCCGCCGAAACGCAGCCTTCTCGGCTTCATCTCGGGCGAGTACCAGGTCGACGAGCCGACGGCTCCGCAGGGCTCGCTCGCGCCGCCGCCTGACGAGGTCCGTCGCGAGATGCTGCGGATGGAGATCGAAGCCGCCGAGGTGGAGGCCGCAGCCATCCGTGCCGAGCTCGAGATCGAGGCCGCCGAAGCCGCCGAGGCCGCGGGTACCGATGTCGCCGAGAGCGCTGAGGCCGGGACCGATGGCGAAGCCCGCGAAGCGGAGCCGGACGAGGTCGACGCCGAGAAATCTGAGGACAACGACTCCTCGAGCTGATCCCGGCGCGAAACGACGATCCGTTGCGATCCCATGGTCGCGGTGCTCCACAGATGCAACGAATTCTGGGATTTCCACTCGCTCGAGCCCCCAGCCGCCGCTGTCCCCGCGCGAAGATCCGGCGCGCTTCGGACAAGTCCGCGGATTCGTTGCACGGTTGCGGCACCAGCGGCCTTGCAGCCACGCGCGACTACGCTGCGCGACGTGCCAGAACGACTGCCCCGGCCCGGTCCCTCCTTCCTTCGTGAGCTTGACCTCGAGATCAACGGCCGGACGCTGAGCGTCGGGATGAGCCGGCCGACCGATGGACCCGACGGCACGTGGCTCGCCGTCCTCTGGGTCGCCGATGACGACGGCGTGATCAGCTTCCGCGATGTGACCGCGGCGGCCGGGCCGCCACCGGATCCGCCACTTGCCCGGCTTGGCCCGCTGCTCACCGGCGGCCTGTCTGGGCTCGTGCGCGAGGAGGCCGGGCGCCTCGCGATCCGGCTCGCCCCGGTTGCTCCGCCCGATGACCCGGACCGACCGTGGCGCGCGCCGTTCGCTATTCGAGCCGCGATCGGGTTCGAGCCGCTGCGCGCGGCGACCATGCGCCCGAACGAGCTGGCGTCCAGCGTCCTCACCGCCTTCCGGTCCGCCGTCCGGGCGCTCGGGCCGGGCTCGACCGTGCGTGCCCCTAGACTTGCCGACGATGCGTGACCTCTTCGACGAGCTGCTGGACGAGGCGCGCCGCCGCCAGGAGCGCGAGGCTGGCGGGTCCCCTCCCGAACCCGGCAACGGCGACGACGGCGACGACGATGGCGGTACCGGACCGCCGATCGAACGCATTCCGACAGCTCGTCGTCGGCGCCGCAGCGGGGGCTCCGGGGGCGTCTCGCGGCGCGCCTGGATCCTCGTGTTCGTGGTCCTCTTCGTCGTCCTCTTCGGCGCGAGCACGATCGACCTCTGGACCGAGGCGATCTGGTTCCGGAGCGTTGGCTTCGAAGGAGTCTTCTACACGCGGCTGTGGGTGTCGCTGGCGCTCTTCATCGGCGGCTTCGGGCTGGCGCTCGGCGCCTTCCTCGGAAGCCTCTGGCTCGCTGCCCGCCTCGCGCCGGCGGCGGGGCCTATGGGCGGCGGCGGGCTGCGCGACTTCCTCGACGGCCTGAACCGCGCCGCGTGGGAGAGCGGCGGCGCGCGCGGCGGACGCGGCCCGCGTCCGGTCGAGCTGCCGGACGTCACGCCGATCGCGACCGTCGTCCTCGTCGGCCTCGGGATCTTCGTCGCGTTGCTCATCGGGATCGGCGCGGCCGCCAACCTCGACACCGTGCTCCTCTGGCTGAACCGCGTGCCCTACGGGTCCGCCGCCGGTGCCGTGACCGACCCGGTCTTCGGCCGCGATATCTCGTTCTTCCTCTTCGAGCTGCCGTTCCAGCGCGCGGCCCAGGCGATCTTCAACGCGATCGTCATCGGCAGCCTTGGCGTTGCCGTCGTCCGCTATCTCGCGGGCGCGTCACGCGGCGGCTCGGTCACGACGACGGCGGTGCGGGCCCATATCGCCGTCCTGGCCGGCCTGTTTCTGCTCTCGGTGGCGTTCGGCTACCAGCTCGACAAGCTCGAGCTCGTCTACTCGAATCGCGGCATCGCGACCGGTGTGAGCTACACGGATGCGAACGCCCAGTTCTTCGCGTACGACCTGCTGACCGTGATCTCCGGCCTGACCGCCGCGTTCGTCGTCGGCGGCGCGCTGACACGCTGGACCCGGCCGCTCGGGATCGCGGTCGTCGCCTGGCTGGCCGTCTCGCTCGTCGTCGGACGCCTCTACCCGGAGGCCGTGCAGCGCCTCGTGGTCGACCCGAACAAGTTCCAGCTCGAGGAGCCGTACATCAGCAACAACATTGCGATGACCCGGCTCGCGTACGACATCGACGGCTGGGAGGAGCGCTCGTATCGCGGCGAGGAGCCGCTGACCCAGGCCAAGATCGACGCCGAGGAGGCGACGTTCAACAACGCCCGGCTCTGGGACTACCGGCCGCTCGGCGACACGCTCGATCAGCTTCAGACGGTCCGCCGCTACTTCGACTTCATCGACGTCGACACCGATCGCTACGTCCTCGACGGTGAGCCGCGGCAGGTGATGCTCGCTGCCCGCGAGCTCGACCTCGCCGGAAATCCGCAGGCCATCGGCTGGGTGAACGAGCGGATCATCTACACCCACGGCATCGGCCTGGCGATGGTTCCGGTGAACGAGGTCACGACCGAGGGCCAGCCGGTCCTGCTGATTAAGAACCTGCCGCCCGCTTCGAACGGCGGGGCGCCCGAGATCAGCGAACCGCGGATCTACTTCGGCGAAGCGCCGGCGAGCTACGTCATCGTCGGCGCCCGTCAGGACGAGTTCGACTATCCGCGCGGCGAGGACGAATCCGGCGACGCGAACATCAGCGTCAAGACGCGCTGGCAGGGCACCACCGGGATCCGGCTCGACACGGTCTGGTCGCGGCTCCTGTTCGCGCTGCGCTTCCGCGATCTCGACCTGTTGATCAGCGATCAGGTGACGAGCGGCAGCCAGCTGCTCATGCATCGCACGCTCGCCGAACGGCTCGAGCGCATCGCTCCGTTCCTGCGCGAGGACAAGGATCCGTACGTTGTCATCGACGGTCGCGGCCACCTCGTCTACATCCAGGACGCGTACACGGTGAGCGACGACTTCCCGAACGCCCAGGCGTTCAGCCCGAATGAGGCCTTCGACAGGACCGGCCTCGGACCCGGCTCGTTCAACTACATCCGGAACAGCGTGAAGGTCGTCATGGACGCCTACGACGGCTCGATGACGCTCTACGTCAGCGACCCCGACGACCCACTGATCCGGGCGTGGCAGGGCGCCTACCCCGGCATCTTCACGCCGCTCTCCGTGATGCCGGAGGACCTGCGCCGTCATCTCCGCTTCCCCGAGGAGCTGTTCAACGTCCAGACGCGCCAGTTCGGCCGCTATCACGTCACGCAGCCCGAGACGTTCTTCAGCAGCAACGACCTGTGGACCGTGCCGGCGGGCAAGACGAACAGCCAGAGCCTCCCGACCGAGGCCTACTACGTGATCATGCGGATGCCCGGCGAGGCGGACCCGGAGTTCCTGCTCCTGCAACCGATGGTGCCGACGCAGCGGCCGAACATGATCGCCTGGGTCGCGGCCCGGATGGACGAGCCGAACTACGGCGGCGTGCGCGTCTACAAATTCCCGGCCGACACGACGATCTTCGGTCCCGCGCAGATCGAGGCGCGCATCGACCAGGACCCGACGATCAGCGCCCAGGTCACGCTCTGGAACCAGTCCGGGAGCAGCGTCATCCGGGGCAACCTGATCGTGATTCCGATCGGCGACGCCCTCATCTATCTCCAGCCGGTCTACCTCCAGTCAACCTCCTCGTCATTCCCCGAGTTCCAGCGGATCGTCGTCGCTTCGCCGACGACCGTTGTCTGGGGCGAGACCCTTGGCGACGCCCTTCGGCAGCTGCTCGGCGGCGGACCGGGCCCGAGCCCCTCTCCGACGCCCGGGCCGGGCGGTGACCTGCCGTCGGATGTGGCCGCGCTCATCGAGTACGCGAACCGCCACTTCGAGCTCGCGCAGGACGCCCTCAAGGACGGCAACTTCGCCCGCTACGGCTCGGAGATCGAGCTCGTCCGCCAGGCGCTTGCGCGCCTCCAGGAGCTCGCCGGCCCGAGCCCGTCGCCGAGCGTTGCGCCGAGCGAGTCACCGGGCGCTTCGCAGGCGACGCCCTGAGCGGAGCTCCGCGCCCGACGCTGTCGTGGCCGGCGGCGATGGGCACATCGCTGCTGGCTGCGCTCGGCCGCCCGACCTGGTGGCTGCTGGCGATGGCGGCGTTCCTGATCCGCGGTGGCCTGCTCGTCCTCGTCGTGCCGATCGTCACCCTGCCGACGGCGGCGGGCCTCACGAACGTCGTCGCGCCGACGGTCGTCGGCCTGGTCTTCGGCGGGACGGACTCCTTGATGAACCTCATCGTTGGCGCCGTAGTGGTCGTCCTGGTCTGGCTCGTCGGTGGCGCCGTCATCGCGGCCGCGATCGATGTCGCACTCGTTGACGAGGTCGCCCGAGACGACGATCTCGATGCGCCGGTCGCGGCGCGACCCGGGCTGGTCCTGCGCGCGGCGACGCTCCGGCTCGCGGCCCACGTGCCGACCCTGGTCGTCCTCGTCTGGGCCGGCGCACGGATCGCGATCGCGACCTATGAGGAGCTGGCGGCGCCCGGTGAGGCGGCAGTCCCGATGATCGTGCGGATCGCGCTCCGGGCTCCGGAGGCCGTGGCCGCCCTCACGATTGCCTGGGCGCTCGGCGAGGCCGCCGGCGGTCTCGCCGTGCGGCGGCTCGTCGCGGGGAGCGATCTCCGCCGGGCACTTCGCGACGGCTGGCTGGGGTTGCTCCTCCGCCCGACGACGCTCGCGACGCTCCTGCTCGGCAATGCCGCGATCGTCGCAATCGCCGTGCTCTCCGGCGGCGTTGCCGCGGTGACGTCGAGTGCCCTTCGATTGGTGATCGTCGACGGCGGGAGCCGCACCGAGCTGCTGGCTGCCCTCTTCATCTTCAGCATCGCCTGGCTCGCAGGAGCGTGGCTGATCGCGGTCGCGGTCGCCTGGCGCCAGGCAGCGTGGACGTTCGAGGCGTTGCGAGCGCGTCGCTGACGCCGGACATCCGTCCGATGGCCACCGATCGCCTGGGGGCTGGTCGTTCTCGTCCGAGTCTGGCACCCTGACGCACGACCCGGGGGTGGGTCGGATGTTGACCTGGAGGTCCGGTCCATGACTGCGCCATCGACTGTCTGCCCGAACTGCGGCGAGGACGTGCCGTTCGGCCGGCGGACCTGCGAGGCGTGCGGCGCAAACCTGACCGCGGTTGGGGCGCCCACGGACGAAGCGGCCGACGAACCTGAGGTTGCCCAGGCCCCTGAGGTCGTCGAGGTCGCCGAGGTCGCCGATGGTGCTGCTGCGACCAGCGCCGCGACGGCCGACGACGCGGGTTGGGACGCGGCGCGCGCCGAGGCCGCGGCTCCGGCTGATGCCGCGCCGCCACCGCCCGCCGCCATGGAGGCATTCCCGGAGCCGCCGACGGCGGAGCCTGCGCCTGCGCCGTTCGTACCGCCGGTGCTGCGTGACTGGAACGCCGGCTCGCCCACGCCGGAGACCGGATTCGCGGCTGAGCTCGCCGCCGCGCAGGGCGAAGCGTCCGGACTCGCCGGCGCCTGGCTGCCGCCGTCAACGCCGACCACGCGGGCGCCGCTGCCCGACAGCACCGTGGACCGCGCCGCGATCGAGTGGCCCGATTCGCCGCCCGAGTCCCGAGCACCGTTGCCCGATCCGGCGAGAACGCCGCCGAACGCGATGCCCGCATCGCTCGCGGAGATGCTGCAGCGCACCTCGACCAGCGCGCCCCGATGGCCCGGCGCCGACGAGCGAACGGCATCCGGCCTCGACTCGCCAACCGCGGGGGTCGGGGAGCCCGACGAGTCGATGATTCCGCCGAGCCGGATGCCGGACCTCGCCCAGACGAGCCGGCCGTCATCCGCGCTGCCTCCCGAAGCACGGCCGCTCGAGCCCGGCCGCGCGCCGCTGTTCGCCGACCTGCCGTTCGATGCCCCCGACACGCTGCCGGGCTGGCTCGTCGCGGCTGGCGGCGGCCTCGCCACGATCAGCTTCGTCCTGCCATGGATCGACAGGCCCGACTCGTACTTCAGCGCTTGGGGCCTCGGCGACATCTCGAACCTGCCGATCTTCCTCATCGCCTTCGGAGTGACCGCCCTGGCCGTCCTGCCGAGCCGGCTCGCCGACTGGCTCCGTCACGGCATGCTCGGTCTGGCCGTCGGTTCATTCATCCTCGGCATCACGTGGCACCGCCTGGTTGGCGCAACGGGTAGCCAGCTTGGCGTCATCCTCGAGGCGACCGGGGCGTTGCTGCTGCTCATCGGCGGCATCCTCGCGATCGTTCGCGACCGGGGAGCGGCCGATGGCCCGCGGGAACGCGGTTGATACACTCGCCTGAGGTCCAGGCCTGAGATGGACGTCGCGCTGAATCGCCCGCGGAGGTCAAACTAGCCGCCGATGGAACAGATCTTCCAGATGATCGGCGACGCCATTGGGTCGATCTTCGACAACCCGGTCATCCAGTTCGCGTTCCAGGTCTTCGCCGCGTACTGGGTCATCCTCTGGCTCGCGGCTGCGTACTGGGCGTTCCGCGACATGCAGCTCCGGACCGAGAACCCGATCGCGCCGTACGTGGCCGCGACGGGCATCATCATCTCGACGCCGCTGCTCTTCCCGCTCGCGGTCTTCGCTTACCGGATCGTGCGGCCGCAGGAGCGGATCGGCGAGGTCTACGAGCGGAACCTCGCGGAGGAGGCGCTCCTCAATGAGATCGAGGCGGTTCGGCACTGTCCGGGCTGCGACCGCCGCGTCGACGTTGACTGGATCATCTGCCCGACCTGCCGAACCCGGCTGAACCGGGTCTGCCCGAACTGCGGCCGGCTCGTCGGCCTGGACTGGACGTTGTGCGCGTGGTGCGGCAAGGACTTCGAACGCCGAGATCTCATCGCAACCGTTGCACCGGCGCCGCTCGTCACGGCTGCGCCGCTCGACGCCCTGCCGGAGCCAGCGATGGCAGCCACCGCTGAGGACGCCCTGCCCGCCGACGCGATCCGGACCACGGTCCGGCGCAGCAGCCGCGCGGCGTCCACGACGACCAGCCCGGCAATCGACCCGCTGCCCGAGACTTGACCGACCCGGCCGGCGCCGACCCGGCCGGCGCCGACCCGCCGGACGGCAGCGCGAGCGCACCGGGGCTCCTGCGCTTCACGACCGAAGGCCGGACCGCGCCGGCGCTGTTCGTCGTCGGCTGGCTCGCGACGATCGCCGGATTGCTCGGCATCGCGATCGCGATCCTCGGTGCCTCCGGGCTCACCGCCCGGCTCCTGTTCTTCGCCGGTGCCGCGGCCTTCGCGATCGGCCTCTGCGGGCTCGCCGGCTCGCAAGCCATCGAGCGCCGTGTCGCGGCCAACCCTGGCTACCGTGGGCCGACGCCGCTGCTGATCTTCCTCGCCTGGCTGCCGGCGAGCTACGTCGCCTGGGTCCTCGTCGGGCTGCCCCTCGAGCTCGCGGGCATCGAGCTTGACCAGCTGACGACCGAGCTGCTCGTTCTCGTCATCCAGAGCGCGATCGCGATTGGGCTCGTCGGCCTGCTCGTCGTCGGACCCGGAGTCCTGTCGTGGCCTGAGATCGGCTTCAATCGCCGAGTTGCTGGCGCGATTCGGGAGCTCGCCTGGGGTGCGCTGCTCGCCGGTCCCGCGATCCTCGTCACGGCGGTCGCCGCGACGGTCCTCGTCCAGGTCTTCGGCGTCGCACCAGAGGCCCCGTTCACCCCAACCGGGAGCCCCGGTGGCCTCGCCGTCCACCTCCTCGCCGGGGCGATCATCGCGCCGCTGGCTGAGGAGACGATCTTCCGGGGCGTCGCGATCAACGCCTGGCGCCCGTCGCTCGGCGTGACCGGCGCGATCGTCCGCTCGGCCCTGTTGTTCGCCGCCGCGCACGTCCTGTTCGTCGGCGGGGATTCCCTCACGGCCGCGGTCGCCGCCGCGTCGGTCGGCTTCCTCGGGCGAATCCCGGTGGCACTGTTCCTCGGCTGGGCATTCGTGCGCCGAGGCACGATCTGGGCGCCGCTCGGCCTCCACGTCGCGTTCAACGCCGTACTCATCACGGCGGCGGAGCTGATCGTCGGCGGTACCGTCACGGCCGGTTGAGCCGGTGGTGAGCCGCCGATGACCGGGGGGTGAGCGTCGCCCCGTAGTCTGCCGTCGTCCCCGGATCCGGATGGCGGGGGGAATCGGCGGGCTCCCGTCGTCCGGGCCCGGGGCGCCCCTTGACTGCCCCGCCCGCGGAGGCCAGATGTCGGACGGGCTCGCTGCGCCTCGGCTGCGCGGCCGCGCGATTCGCGAGCTCGCGCCCGCGGAGCGGCCCCGTGAACGGCTGGCCCGCCGTGGCGCGAGCGGCCTCACGGCCGCGGAGCTCATCGGCCTGCTCTGGGGCTCGGGCACGGCTGGTGCCTCGGCGGTCGACCTCGCAACCGAAGCCCTTGCCACGTTCGAGGGCCTGACCGGCCTCGCCCGGGCGTCTGATCTGGAGCTCACGCGCCTCCCCGGGATCGGGCCCGCACGCGCGACCCAGCTTCTCGCCGCGTTCGAGCTCGGGCGGCGACTCCTGGCCGACTGGCCCGCGGCGCGCTGGGCCGTCCGCTCGCCTCGCGACGTCGCCGACCGCCTCGTGCTCCAGATGGGCCGCCTCGAGCGCGAGGAGCTGCGGGTCGTGCTCCTGAACACGAAGAACGTCGTCCTGCGCGTCGCGACGGTCTACCAGGGCAACGTCAGCGCCTCCCTCGTGCGCATCGGCGAGCTCTTCAAGGATGCCGTCCGCCTCGACGCGAGCGGCCTGATCCTCGTCCACAACCACCCGTCCGGCGATCCGACCCCGTCGCCCGACGACCTCCACCTCACCGCGGAGACCCTTGCCGCTGGTCGCCTCCTGGATGTCCAGCTCCTCGACCACCTCGTCATCGGCCACGATGCGTACGTCTCGATGCGCGACCGGGGCATCGCGTTCGATCGCGCGCCCCGCGCGATCGATGACCGAACGGGCTCGAACTAGACCCGCGGGTATACTGCTCGGGCCCTGGCGCGTCCGGGCCTGGCCCATCCCGCCCTGGCCCGCCGCCGGCTGCTTCAACGACGACGACGACCCCCCACGAGGTACCCGCCCCGCGTGCTCGATCGAATCCTCGGCCTCTTCTCACGCGACATCGGCATCGACCTCGGAACGGCGAACACGCTGGTCCACGTCCGCGACCGCGGGATCGTGATCAGCGAGCCATCGGTGGTCGCCATCGAGACGCGGACGAAGCGCGTCCTCGCGATCGGCTCGGAGGCGAAGCGGATGGTCGGCCGAACGCCGGCGAACATCGTGGCCGTGCGGCCGCTGCGTGACGGCGTCATCAGCGACTTCGACGTGACCGAGCAGATGATCAAGTACTTCGTCGACCGCGTGCACGACCGGGTCGGGCTCATCGCCCGGCCGCGCATGCTCATCGGCATCCCGTCCGGCGTCACCGAGGTCGAGAAGCGCGCCGTCAAGGACGCCGCCCTCAACGCCGGCGCACGCTGGGCCCGCCTCATCGAGGAGCCGATGGCCGCCGCGATCGGTGCCGGACTGCCGGTCAGCGAGCCATCGGGCAGCCTGATCGTCGACATCGGCGGCGGCACGACCGAGGTCGCCGTCATCAGCCTCGGCGGCATCGTCGTCTCGAAGTCGATCCGCATCGGCGGCGACGAGATGGACCAGGACATCGTCAACTTCGCCCGCCGCGAGTACAACCTCTTCCTCGGCGAGCGGACGGCCGAGGACATCAAGATCGCGGTTGGATCGGCCTATCCGGGCGAGTGGGACTCGGGCCGCGTCTCGTTGCGCGGCCGTGACCTCCTCACCGGCTTGCCACGGAGCGTCGAGGTCGGCGCGGACCAGATCCGCGAGGCGATCGAGCCGTCCGTCATCCAGATCGTCGACACGATCCGGGACACGATCGAAGAGACCCCGCCGGAGCTCGTCGCGGACATCATGGACCAGGGCATCGTCCTCGCCGGCGGCGGCGCGCTGCTCGCGGGCCTCGATCGTCGCGTCGCCGAGGCGACCCAGATGCCCGTTCACGTCGCCGACGACCCGCTGACCTGCGTCGCCCGCGGGACCGGCGCCGTGCTCGAGGAGCTCGACCGGATGGAACGCGTGCTCGTCACGGAGACGTACTCCCGAACGCCACGCTGAGCCGAATCGACCGGAGGCACCGATGAGCGGGTACTTCGCCACGCGGGCCGCACGCCGCCGCGGCGCGACCTACGGCCTGCTCCTCGGCGCGAGCGTCATCCTCATGCTCGTGTCCTCGAGCCCGGTCGTCCGCGAGCTCCAGAGCGGCATCGGCTTCGCATTCCGGCCGCTCGAGGCGACGATCGATGGCTTCGGGCGCGGCATCTCGTCGGTGTTCGGTGCGCTGGCCGAGATGGACGAGCTGCGGACGAAGAACGAGACGCTCGAGCAGGAGAACGCCCGGCTCGAGAACGAGAACGACCAGGCGAAGGAGCTCCAGCGCGAGAACGAGCTGCTCACCGCGTTGCTGCAGCTGCGCAACGGCTTCGACTACGAGACCCGGGCGGCCGCGGTCATTGGCCGCGAATCGAACGAGTTCCGGCGGGTCGTCACGATCGACATCGGCGCGACCGAGGGCGTCGAGCTCGGTGACGTCGTCGTCGCTTCCGGCGGAGCCGTCGCCGGGCGGGTCTTCGAGGTCGGCGCGAACTACGCCCGCGTGCTCCTCATCTCGGACACCGGCTCCACGGTCATCGGCCAGCTGACGACGAGCGCCGCCACGGGCGAGGTCGTCGGGCAGCTCGGCGGCCTGCTCGTGATGAGCAAGATCGATGCGGCGGTTGACGTTGTCCTCGGCGAGGAGGTCGTCACTGCCGGGATCGAGCTCAACGGCGGCATCCGGTCGCCGTTCCCGAAGGGCCTCGTGATCGGCATCGTCGGCGACTCCAGGCGCGACGCCAACGAGGTCGTCCAGACCGCGTTCATCGAGCCGGCGATCGACCTCGATCGCCTCGAGTACGTCCTCGTCATCCTCGATTACGAGGGCGGCCTGCCACCGCCGGACCAGCAGCCGACCTCGTGCGATCCGACCGACGGTGGGACGCTGCCCGATTCCGAGCAGCCGTGCGTGACACCGACACCGGTCGTCCTGCCGACCCCGGGCGTCCGGCCGTGATGGTGCCTGCTACGCTCGGCCGGCGATGAAGGGCCTCGTTCTCGCCGGCGGGACGGCGACGCGCCTCTATCCGCTGACGATCGTCACGAACAAGCACCTGCTGCCGGTCTACGACCGGCCGATGATCTACTACCCGCTCGAGACGCTCGCCGGGATGGGTGTCCGTGAGGCGATGGTCATCCTCGGCGGCAAGAGCGTCGGCGACGTCGTCGAGCTGCTCGCCGATGGCTCGCACTTCGGTCTGGACCTGACCTATCGCTTCCAGCGCGGGGCGCTCGGGATCGCCCATGCGATCGGCCTCGCGCGCGACTTCGTCGGTGACGAATCCTTCTGTGTCGTCCTCGGCGACAACGTCCTGCGCGGCCCGGCCCTGGCCGATCTCGCGTCCGAGTTCGAGGACGGACCGTGGGCCGCCGGGACGCTGCTCTATCGCGTCCCCGATCCGGAGCGCTTCGGCGTCGCGGAGCTGGATGCCGAGGGCCGGGTCATCGGCTTCGAGGAGAAGCCGGCCCAGCCGAAGAGCGACCTCATCCCGATCGGGGTGTACTTCCTTCGACCGGACGCGTTCGACGTCATCGCCGCGCTGCTGCCGTCCGGACGGGGCGAGTTCGAGATCACCGACGTGCTCAACCACTACATCCCAACCCGCCGGCTCTTCAGCCCGGTCTACGAGGGCCACTGGACCGACGCCGGCACCGTCGAGTCGCTGCTCCACGCGACCCAGATCGCGGCCGACGACCACGCGGCGGGCCGGCTCGCGCCACCGGCCGAACGACCGGTCGGCTGACGACGTGACCGCGCGGCCGGCCGCGGCGCACCTCCTCGTCACCGGCGGCGCCGGGTTCATCGGCTCCGCGTTCGTGCGCGAGGTCCTCGCCCGCCACGACGGCACGCGGATCACCGTCCTCGACAAGCTCACGTATGCCGGCAATGAGACGAACCTCGAACCGGTCCGCGACGACCCGGAGCAGGCCGAGCGCCTGACCTTCGTCCGCGGCGACATCGCCGACCCGGAGGCCGTCGCGCCGCTCGCGGCGGTCGCGGATGCGATCGTCAACTTCGCGGCTGAATCCCACGTCGACCGCTCGATCCTCGACCCCGAGGCGTTCCTCCGGACAGGCGTCATCGGCGTCCACGTTCTGCTCGAGGCACAGCGACGCGAGGCGGCCCGGGCCGCGTCCGGCAAGCGCGCGAGCGCGCCGCGGCTGCTCCACGTCTCGACCGACGAGGTCTACGGCTCGGTCGACGAGGGCCACGCGCCCGAGTCGGCCACGCTGGCGCCGCGGTCGCCGTATGCCGCCGCGAAGGCGGCCGGCGAGCTGCTCGCGCGGTCGTACGTGATCACGTACGGCGCGGACGTCGTCGTCACGCGCGGCTCGAACACCTACGGCCCGTATCAGCACCCCGAGAAGCTCATCCCGCTGTTCGTGACGAACGCGCTCGATGACGGCGAGCTGCCGCTCTATGGCGACGGCCTCCAGCGCCGCGACTGGCTCGAGGTGACCGACCACGCCCTCGCGATCGAGCACGTCCTGTGGCACGGCGTCGCCGGCGAGACCTACAACATCCCGGGCTCGGCCGAGCTGACGAACCGCGACGTCGTCGCGCGCCTCCTCGAGCACCTCGGCAAGCCGTGGTCGCTCGTCCGGACGGTCGAGGACCGGCCCGGCCACGACCGGCGCTACGCGATGGACGGCACGAAGCTCGCCGCCCTCGGGTGGCGGAACCGGATCCCGTTCGAGGTCGGGCTGGCGCGGACCATCGATTGGTTCGCGGCAAATGAGCCGTGGTGGCGGGCCGTCCGCTCGGGCGATTGGGACGCCTACTACGAGCGGATGTACGGCGCCCGGCTCGCCACTTCGCGCGAGGCCTGACGGCCCGATGCGCGTCGCCGTCACGGGCGCCGGTGGCCGCCTCGGGCGGGCCCTCATCGCGGCCCTCGAGGACGCCCCGTTCACCGGCCCGGGCGGGCCGATCGGCTGGTCGCGTCCGGCCTACGACCTCGATGCCCCGGCGGGTGTCGTCTCGCTCCTGCGCCACGACCGGCCGGACGTGGTCGTCCACACCGCGGCCTGGACGGACGTCGACGCGTGTGCAAGGGACCCGGAGCTCGCACACCACCGGAACGGGGCCGCCACGGGCGTGCTCGCGCGAATGTGCGAAGCCGCGGGCGTCGACCTCGTCGTCATCTCGACGAACGAGGTGTTCGACGGCCAGCGCCGCGACGGCCGCGGCTACCGGCCAGACGATCCGACCGGGCCGATCAACGCTTACGGCGCGAGCAAGCTCGCCGGTGAGAGCCTCGCGACCGAGGCGTTCGCTCGGGGCCGGAACGGGCCGTCCCTCGGGATCATCCGCACGGCCTGGCTGTTCGGACCGCCCGGCGCCGACTTCCCGGCGAAGATCGTTGCCGCGGCGCGTGGCGCCGTCGCCGACGGACGGCCCCTGTCCGTCGTCGGCGACGACGAAGTGGGTTCGCCGACGTCGGCGCCGGACGTTGCGGAGGCGATCGTCGAGCTCCTTGGCGCCGGCGCCGTCACCGGC